>NZ_CP132204.1:1239515-1549394 GCF_030718995.1 Arthrobacter oryzae
TGGTCAAGCCCGTCGACCCAGTGCCGGGCGACCCGGGACAGCAGATCGGCATCGCTCTCGGCCGCCTGGCTGGTCAGCATGTGTTCCATACGGGCAACAGTCTCTCCGGGGGCGTGGTGCCGGACCCGGTCCAGGGCAAGCGTGATGATGGTCGCGGCGCGGGACGCGACAGTCCCTGCGGCCACGGCGGCGGCGAGCACGGGTCGTGCCGGTTCCTCGTGGTGGCCGGTGATCCCCGTGCTGGGCAACAACGCTTCGGCAAGGCTGATCCGGCGACGGGCTTCGACGGCGCTGATCCGCAATCGACCCCGCAGGAACTCGGCAGCATTCCTGTACCCGTCGTCAGCAGGGTCCGGTTCGGCCGGATCCGGCTCGATAGCCTGAACCTGGCCGGCTGCCCAGCCGATGGGTCCGTGCACAGCAGTGGCTTCACCCCACCCGGTGGTCCAGCCGGCCGCCGCCCCCGGGCTAGCCGACCCCTGGGCCCGGCGCCGGGTCCGGTCCACGGCTCCGGCCGCCACCACCTGCAAAAACTCCGCCGCCCGGGAGATCTCCTCAACGTCGGCGGCGAAGTCGGCAGCCTCACGAACGCCGAAACCTACAGCATCCCCCACCGCCGCCGACCCAATAGCCTTCAACAGCTGAAGGCTCCGGGCCAGATCACTGAACACGCCGTCGGACGCCGAAGCCTCCGGATTCCGCGGTCCCGCCGCGAGGATCCGCAGGCCGTGCGCTGCACTCGGAAGATCCGCCGCAGCAGTGTCAGGTACAGCGGGCCATGTGGCCCACCGCAACACCCCTTCTGTTGCTTCGCGTTCCCCAACGGCGTCCATGGGATAACTCTGCCAAAGGGCACCGACAATTTACCCTTCGCGGCGGCCTGTCCAAAAGCAACTCAGATCATGGCTGCAATGTCTTCGACTGCCTCTGACAATGCCGCCATGGATGCCGGGCCGCCATGACCCTCGTTTTCGATGACCGCAAGCCGGCTCGATTGCCATCGCCGATGCAACTGCCACGCGGTGGCAGCAGGACCGCTGATGTCTCGCCGCCCGTGGATGAGGTACCCGGGGATGCCGTTGAGCTCGTGAATCCGGGGGATGATCTCCTGTCCGTCGGTCAGGAATCCGTCGTGGGCCCAGTAGTGCGTCACGAGAAGGGCGAACGTCATGCGCTCATTCTCATCGTCAAAAAGCGCGCCAGGAACCCAGTTGGGATCCAGGGATACATGCGTGGACTCCCAGCGGTCCCAGGCCAGGGCGGCCCGTCGGGCGTCATCGCGGTCTTCCCCGGCGAGCCGGCGGGCGTAGGCCTCCACAATGCGTTCGCCCGGGTTGGCGCGGGATGCCTCGGAAAACTCATTCCATGCTTCCGGGAAGATGCGTCCGACGTCCTCGGTGATCCATTCAACCTCGCTCCGGCTGGTGGTCGTCACTGCCACCAGGGCGATCCCGAGCACCCGGCCGGGATGTTTGAGGGCATAGGCGAGGGCAAGCGTGCTGCCCCAGGAAACTCCGGTGACGATCCACTTTTCGATACCCAGGTGCTTCCGCACCGCCTCAATGTCCTCGATGAGGGCCTGCGTGGTATTCCCGGACAGGTGGTCAAGGTCGTCCTGGACGGCCGGAGTGCTCTTGCCGCACCCGCGTTGATCCAGCCCGATGATCCTGAAGCGGGTGGGGTCGTGCCGTTTACGGTATCCGCCCTTGCCAAGGGAACCGCCGGGGCCACCGTGAAGGTACAGGACGGGAATGCCAGCAGGTTCGCCGGTCGATTCCCAGTAGATCCTGGCATGGGGCACTTTCACCCAGCCGCTGATTGTTTCCGTTTGCTCGCCCGTCACCCGCCCACAATATGCCTGCCCCAGGCGGACCGCGCCCGCAAGCGACCTGGCGCCGCCGCGCCCCGGCACCCGCGGCACTAGAATTTCCCCCATGGCCGTTTACCTTGATCCGCCGCTCTGGCCTGCCCACGGAACCCACTTCTCGCACCTGATCTCCGACACGTCCCTCGACGAACTGCACCGCTTCGCAGAGGCCGCCGGCATCCCGGAACGTGCGTTCGACGGCGACCACTACGACGTCTCGGAAGCCCGGTACGGCGCCCTGGTGGAGGCCGGCGCCATCCCCGTGGAGGCCCGGGTCCTGGTCCGCAAGCTGATCGCCTGCGGGCTGCGGATACCTGCCCGCGAGCGCGGCAAGGCCCTCAAACTGCCGCTGCTGAACCGGTGGAACGCCGTCCTGCCCGGCCATGACGCCCTCTTCCTTGACCTCCTGGACCGCTGGGGCGAGGAACACCGGAAATACCACGGCCGCACCCACCTGCTGTCCGTCCTCGAAGCGCTGGACCTGCTCACCGAGCCGGCAGATCCGCCCCGCACCGTGGTCCTCGCGGCCTGGTTCCACGACGCCGTGTACCGCGGCATTGCCGGACAGGACGAGGAGGAATCGGCAAGGCTGGCGGAGGACAGGCTCCTGCACGCCGGGCTGTCCGAGGACGACGCGTATGAGGTGGGGCGGCTGGTCCGGCTCACTGCCGACCACCGCCCGGAGGCCGGGGACGACGACGGCGCCCTCCTCTGCGACGCGGACCTGTCGGTTCTCGGCGGCGATCCGAAGGCCTATGGCCGTTATCTCAGCGCCGTCCGGGAAGACTTCGCGCACATCGGCGACGCCGACTTCGCGGCCGGACGCGCCGCCGTCGTCCGTCACCTCCTGGAACTGGACCCGCTGTTCAACACGCCCCGCGGCCGTGAGCTGTGGCTGGATTCAGCCCGGCGCAACCTGGCGGGCGAACTCGCGTGAGCGAGGTTCAGGCCGCGCACCGGCAGCTGCCGTTTACGGTCCGCTTCGATTGGGGGCACGACGGCGCCATGGCCGTTGCGCCCGGGGCCGAACTCGCCGTGGTGGTGGACGTCCTGTGTTTCACCACGTGCGTGAGCGTCGCCGTGGATCGCGGCGCCGACGTATTTCCGTACGCGTGGAAGGACGGCGGGGCAGCCGGCTTCGCCGCCGGGAAGGACGCCGTGCTCGCCGGCCGGCGCGGCGGCAACGGCGTGAGCCTCTCCCCCGCCAGCCTGCGCTCGGCACCGTCGCTGGAACGGCTGGTCCTGCCCTCGCCCAACGGGTCGGCGCTGGCCCATGCCCTTTCAGGAACGGTGCCGCGTGTCGCCGCGGTGTGCCTCCGCAATGCCCGGGCAACGGCCGAATGGGCCGCCCGGAACCTTCCGCCTGCCGCGGTAATCGCCGTCATCGCCGCGGGCGAAAAATGGCCCGACGGCGGACTCCGGCCCGCGCTTGAGGACCAGCTGGGGGCGGGGGCTTTCCTGGCCGCGCTTCCTGAGCACCGCACGGCCGGTTTCTCCCCCGAGGCACGGTGGGCCATGGACGCCTTCACCGCTGCCGAACCGCGGCTCGGCGACATGCTGCTGGAATGCTCCAGCGGGCGCGAACTCGTTTTCGGCGGCTACCAGGAGGACGTGGAGATCGCCGGGGAACTCAACGGCAGCGCCGCCGTCGCACTTCTCGACGACGGCGCGTTCCGCCGGGCGTAGCGGCGTGCCCGTAGGCAGGTGGCTGGCTTAGCGGTAACTGGTGACGAACGGCCGGTCGGTGGGCACAATCTGCTTGCCGAGCGGCATCAGCGAGACGGGGATGAGCTTCAGGTTGGCGATGGCCAGCGGGATCCCGATGATGGTGATGGCCATGGCGAATGCCGTCACCACATGGCCGATCGCGATCCAGATGCCGGCGACCACCAGCCAGATCACGTTTCCCAAGAGCGAAAACACCCCGTTGCCGCCCGGTTTGTCCACCACCATGCGGCCGAAGGGCCACAGGGTGTACGACGCAATCCGGAAGGAGGCGATGCCCCAGGGAATCGTCACGATGAGCAGGCAGCAGATAATACCCGCCAGGAAGTACCCCAGCGCCAGCCAAAGCCCGCCGCAGACCAGCCAAATGATGTTGAGCAATGTCTTCATACGGCCATTCTCCCCCGCGCCCGAGTCATCCGGCGTCGGGGATTGCCCTGATCCCGCCCTGAATTCAGGTCTGCTGCGTCAGCCGATGATCGGCCGCTCTTCAGGCAAATGGTAGAGCCTCGGATGCGCGGACAGTGCCAGCGCCGAGGCGACGGTGATGGTCCCGATCCGGCCGATGAACATCAGGGCCATCAGCACCCACTGTGCGCTGGCCGGCAGGTGGTACGTGATGCCCGTACTCACCCCCACCGTTGCGAACGCGGAAATGGATTCAAAGAGCACCTTTTCGAGGGTGTAGTCGGTGAACATCAGGAGCAGGAGAGTTCCCACGACGACGGTGGCGACGCCCAGCAACGCAACGGAAAGCGCCTGGCGCTGGGCCGAGGAGCTGATGGACCGGTGCGCAATGGTGACCTGCTCGCGGCCGCGGACCTCGTTCCAGATGGCGAAGCCCAAAATGAGGAACGTGGTGATTTTGATTCCGCCTGCAGTCCCTGCACTCCCGCCGCCGATGAACATCAGGATGTTGGTGACCATCAGCGTTTCCGGTGTGGCTGCGCCGTAATCGATGCTATTAAAACCGGCAGTCCTGGGAAACACGCTGCCGGCCAGTGCCCCGAGGAACTTGCCTCCGGTGCTGAGCGGCCCCAGGGTTTCTGGCCTGTTCCATTCGAAGGCCGCGAACAGCACGAACCCGGCCGCCAGAAGCAGCAGCGTGCCGTAGACGGTGAGTCGGACATGGACGGTCCAGTCCTTGATCCGGCGCCCGTCCCGCATCAGGGCAATGATCACAGGGAATCCCAGCCCGCCGGCCACGACAGCTGCGCAGATGGGAACGATGATCCAGGGGTCTTCGGCGAGACCGACGAGGTTGTCGCTGTACAGCGAGAAGCCGGCGTTGTTGAAGGCGGAGACGGCGTGGAAGACACCGTGCCAGAGGGCCGTCGCCGGGTTGGCGTCATAGCCGATCCAGAACCGGAGGGTCAGTACCACCGCCGTGCCGCCCTCCAGTGTGGCCATGATCTTCGCGACCCGCACCAGGACGGAGCGGACATCTCCGAAATTCAGTGTGTGTGTTTCAGACTGGGCCACGAGCTGTCCGCGGAGGCCGAGGTTCTTGCGGACCAGCAGTGCCAGCAGGGTTGCCAGCGTCATGATCCCGAAACCGCCCACCTGGATCAAAGCGAGGATCACGGCCTGGCCGAAGGGCGTCCAGAACGTGGCGGTGTCCACGGTGATCAGTCCGGTCACGCAGACGGCGGACACCGATGTGAACAGGGCCGGCATGACCGTGTCGGACTCCGTGGGGTAATGCGAGGCGGGAAGCAGGAGCAGGCCGGCCCCCAGCAGAATCACGGCAAGGAACGCGGCCGGCACCGACCGGACCGGGTGCAGCAGCAGGCGCCTGATCCGGCTGTCCTTCGGGCGGAGCTTCCCGGGCCGCTGGTTTGCCGGCAGGTTCTTCGGCTTGGCCCTCCCGGGTGCTTTGGCCCGCCCCTTCAGCGGTACGGCCATCGGACATCCTCTCATCGGCGGGCGTGCGAAGCGCTTCCGGCCTCGCGCCCGCAGACCGGGCCCACAGTTCAACGTTTCCCGGAGACTAACACCGCACCATTCCGGCAGAACCCGGTCTTTACGAAATCCTTACGCGGCCCTTTTTCGCGGCTTCACGGCGGCTTCACAGCTTCACGGCCGCGAAGGCGCAAACTGTTGGCAGGGTATCGGCGAAGGGCTAACGTCACAGCAAGGGGCGGTGCCGGAAGGAGGCGCAGGGTGACCATTGTTGACAATGCCGTCTACGTGAACGGCCTCCGGACCGCCGACCCTGAAGGGCTGGAGGAGACGTACTTCCTGCTGCGGCAACGCCAAGGGATGGCCTGGATCGGGCTGTACAGGCCTGACTCGCAGGAACTGCGGTCCGTGGCAGACGAATTCGACCTCAGCCACCTGGCAGTGGAGGACGCCCTGAGCGGGCACCAGCGTGCCAAGCTTGAGCACTACGGCGAAGCCCTGTTCCTGGTGCTGCGCCCGGCGCGCTACCTCGACGACGTCGAAAAGGTCGAGTTCGGTGAGATCCACGTTTTCGTGGGCACCGACTTTGTGGTCACCGTCCGGCATGCCGAATCACCGGACCTTGCCCGCGTCCGCCGGCGGATGGAGTCCCAGCCCGAGTTCCTGGCGCTGGGACCGGACGCAGTGCTGTACGCCATCCTGGACCAGGTGGTGGATGAATACGAGCCGGTGGCTGCCGGGCTGGAAAACGACATCGACGAGATCGAGGATGACCTCTTCGGCGGCGACCCCGACGTGTCACGCAGGATCTATGAACTCTCGCGCCAGGTCATCATGTTCCAGCGCGGAACCAGTCCGCTGGCGGGAATCCTGCAGGCCCTGCTCGCCGGAACACCCGAGCACCGGCCGGGCCCCGAGCTGCAGGACCATCTGCGCGACGTGCTGGACCACGTGCTGCGGCTCGGCGAGCGGACCGCCTCCTTCCGGGCCCTGCTGCAGAACGCGCTCACGGTCAACGCCGCGCTGGTAGCCCAGCGGCAGAACGATGAGATGCGGCGCCTGACGGAATCCAGCTTCGCGCAGAGCGAGCAGGTCAAGCGCATCTCCTCCTGGGCTGCCATCCTCTTCGCGCCCACGCTGGTCGGCACCATTTACGGGATGAATTTCCGCACCATGCCCGAGCTCGACTGGGTCTTCGGCTACCCCATGGCTTTGGCCCTGATGCTGATCTTGGGCGTGGCCTTGTACGCGACGTTCAAGCACAACAAATGGATCTGACCGCAGTCCGGGCCGCGCTCACGGACACAGCGCGCAGGGGCCGTGTTCCGGGGATGTCACTGGCCGTCGTGTCGCGGGACCGGGTGCTCCATCTCGGCGGGACAGGTTACGCGGATCTGGCGGCACGCACGCCGGCCACCGCGGACACGGTGTATCCGTGGTTTTCGATGACGAAGCCGGTGACAGCCACCGCCGCCCTGCGGCTGTCCGACCAGGGGCGCCTGGACCTGAACGCACCCGTGCACGAATACCTTGACTGGCTGCGCGCCCCTGGTTCCGCCCAGCCGACTGTGTGGCAGCTGCTGGCCCACTCGTCCGGCCTGGGCAATCCCGTCCCCGTGAAATGGATTCATCCCGCGGACGCCCCGGGGCCGGACCAGGAGCACATGCTGCGGAAACTGATGGCCCGGCGCCGCGCCTTCCGCTACCCCGTGGGGCGCGCCGGACATTATTCGAACGTCGGCTACCTTGTGGCGGCCCAGGTCATCAGCCAGGTCTCCGGCGAGCCGTTCCCAAGCTATGTCCGGCGCGAAATCCTTGGTCCGCTGGGGATGGATTCGACCGGCTTCTCGTATCCGCCGGGCCATACCGCGGCCACCGGCTATGTCCGCATTCCCCGCCCGCTCACGCCGGTAATCGCGGGAATCCTCCCGTCCGGCACGATGGGCCCGAGGCATGGCGCCTACTCGTCGCTCCTCCGGTTCCTGGTGGACGGCGCAGGCTACGGCGGCCTGGTGGGAAGCGTGCGGGACGCAGCCGAGTTTGTCCGGCTGCACCTCAACGACGGCCTGGCTGTTCCGCCCGGAACCGCCAACGCTCCCGCTGAACCGCAGGGGCACCGCATCCTGCAGGAGTCCACGGCGCGGGCAATGCGCGACATCAACGTCAAAGGAAGGCAGTTTGACCACTCCGCCGGCTGGTTCCGGAAGCACGCCAACGGCCCCCACGCATCCTACGTGGAGCACTTCGGCACCGGGCTGGGATTCTGGAACATCATGCGCCTCTACCCGGAGCGGGGCAGGGGAATCGTGATCATGTCCAACAGCACTACCAGCTACGACTACGACGCACTGTTTTCGCTGGTCCTCCGCGTGCCCTGGACGTGAGCCGTGGCGCGAGCGGCGTGTACGGTGGCGGTGCGCAATGGGCCGTGCGCCTAGGCCTGCTTGACCAGGGCCGCTTCCACGTTGATCTTGACCTTGTCGCTGACCAGCAGCCCGCCGGCTTCCAGGGCAGCATTCCAGGTCAGTCCGAATTCCTTGCGGCTGATCTCGGCTTCGGCGCTGAATCCCGCCCGGGTGGCGCCGAACGGATCAACCGCCACGCCGGTGAACTCCACTTCGAGCTCCACGGGCTTGGTGATGCCGCGGATGGTGAGGTCGCCGGTGACGGTGTAGTCCTCGCCGTCGCCTTCAATGCCCGTGGCCCGGAAGGTCATCTCCGGGAACTGCTCGACGTCGAAGAAGTCCGCTCCGCGCACATGGGCGTCACGGTTGGCGTCACCGGAATCGAAGCTTGCCGTCTTGACGGTGGCGTGCAGGCTGGACGCCGCCAGGGACGCGCCCACGTGCGCCTCCGCCGAAGCGTCGGTGAAGCGGCCGCGGACTTTGCTGATGCCGGCGTGGCGGACGGTGAACCCGATTTCGCTGTGGGACATGTCGAGGGTCCACTTGCCGGGGGTAATACCTTGGGGCAGAGTCACAACGGGTCTCCTTCGACTCGGTTGGCGGGCGCCTGGCCCGCCGGTTCTTCGGGGATGCTCCCCAGCTGAATGCTAGCGAAGACCCTCAGCCACGGCTAGCCTTCGCCCCGGGCACCGGAAGACCGGCAGACGGGGCCGCGGACCACTTCGGCTGCCAGCCGATGGCGGGGGCGATGTGGCGCGCAATGTTGCCCAGCAGCTTGGCGTTGAAGTCCACTCCCAGTTGGTTGGGGACGGTGAGGAGCAACGTGTCGGCAGCCTGCACCGCGGCATCTGCCGCCAGCTCTTCGGCAATGGCCTCGGGCTCGCCCACGTAGCTCTTACCGAACCGTGCCACCAGTCCGTCAATGATGCCCACCTGGTCCCGCCGTGGCCGCAGGGCGTCAAGGCCGAAGTACCGGCGGTCCTCGTCGTCGACAATCGGCAGCACGCTCCTGCTGACCGAAACCCGCGGCGTGTGCTGGTGGCCAGCCGCTTCCCAGGCGCTGTGGAACATGCTGATCTGCTCCGCCTGCAGCTCGTCGAACGGCACACCGGTGTCTTCCGTCAGCAGGGTGGAACTCATCAGGTTCATCCCCTGCTCCGCGGTCCAGACCGCGGTGGCGCGCGATCCGGCGCCCCACCAGATCCGGCGGGCAAGGTCCGGCGAGTTGGGCTGGACCGGCAGCCGGCCAGTGCCCCCGCCGTAGCGGGGATCCCCTTCGGCCACCCCGGCGCCGGTAATGGCGTGGCGGAACACCGCTGTGTGGCGGCGTGCCATGTCCGCGGGGCTCTCGCCCTCGGCCGGAACATGGCCGAACACGGCGGCGCCGTCCCGGGCCGGTTCGGGTGAGCCGCGGCTGACGCCGAGCTGCAGCCTGCCGCCGCTGATCAGGTCCGTGGCGGACGCTTCCTCCGCCATATACAGCGGGTTTTCATACCGCATGTCGATCACGCCGGTGCCCATTTCGATCCTGTTGGTGCGGGCAGCGATGGCGGCCAGCAACGGGAACGGGGACGCCTGCTGCCGGGCGAAGTGGTGCACACGGAAAAAGGCACCGTCGATTCCCAGTTCCTCGGCTGCCACCGCCAGCTCGATGCCCTGCAGCAGGGCGTCCCGGGCGGTGCGGGTACGGGACCCCTCAACGTTGCCCCAGTGGCCGAACGAAAGAAATCCGATGCGCTTCATGACTGCGGCAACAAGGACCGCGCGCCATCCATTCCGGCCGCTAATTCCGGCAGGGTGCTAGGCCTTCGCGGCCAGCACGAACGCCCGGATCTTCGCCAGGTCCTTGACCCCGCGGGAACTTTCGACGCCGGACGAGACGTCCACTCCCCACGCCTCGGCTTCCTTCGCGGCCCGGGAGACGTTCAGGGGGTCAAGGCCTCCCGCCAGCAGCCAGTTCCGGCCGGCCAGCCCCTTGGCCTGCACCGATGCGTAGTCCCAGGCCTCGCCGGAACCGGGCACGGCGGCGTCAATCAGCAGCAGTTCCTCGCCCCAGCTGCCGAACGCCTCCGGCGCGGCACCCATGGTGACGGCCCTGATCACCTTCATGCCGGCGTCGTGCGTTGCTTTCACGTCCTCCGGCGTGCGGTTCCCGTGAAGCTGGATCCACTCGAGGCCCGCCTCACGGGCGCGCGCGATGGCGTCCGCCACCGGCTCGTGCCGGAACACGCCGACGGCGGGAGTGCCGGCCGGCACGTGGGCAAGAAGCTCACGGGCCTGCTCCGGCGTGACCTCGCGCGGGCTCCTGGTCAGGACGAATCCGACGGCGTCCGCCCCGGCACCGGCCGCTTCCCGGACCGACTCCGGCGTACTCAGCCCACACACCTTGACGAACATTCCAGGCTCCTCCTGCAGTATTTCCTCTTCCTGACGTTAGCAAGCCCTCGAAGTCCGCGCCGACGTTACACCGGCCGCTAGGCTGGGCGGATGGAGATCATCCGCTATGCCGAGCTCACGGCCGAACCGTGGCGCAACAAGGGCGGGGTCACCCGCGAACTGGCCAGCCATCCGAAAGCTGCCTCCTCCCAGGACGGCGCGTGGGACTGGCGGGTGAGCATCGCCGAGGTGTCCAAAGCCGGGCAGTTCTCAGCGTTTCCCGGCATGGACCGGGTGCTCACCGTGGTGGAGGGCGAACTGCTGCTGCTGACCGTGGACGGCGCCGAGCACCCGCTGGAGAAGTACCGGCCCTTCCGGTTCTCCGGTGATGCGGACGCAGCCGGCGCGCTGCCCACGGGCGATATCCGCGACCTGAACGTGATCACGCGAAACGGTGCGTTCAAGGGTTACACGTCCATCATCGAACTCTCGAAGAAGCGCGCGCATCCCGTCTTCGCGGGCCAGTTCGGCATCCTGCTGCAGGGGCAAGCCACCGTCAGCCCGGGCAACGCCGGCGGGGACTCATCCGGCGACGGCGAAGCAGCCGAAGCAGCCCCCGCGCCCGGCGAGCCGGAGACGCTGGGCCGCTATGACGCCGTCGTCGGTTCCGATTCCGGCACGCCGGAAATCCTGGGCCGGGGCTTCCTGGCCGTCGTGTCGATCGACAGGGTCACCTAAGGACCCCACTGGCGGCGGATGCCTGCAGGAGCTCCTCCTGTGCCGGCCCCGCCGGGGTGAGAGCCGCAGCGATCACCACCGAGCTCGCGGAAGCCCACGCCTGTGGACGGCAGCTCGCCGGGAACGGAACGGGGGTGCGCATCGTGTCCGCACCATGCCCGCCGAAAAGCTCCGGCAGCCGCCAGTCGTTGGCCTCGGCCACATTCAGCAGCCCGGCCGCGAGCTGCGCCGCTTCCTCCGGGAAGCCGTCCGCCAGCATTCCGCTAATGATCAGGGCCGTGTCATGGCTCCAGACGGCGCCGGCGTGGTAGCGGGTGGGCCAGTAGCCGCCGTTGGTGGTGGACAGGGTCCGGATGCCGTAGCCGGAGAACATGGTGGGATCCATGACGCGATTGACGACGATCCGCTGCTCGTCCTCGTTGAGGATTCCGGTGCCGAGCAGGTGCCCCATGTTGGAGGTCACACCGTCCACCGGGCGCTTGTCGGCATCCAAGGCAAGCGCCGGATACGGCCCGAGCTCGTCCTCGCACCAGAACTGCGCGCGGAAGCGTTCGGCCATGCCTGCCGCGTAGTCGCGCCACTCCTGGGCACCCGGACGTCCGAAGGCATCCAGGATCTCCGCGCCCACCACCGCTGCTTCGTAGGCGTAGGCCTGGACTTCGGCGAGCGCAATGGGTCCCTTCGCCAGTGAGCCGTCATGCCAGCGGATGGCGTCGCCGGAGTCTTTCCAGCCCTGGTTCACCAGGCCTTGGCCCGAGGCATCGAGGTACTCCAGGAAGCCGTCCCCGTCCAGGTCGCCGTGGTCCCTGAGCCATTCGAGGGCGTCCTGGAGGTTGGGCAGCAGTTCCTCAACTTCCGCGTCCGGCATCCCGGCCTTCCAGGCATCGTGCAGAAGGCAGATCCACAGCGGGGTGGCGTCAATGGTCCCGTAGTACACCGGCGGCAGGCGCAGCGCGTGGCCGCTCTCGGCCATGGTCAGGACGGTCCGGCGGACCTCGTGCAGGATCTTGCCGGGCTGGACGGCGGTGGTGTGGTCCGTCTCGGTGCCCTGCCGGCCGGCCAGCGCGCGGAGCGTTCCGCCCGCGATGGCCGTGTTGATGGGCAGCAGCATGCGGGCCGCAATGATCGAATCGCGGCCGAACATGGTGAAGAACCACGGGGCGCCGGCGGCAAGAAACGTGTCGTGCGGATGCGAGTAGTGGGCAAGGCGGAGGCTGTTGAGGTCGCTGACGGACCTCTCCAGGAGCCTGCTGAGCCGGGGATCGTTCGACGCCGGGACGGCGATGGGCTCACCGTCCGCCGCGAGCATCGGCGAGTCCGCATCGGTCAAATCCACGGACCAGGCCAGGTGCACGGGCTCCCCCGGAAACACCTCCACGGCCCATTCGACGGCCACCGTGCTGCCGTTGAAGCTGACGGTCGCGTTGTCCGCCGTCAGCGCCAGGGCGGTGTCCTTGTCCCGCCAGGACCAGGCGGGCCCCTGCGGCTCGACCGGGGCCGCGCCGCGCACGCCCTGCTTGACGTCTTCCATGGTGGTGTTGTCCGCCCGAAGGGTCATCCGGACCGTCAGCGTGACCGGCTCCCGCATGGCTGACTCGAGGCGCAGGTCCTCAGCCACCCTGCCGGTGCACCCGGTGAGGAACTCGGTGTCCTGTCCGGGGCGGATGCGGCCCGAGTGGGCCGAGCGCGTGCGCACCAGGGAGAGCAGGGGGTCCGCCACTTCGGCGTCCGCACGGACGAAGTAGATGTAGTCGGTTTCCTTGGAGGAACGCAGCTGGGTGGACACCCATTCAGGCTCCCGCCCGTCCACGGTGAGGACGGCAGTGTCGAGCACGCGGTCGTCGCCGCAGTAAATCCCCTGCGCGCCGGTGTGGCGGATCTGCCCGTGCGCGTCGGACCACGCCTGGATGGGAGCGCTGAAAACGCCGGAAAGATTGTGCAGGTATGGCTGTTCAGAGGCCACGGTGAAACAACTCCTGTGCTGCTGGCTTTGGGTGCGGAGGCTGGCGTCCGCTTTACCGGGCGAGAACCTTGGCGCACAGATTTGATCGATCAAATTTGCGCGGTTAAATCGTCTCACACGTTACGGTAGGAAGGAAAAGTCCGGCTTGGCCCTGCCGTCCGGACCGCCAGCGGCTGGTTGCGCACCCGCCCTGCACCCCTGCCCGCTGCCCACCCTGACCCTGCCCACCCTGCCGACCCGCACGCCAAGGAGCCCCGTTTGTCCCGGCCCACCCTCGCCAGCCTGGCCAGCGACCTTGGCGTATCACGGCAGACCATTTCCAACGTGCTGAACGCTCCGCACAAGGTCAGGCCCGCCACCCGCGAGCGCGTCCAGGCCGCCATCACGGCTGCCGGCTACCGGCCCAGTGCCGCCGCCCGCCAATTGCGCACGCAACGGTCCATGAACCTGGGCATGCGGCTGCTCCCCGCCACGGACGGCATCAACGGCGCCGTCCTTGACCGCTTCCTGCACGCGCTGACGGAAGCCGCCCAGGCGGCCGGATACCGCCTCACGCTCTTCTGCGCCGACTCGGACGACGACGAAATCCTCCACTACGGACAGCTTCTCGACGTCGCGGGGCTGGACGGTTTCATCCTGACTTCCAGCACTCCCGACGACCCGCGGACCCGCTGGCTGACGGAGCGCGGCACGCCCTTCGCAGTTTTCGGCCGGCCCTGGGGTGCGGCCGGGCACCCGGCTGTGGCAGCGCATCCCTGGGTGGACGTGGACGGGGCGGCCGGAACGGAAGCGGCGGCAAGGATGCTGCTGGCACAAGGCCACTCGAGGATCGGCTTCGTGGGCTGGTACACGGGCGATCCGGTAGGCGCGGACCGCCGCCGCGGCTGGGAGCGCGCCATGGGCTCGTCGGGATATGGCGCCGACACGGGTTTCCTCTGCGTGGAAGTGGAGGACACCGTTGCCGGCGGAGCGGCCGGCGCGGCCCTGCTCGTTTCACGGGGAGCCACGGCCGTGGTCTGTTCCAGCGACTCGCTTGCCCTGGGGGCCCTGGGGGAAATCCGCGAATCACAGTTCGGCCCTGTCCTGCCCGGCCAGCCGGAGCGGCCGGTGGCGGTGGTGGGCTTCGACAACACGCCGGTGGCTGCCGCGCTGGGACTTTCCAGCGTGGCCCAGCCGGTGGAGGACGCAGCGCGGCACATCGTCCGGGTGCTCGCGCACGTCCTGGCAGGTTACCCGGGCGAGTCCCCTCCCGGGGCCGCGGCGGCCGGGACCGCAGCCGCGCCCGAAAAGCAGCTCCTCCTGGAACCTCAGGTGGTGGAACGGATTCCGCTGCCCCTGGCGGCACGGCCCCGCGGGGCTTCAGCCAAGATACATCCTGGCCAGTAGCTCCTTCGCGGGGCCCTTCATCGTTGACGGGTGCAGTTCATCATGGGGTATATCGCCTGTGGTCCCGGCCCAGACGGCGCTCCAGAAGGCGTCCTCTCCCTCCGCATTCACCGGGGGACGGATGAACCAGTCATAGCCCCTCGGCCTGGGCGGGAGTCCGGCATCGGCAAGGTAGGTATCGATGTCGTCGTCAATCGACGCCAGGTCGGCCTCCGTCAACAGGAACGGGGCACGTCGTTCACTTCCGTCCGGGGAACGATAGACGGCGGTGCCATGGCGATTGTGTCCAGCAGCAGGGACCCGGACAAAGTTGCCGCGGCCTGCCGCCCACACGACAAGCGCGCCCCACCCGTTCTCGGTGGCAAGGATCCAGCCGGCGGGTGCTGTGGCAACTTCCGGCGATGCCCAAGGGTCCAGGTTCATACCGGACATTCTTCATCGCCGGCGGAAATCCGTAAACCGACGCGGGAAACCGCACCGGTGACCTTAGCCACCAACGGTGGCCTCCCGCCGTCGTGCGTTGCTACGCTTGGAATCAAGGTTCCCCTCTGGAACCTCCGGACGACGGTTCAGTACCCGGCACGCGACAAGACTGGCCAAAGGATCTGTCATGTCGTGGTTAATCCTCATTCTTTCCGGAGCGCTCGAGGCCGTCTGGGCCGCCGCGCTGCACCGGACATCCCAGGCCAAGGGCCGCCGTCGCATCATGCCGGCGGCGCTCTTCCTGGTTTCCGTCATCGCCAGTACCGGCGGCCTCGCCGTCGCGATGCAATCCATCCCCACGGGCACCGCCTACGCGGTGTGGGTGGGTGTGGGCGTGGTCCTGACCTCCGCCTACGCGATGGTCACCAAGGTGGAACGCGCGACGGCGGCGCGGCTGCTGCTGCTCGCCGGCATCGCCGCGTGCGTGGTGGGCTTGAAGGTGGTGGCGTGATGTTGGGGAAATCCGCCGCAGCCTGGCTGATCCTGCTTGCGTCCGCCGTCCTCGAGGCCGTCTGGGCCACCGCCCTGGGACTGTCCGACGGCTTCTCCGAGGCGCTGCCCACCGCCGTCTTTGCCGTCACGGCCACGCTGAGCATGGTGGGACTGGGGATCGCCGTGAAGACCATTCCCCTGGGGACCGCCTACGCCGTGTGGGTGGGCATCGGCGCCGCCCTGACTGTGGGCTGGGCCATGGCCACCGGGGTGGAACCCGCCAGTCCGCTGAAGCTGCTGTTCATCGCCGGGATCGTGGGCTGTGCGGCGGGACTGAAGCTGCTGCCGCAGGACCGGTAGAGCCGCGCACCACAAGATCGGACGCCAGGACCACCGGCGAGCGGCTGGAATGTTCGCCGGCAATTTCGGCAGCCAGGGCATGGACTGCCGCATGCGCGATGGCGGCGACCGGTTGCCGCAGCGTAGTGAGCGGCGGATTGGTGAGGGCCATCAGCGGTGAGTCATCGAAGCCGACGATGGACACGTCCTCGGGCACGCGCAATCCCCTGGTCTGGGCCGCCCGGATGGCACCGAGGGCCATGACGTCGGAGGCGCACACAATGGCCGTGTGGCCGGAGTCGAGGAGTTCGTTGGCCGCGCTCTGCCCGCCTTCCACCGTGAACATGCTGGTGGCGGTATGCGGTTCCGGATCCTCGGCGCCAAGGTACTCGGCCAGTGCCGAGCGGAACCCGGCCAGTTTCTGCCGGCTGGGAATGAAGCGGTGCGGGCCGATCGCCAGTCCGACCTTCCGGTGGCCCAGGCTGGCAAGGTGCTGCACTGCCGTGCTGACTGCCGCCGCATCGTCGTTGGATACGGAAGCGGCCGCCAGCTCCGGGCGGGCGCCGTTGACCAGGACGAACGGGATGCCGCGGCCGAGCAGCCGGTGGTAGCGCTCCAGGCTTGCCTGACCGTCCGCGTGTGAACTGCAGATGAAAATAATGCCGGAGGCCTCCTGGGCCACAAGCATCTCGATGTACTCGTCCTCGGAGCGGCCACCACCCGGCAGGGCACAGAGGATCGGGATGAAATCCTCCTGCGACAGCAGCGAAACCATGCTCTGCGCGATGGCCGGAAAAATCGGATTGGTCAGGTCCGGGACGATGATGCCCACCTGGCCGCGGACGGTGCTGCGTGCACGGTCCGGCCGCTCGTAGCCAAGGTCGTCCATCGCGGCGAGGACCGCCTGCCGCACCTCCCGCGAAACGCCTTTCCGTCCGTTGACCACGCGGGACACGGTGGCGATGCTGACGCCGACCTTCCGGGCGAGGTCCTCCAGCTTCGGCCTGTCCGGGGCGGCGTGATCTGCCCGGCCCGCTGTCGTGCTCATAGCGCTCCTTCACCGGAACGGCCGTCCGGAAGTCATGGTGTGTTTCCAGTGTACGTAAATTGCACGACGTCTTACGTGAAAACAGAACGCAAAATTTTCAGCAAACTGTTGACGTGCGTCATAACGGGTCCCTAGGCTCGTCACTATCCCCGCTCACCGCTGATGCCGTTCTGGGGCATTGCCAAGGAAGGTCTCCCATGATTCGCCACTCCCACTTGCCCGGGTCCCCGCCCGCCCTCAACCGGAAACTGCTGGCTGCCCTGGCGGCCGCCTGCGTCACGCCCCTGGCCCTCGGCGGCCTCGCCCTCCCCGCCTTTGCGGACCACACCGCCTCGCCGGGGACTGTGGCACTCGTCGGATCGCTGCAGTCCGAAATCGGCTGCCCCGGAGACTGGCAGCCCGAGTGCCCCGCCAGCAGGCTGCTGCCGGTGGAGGGCTCTGCAACCCTCTTCAAGGCCACCTTCGATGTCCCCGCCGGCACGTACGGCATGAAGGTTGCCCTCAACAATTCCTGGGACGAGAACTACGGCGCCGGCGGTGTGGCCGGCGGCGGCGACCTGGTGCTCAATGCGCCGGGCGGACCCGTGACGTTCACCTACGACCACGCCAGCCACACCCTCACTGACAACGTTCCGGATGCGCTGGGAGCCGAGGCGGGCGCGCACTGGCTGACGGCAGACACCATCGCCTGGCAGGTCTCAGCAGCCGCAGGCACCACGTACCGGCTCTTTAGCGCCCCCGACGGCGGACTGGCAGTTGCTGACGGAGAGGTCACCGGGGGTTCCGCCCTCCCGCTGGAGCCCGTTGCCCAGGGCCTGGAAGCCGGCCTCGCGGCCAAGTATCCGCACCTTGCGGGCTATACCTCCCTCCGCCTGCCGGAAGCGGACGCCGCCCTCCGGGCCAGGGAACTGCTCAAAGGCCAGCTGCTCGTAGCCGCCATCGGGGCGGACGGCGCGGTCACCGCCACCACCGGCGTCCAGGTACCCGGCGTCCTGGACTCGCTCCACCCCGGGGCGGCGAAGCAGGAACTCGGCCTGACGTGGAAGGGCAAGCGCCCGGAACTCTCCCTGTGGGCCCCCACGGCCCGCAGCGTGACCGTCCACTCCTACGGCTCCGGTTCCGGCGGGGAGCCCGTGTCCAGCAAAGCCATGGAACCCGCCGGGGATGGCGTATGGTCCGTCACCGGGGACAAGGACTGGAACGGCGCCTACTACCTGTACGAAGTGGAGGTCTTCGTCCCGGAAACCGGCAAGGTTGAGCGGAACCTCGTCACGGACCCCTACAGCGTGGGTCTCTCGGCCAACTCCGAACGCAGCCTTTTCGTGGATCTCGGGGACAAGTCCCTGGCACCGGCCGGCTGGGCCAAACTGCAGAAGCCCGCGCTCAGCAAGCCGGAAGACCTTTCCCTCTACGAACTGCACGTCCGCGATTTCTCCATTACCGACGGCTCCGTTCCCGCCGAGCACCGCGGCACCTACAAGGCGTTCACGGACACCGGCAGCAACGGCATGAACCGCCTGCGGGAACTGGCGGACGCCGGGATGAACGCGGTCCACCTGCTGCCCGTCAACGACATCGGCACCATCGAGGAGCGCCGCAGCGAGCAGCGCGAACCCCTCTGTGACCTCGCCGCCCTGCCGGCCGATTCAGAAGAGCAGCAGGCATGCGTGGCGGAGACGGCTGCCAGGGACGGCTTCAACTGGGGCTACGACCCCCTGCACTACACAACGCCGGAAGGCTCCTACTCCACCAATCCGGAAGGAGCCACCAGGATCACGGAATTCCGTGAAATGGTTGCCGCACTCAACACTGCCGGCGCACGGGTGATCCAGGACGTCGTCTACAACCACACGTCCAGTGCGGGCCAGTCCGGGAGCAACAACCTCGACCGCATTGTCCCGGGCTACTACCACCGCCTGAATCCCGCCACCGGATCACTGGAGACGTCCACCTGCTGCGCCAACACGGCCACGGAAAACGCCATGATGGGCAAACTCATGGTCGACTCCGTGGTGACGCTGGCCAGGACCTACAAGCTCGACGGCTTCCGTTTTGACCTCATGGGGCACCACTCCCGGCAGAACATGCTGGACGTCAGGGCCGCACTCGATGAGCTGACCGTGCCCAGGGACGGCGTGGACGGCAAAAACATTACCCTGTACGGCGAGGGCTGGAACTTCGGCGAAGTGGCCAACAACGCACGGTTCGTCCAGGCCACCCAGGCGAACATGGCCGGGACCGGCATCGGAACGTTTAACGACCGCCTGCGCGACGCCGTCCGCGGCGGTGGCCCCTTTGACCCGGACCCCCGGGTCCAGGGATTCGCTTCCGGCCTGTTCACGGACCCCAACGATTCCCCCGCCAACGGCACCCCGGAACAGCAAAAGGCCGCGCTCCTCCTCGCCCAGGACCTGATGAAGGTGGGCCTGACCGGCAACCTGAAGGACTACTCCTTCGTTGACCGCACCGGTACTACAGTCAAGGGCTCGGACGTGCCGTACAACGGCGCCCCCGCCGGGTACACCAGTGATCCGCAGGAGGCCATCACTTACGTGGAGGCCCACGACAACGAGACGCTGTTCGATGCCCTGGCCCTGAAGCTGCCGCAGGACACTGCCATGGCAGACTGGACCCGCATGCAGACCCTCGCGCTGAGCACCACCGCCTTCGGGCAGGGAATCTCGTTCTGGCACGCGGGAGGAGAATCACTGCGCAGCAAGTCCCTGGACCGCAACAGCTACGATTCGGGCGACTGGTTCAACATCCTGGACCACACGGACGCCACCAACGGCTTCGGCCGCGGCCTGCCGCCCAAGGCTGACAACGAGGACAAGTACAGCTACATGCGCCCGCTGCTGGCAGATCCGGCCCAGAAGCCGGCTTCCACCGACATCGCAGAAGCCCGCAGCCGGGCCGCGGAACTGCTGCAGATCCGCAAGAGCACACCGCTGTTCCACCTTGGCGAGGCGGCCCTGGTGCAGCAGAAGGTGTCCTTCCCCGCCGGCGGCCCCGAACAGACCCCTGGCGTTGTGGTGATGCGCATTGACGACTCCGTCGGACCGGACGTGGACCCGGACCTGCGCGGGCTCGTGGTGGTGTTCAATGCCTCGGATGAGGCCACCAGCCAGACCGTGGCCGGAGCGGCGGGCCAAGCGTATGCCCTGCACCCCGTCCAGGCCGGCGGCGTCGACTCCGTGGTCAAGACGGCCTCCCATGATGCGGCATCCGGTACCTTCACCGTCCCCGCCCGCACCGCGGCAGTGTTCCAGGCCAGGTAGGGGCGACTTAGGCTGGTGGGCATGGCAACTTCTCCGCCCGTCCCTTTCCGGCATCCCGATGTGGCGGCAGCCGTGGCGGACCTGCGTGCCCGCCTCGCATCCGGGAACCGGATGCTGCTCGGCATCACCGGTTCGCCGGGGTCGGGGAAGTCGACCTTCGCGGCCGGGCTGCAGGCGGTCTTCGGCGGCAGCACCGCCGTCGTGATCCCCATGGACGGCTTCCACCTGGGCAATGCGATCATCGACGGCACGCCGCTGCGGCAGCGCAAAGGGGCAATCGACACGTTCGACGTCGGCGGCTACCTCTCGCTGTTGCAGCGGCTGAGGCGGCGGGATGAGCCGGTGGTTTACGCACCGGATTTCCGCCGCCAGATCGACGAGCCCGTGGCAGCTTCCATCGCCGTTCCGGCCTCGGTGCAGCTGGTGATCACCGAAGGGAACTACCTCCTGGCCGGCCACACCGTATGGAAGCAGGTCCGGGCGCAGCTGGATGAGGTCTGGTTCATGGACACGCCCCCGGACCTGCGCCTCGCCCGGCTGGTTGACCGGCATGTGGAGTTTGGCATGGACCGGCCGGCCGCCGAGGAATGGGCCGCCGGCTCCGACGAGGCCAACGCCCGGCTCATCGAATCCACCCGTCCCGGGGCAGACCGGATCATCCCTTGGTCCTAGGGTTCCCGTTCGTTCACCGCTGGCCGGACCGGAGTTTCCGTTGGTCTTATTTCAGTGGCAAACCGTCCAAGGCCGTGCACCCTGTTAGCCTGCTCCTAGGATCACCGGACCATCATCGGGTCTCAGCCGGTGGCTGGATCCCCCGTGGCTCCTGGACGCAGAGGACAACAGCACATGGATGCGCAAGCGCCGGGCATTGCTTCAGGAACAGCGGCCACACCACCGGAAGGCTCCACCACGGGGCCTGCCGCGTCGGGGCGCACCTGGAGCCTCCGGCGCGAATGGTCCAGGGCGTTCCTGCTCATGCTCGCCGCACTGTTGATCGGCGCCGTGGTCACGATCGTGGGTGTGCGCGGCCTGATGGACCAGGTGCAGGAAACATCCGGCCGGCTCCAGCTCGAACTCGAAAAAGTAGAGATCCTCCGGTCAGCCCTCGACGGCCACGAGCAGCTGGGGCACCAGCTGCTCTCCAACGCTCCCGTGGACCGCTCCACGTTCCTCCGGCAGCAGGAGGAAATCTCCCGCCTCTTCGAGGACGTGGCCGCCGTTCTGCCGGCTGAAACGGAAGGGCGGGCAACGATTGTCGCCGCCCGGCAGTTCTGGCAGGAAGCCTTGACGGAACATGGCCTGTGGGGCAGCACGGTGCTTTCACTCCAGGGCAGCCACGTGGAGGAGACCCCCGCATTGGCCGCCTCCAGCGCAGAAATCCGGACCCGGCTGGCGGACATCCGGCGCTACTCCCTGGCCGAAATGGACAACGGACTCGCGCACAGCGCCGAACTCGAACGGTTCCTGGTTATCGCGCGCAGCATCCTGTTCGTGGTGGCAGTGGGCGCCACGGTGTACTTCCGCCGCAGGATGGTCAAGGACCTCATGCGCCCAGTAGGGAGCCTGCACCAGGGTGTCCGCAAGCTGCAGTCCGGCAACTACAAACACCGCATCGAGGTGTTCCGCCGCGACGAACTCGGCGAGCTGGCGGACGCCTTCAACGGCATGGCCGCCGCTGTCCACAGCAGCCATGAAGCCCTTACCCACCGGGCGACGCACGACCCCCTCACCGGTCTGGCAAACCGGGCGGCCCTGATGGAACGCCTCACCGCATCCTTTGGGACCGGCAGCACGCGCAGGAACCGGAACGAGGGACTGCTGTTCATCGACATCGACGACTTCAAGGAGGTCAACGATTCACTGGGACACGAGCGGGGTGATGCGCTGCTCATCCAGCTGGCCGCCCGGCTCAAGGGCTGCGTACGCTCCGACGACGTGGTTGCCCGGCTCGGCGGGGACGAGTTCGCGATTGTGGTGATGGACGACGACGACGGCTCGGTCACCGCCGGGATCGCCGAACGGATCCACGAGGCACTGCGCGCTCCGTTCTTCGTTGGCGACGACCGCCTGACCGTCACAGCCAGCATGGGTGCGGCGCAACGCCGCCCTGACACCATAGACGCTGCCGAGCTGCTGCGGCAGGCGGACTTCGCGATGTACCTGGCCAAGCACGGCGGAAAGGCCCGCTTCCAGCTTTTTGACGCCGAGGGCTACGACCATATGACGTACCGCGCCGCCCTCAAACGGGACCTGGCCTCCGCCGTGACCGCCGGTCAACTCCGCCTCGAATACCAGCCCATTGCCGATCTGACCAGCGGAGCCATCCTCGGGTTGGAAGCGCTGGTGCGCTGGGAGCACCCTACGCTGGGGCTGCTGGCGCCGGACGAGTTCATTCCGCTCGCCGAAGAGACAGGCGACATCGACGCCGTCGGCTGCTGGGTGCTGGACAACGCGAGCCGTCAGGCGGCCAGCTGGCGGACATCCCTGCCGCAGTGCGAAGGGCTCTGGATTGCCATTAACCTCTCCACCATCCAGCTACCCAACCCCCGGAACCTGGCCGCCATCAAACGCATCCTTGCCGACCCCGCGGCGCAGGCAGACAAGGTGGTGCTCGAAGTCACCGAAACAGCCCTTGCGGGAAGCACGGACGGCGGGATCGCCGCCCTCAAAACCCTGAAGGAAACCGGTGTGCGTGTGGCCATCGACGACTTCGGGACGGGGTATTCCTCGCTGAGTTCCCTGGCGGTGCTGCCGGCGGACATCCTCAAGATCGACCGTTCGTTCCTTGGGCGGCAATCGTCCGAGGCGCAATCGGCGGCGATGCTCGAAGGCATCCTGGGTCTGGCCCGCATGCTCTCCCTGGAAGTGATTGCAGAAGGGGTCGAGGAGCCCGGACAGCTGGACCTCCTCCGTGCCCTGGACTGCCGGATGGGCCAAGGCTACTTCCTGGCCCGGCCGGGTTCCGCCGAGGCGATCGAAACGCTCCTGGCGTCGGGTGCCCGCCTTCAGCCCGGCCCGGCAGCGCTCGAGCCGGCGGTCGATTCATGAGGAATACTGGCTTTGCCGCAGGAGTTCCTGGCTAAGACGGCACTTCCCGGAATACGTAAACCAGCGAAACGGAGACTCTTATGGCACCCGCATCCGCACCATCGGTCCGCCTCGGCGACGGGCTGGACGTCAGTCCCCTCGGATTCGGCGGCATGGCCCTCACCCCGGTCTACGGCGACGTGGACCAGGGAGAGGCGCTGCGCACGCTGCACCACGCGGTTGATGCGGGCGTGACCTTCATCGACACCGCAGACATTTACGGCGGCGGCAGCAACGAGGAACTGATCGCACAACTGCTGAAGGAACGCCGGGCCGACGTGCAGCTGGCCACAAAGTTCGGGCTGGTGGGCACGCCGTCGGCCGGCTACACGGACATCCGCGGCGACGCCGCCTACATCCGGCAGGCGGTGGACGCCAGCCTCCGCCGCCTGGGCACCGACACCATTGACCTGTACTACATGCACCGCCGCGACCTCCGCGTTCCGATTGTGGAAACCGTGGAGGCCATGGCGGCGCTGGTGCAGCAAGGCAAGGTGCGGCACCTCGGCCTGTCGGAAGTGACCGCCGAGGAACTGCGGGAGGCCAGCAGCGTCCACCCGATCGCCGCCGTCCAGAGCGAATGGTCCATCTGGAGCCGCGATGTGGAACGCAACGTTGTTCCCGCGGCAGCCGCCCTGGGCGTGGGTTTTGTGCCCTATTCGCCGCTGGGCCGGGGATTCCTCACCGGCACAGTGGACGCTTCAAAGCTCGGGAGCGGCGACTTTCGCCGCAACATCCCCCGGTTCGCCGCTGACGCAGCGGACGCCAACCAGGGAGTGGTGGCCGCCGTCCAGGCCGTTGCAGCAGAGCTCACCGTCGCCGGCGAACCGGCAACGCCGGCCCAGGTGGCGCTGGCCTGGCTGTTTGCACAGGGCAAAAAGCTGGGCCTGCCCGTGGTCCCCATCCCGGGCACGCGCAAGGCCGAACGGATCGACGAGAACCTGGGCGCGCTGGCGTTGAACTTCACCACTGCACAACTGGACATGCTCGACGCCGCCGCGGACGCCGTCGTCGGCTCCCGTTCAGCGGACCCGAAGTGGGTGTCCCAGGGCCGCGAATAGGGCTTCCGTAGACTGGCGTCCATGGATTCCCTCATTCACGACCTGCGTGACATCACCATCCGCCGGATTTCGGTCAGCGAGATGGACAACAACGTGTATCTGCTCACCAGCAAGGCGTCCGGTGCGCAACTCCTGATCGATGCGGCCGATGATCTGGCCGCCATCCAGGGGCTGCTTTCCGACGCCGCCGCAGACACGTCCGCGACGCCGAAGCTTGCGCTGATTGCCACCACCCACCAGCACTGGGACCACGTCCGGGCACTGCCGGGCTTGGTGGAAGCCACCGGAGCGAAGACGGCGGCCGGGACGGAGGACGCCCCGGAACTGCCCGTGCCGGTGGATGTGCTGCTGGACCACGGGGACGTGGGCAACTTCGACGGCTTCGACGTGACCGCCGTGCACCTGCGCGGCCACACCCCGGGATCGGTGGCTCTGGTGTACCAGGACCCGGAAGGTCCCGCGCACATCTTCTCCGGCGATTCGCTGTTCCCGGGAGGCGTGGGCAACACCCAGCAGGATCCCGAGCGGTTCAACCAGCTGATCACGGACGTCAGCGACCGGCTGTTCGACGCCTACCCCGATGACACCGTGGTGCACCCGGGCCATGGCAAGCCCACCACCCTCGGCGCGGAACGCCCGCATCTTGGGGAGTGGCGCGCCCGCGGCTGGTAGCTTTCGCTGCGCTTCGTGATTTACGCTGCGCTTCGTGAATTGCGCTGCGCTAAATGCCGGTCGCTACGGATATACCCGCAGCGACCGGCATTTTGCGTGTCGCCCGCTACTTTTGGTAGCGAAAACGCGAGCTTTAGCGGCTGCGGCGTTCGTTCGACGCCGGAGCTGACGCGCGGCGGGGGCCGCCGCTGCGTGCCGGACGGCCTTCGCCGGAACGGCCATTGCCGCCGCCGGAGTAGGATCCGCCCGAGGTGCCGCCGGTGTTGGAGGACCAGACAGCGGCGTTGCCGCCGGCCGAGCCGGACTTGCTGCCGGCCGCGGCGCGCTGGCCCGTTGCCGGACGTCCGCTGCGCTGGCCGCCCGTTGCGCCGCCGGTGCGGGGTGCGCCGCCACGGCCTGACGCGCTGCGCGGTGCACTGGTGCGGGTAGCAGCGCCGCGGGCATCGCCACGGCCGTCGGTTGCACGTGCGTCAGACCCGCGGCCGGCCGATGCACGGCCGCCTGCTGCGGGAACGTCGTTGTGGTGCGAGTAAGCAGTGGCACGGCCGCGGCCGCGGGCATTGCGGCGCTCGGCGCGCTCTGCATCGGCACGGTCCTGGTTCTTCTCCGCCACGCGTTCGGCGGCGTTACGGGCTGCGGCCTGGCCTTCGTAGGCCACGGCCCGGCGCTCGGCGCGGGGAAGATCAGTGCGGGGAGCCTCGGCGCCAACGCGTCCGCGTCCGCCACGTCCGCCGCGGCCACCCGCGGTGGGTGCAGCCTGGCGGCGGGCGCGCTTACGCTCGGCGTTGGCACCGGTGGAGGTGCCGCCGCCGTGCTGTGCAGCCTTGGCCGCGAGCAGGGCGGCGCGGGTGCGCGGATCGATCTTGTCGGCCATTTCGCCCACCAGTTCGGCAACCAGCGGTGAGTTGGCGGTGACGCGCTCGAAGTTGACCTCGACGCCTGCAGCCTTCATGAGCTTCTTGACATCGGACTGCTGCTCCGGAAGGGTCAGCGTGACCACGGTGCCGTCGGAACCTGCACGGGCGGTACGGCCTGAGCGGTGCAGGTATGCCTTGTGCTCCGTGGGCGGGTCAACGTGGATGACCAGTTCGACGTCGTCCACGTGGACGCCGCGGGCTGCGACGTCGGTGGCCACCAGGACGCGCACGTCGCCGGAGGAAAACTCGGCGAGGTTGCGGTCACGGGCGTTCTGCGAGAGGTTGCCGTGCAGGTCGACGGCGGGAATGCCGGCGTCCGTGAGGGTCTTGGCCAGCTTGCGGGCGTGGTGCTTGGTGCGCATGAAGAGCACGCGGCGGCCGGAACCCGAAGCGAGTTCGACGATCAGCTGCTTCTTGACGGTCTGGTCGTTGACGACGAGCACGTGGTGTTCCATGGTGGTCACCGCGGCCTGCGGATCGTCCACGGAGTGGGTCAGCGGGTTGGAGAGGTAACGCTGGACGATCTTGTCCACGCCGTTGTCCAGGGTGGCGGAGAACAGCAGCCGCTGGCCCTGGCTCGGGGTCATGTCCATGAGCTTCTTGACCACCGGCAGGAAGCCGAGGTCGGCCATGTGGTCGGCCTCGTCCAGAACGGTGACCTCAACAGCCTCGAGGGTCAGGATGCGCTGGCGGATCAGGTCCTCCAGGCGGCCCGGGCAGGCGATGACGATGTCGACGCCGGCGCGCAGGGCCTTTTCCTGGCGGGCCTGGGAGATGCCGCCGTAGATCACGGTGGTGTTCAGGCCCATGGCCTTGGCCATCGGCTCGATGGTGGCGTTGATCTGGGTGGCCAGCTCGCGGGTCGGTGCAAGGACCAGGCCCATCGGGCGGCCGGGCTTGCGGAAGTGCTTGGCTTCCCGCTCAGCGAGTCGTGCTACAAGCGGGATGGCGAAGGCGATGGTCTTGCCGGAGCCGGTGCGGCCGCGGCCCAGGACGTCGCGTCCGGCCAGGGTGTCCGGGAGGGTCTTGACCTGGATGGGGAACGGCTCGGTGATTCCCTGTGCGGTGAGGGTATCGGCAAGTTCTTTGGGCGTGCCGAGGGCAGCAAAAGTAGTCATGTGTTTCAAAGGTCTTTCAGGCGGTATCCGTGCGGATATCGGCCCCCGGTGCCGGTTGGCCCAGGGGTTCGCCGAAGAAAAGTCAGGTGATCAACCGGGCTGCCGCAAACCTTGCGGTAGCGGCGGCCGGGACCAAATAGAACGCGTTCATCGACGCAGGATGTGCCTCTCACATGAAAAAAACCCACTCCCTGCCGGACAAATCCTTCGGGGGATCCGGTTGATGAACCGAATCAAAGTGGGCATCACTGCACATCAAGTTCCACCAGTCTAGCATTAGCGGCCCGCGGTCCCGTTTCGGCCCGGAAAATGGTGCCGGACTTCACCCCGCGATATGGCGCCACCCATCCGGTTCCCGTCCTGCTCCGAATCCCCACCGGGACGATCTACCCGAAAGGACATTCCATGGGACCCGAAGACAACGGACGCAACGTCGTCATCAACCATCTCCGCGGCGCCAGGGAGCACGCAGGCCGGCCTGCCGCCAGCCTCGGGTTCCCGCAAAGCGGCCTGCCGGAGCGCGCCCCGGCCAAGCCCGCGGAAACCGCCGAGGACGCCGAGGCTTCCGGGTAGCGACGCTGCAGCAGCCTTTGTGACGTCCAACAACGGACTACAGTTGATGCCCTGAGGCTCGACGTTTGTCGAGTCGCAAGCGGCACGGACCGCGGCCGATCCGCCGTCCCGGGAGGCGACGAAAGGCAGGCCCGGCCATGGCAGCACAGCCCGGCACCACGCCGGGGCATGCCCTTTCCCGCCGCCCGGAGCCAGCGGCGCCACGGGGCCACCCGCCGTCGAACTTCCTGCGTCCCGCCGTGCGGCGCCTACAGCAGCGCGTCGCATGACAGGCCCCGGACCGACCTAGTCTTAATCCACCCCCAACTGTTACCTCCGTCACATTCGTGGCGGCTCCGTGCGGACAGCGGCGCGGCACCTGCCTGCAGAGGCAGGCCGCCGGCGCAGTCCGCCTGAGATAAGGAAAGAAGCACAGATGTCTGAACGCACCACTACGGCTGCCAGGAACACTGCAACGGAATCCGCCAGCAGCCACAGCCAGGAACCGCACCTTGCCCGGGCGCTGGGCAACCGCCACATCCAGCTGCTGGCCATCGGCGGTGCCATTGGTACCGGGCTGTTCATGGGCTCCGGCAAGACCATCTCCCTCGCCGGCCCGTCCGTCATCTTCGTCTACATGATCATCGGCTTCATGCTGTTCTTCGTGATGCGGGCCATGGGCGAACTCCTGCTGTCCAACCTGAACTACAAGTCCTTCAGCGACTTCGCCGGGGACCTCCTGGGTCCGTGGGCGGGATTCTTCACGGGCTGGTCCTACTGGTTCTTCTGGGTTGTCACCGGCGTGGCAGACATCGTGGCGATTGCCGGCTACGTGGACAAGCTGGCCCCCGGAACCCCGCTGTGGATCCCCGCGCTCATCACCCCCGTAGTGCTGATCCTCCTGAACCTCCCGACGGTCAAGGCCTTCGGCGAAGCAGAGTTCTGGTTCGCGATCATCAAGGTGGTGGCCATCCTGGCACTGATCGGCACCGGCATCGTGATGATCGCCACGAACTTCACCTCCCCCAACGGCGCCGTGGCCGGCCTCGCCAACATCTGGAACGACGGCGGGATGTTCCCGCACGGCATGTTCGGCTTCATCCTCGGCTTCCAGATCGCCATCTTCGCCTTCGCCGGCATTGAACTGGTGGGCACGGCGGCAGCCGAAACAAAGGACCCGGAGAAGAACCTCCCGCGGGCCATCAACTCCATCCCGATCCGCGTCCTGCTCTTCTACGTGGGCGCCCTGGTGGTCATCATGGCGGTCAACCCGTGGCGGACCATCGATGCCGCCAGCAGCCCGTTCATCGGCATGTTCACCCTGGCCGGCCTGGGCATCGCGGCAGTGGTCATCAACCTGGTGGTCCTCACCTCCGCAGCTTCCAGCGCCAACTCCGGCATCTACTCCACCTCGCGCATGGTCTACGGCCTGGCGCAGGACGGCAACGCTCCGAAGGCGTTCGGCAAGCTGAGCATCCGCAAGGTCCCGCAGAACGCCCTGCTGTTCTCCTGCATCTTCCTGCTGGCCGGCCTGGTGCTGCTCTACTCCGGCGACTCCGTGATCGGCGCGTTCACCGTGGTCACCTCGGTTGCCTCGGTGCTCACCATGTTCGTCTGGTCCATGATCCTGGTCAGCTACATTGTGTTCCGCCGCCGCCGGCCGCAGTTGCACGCAGCGTCCGCCTTCAAGATGCCCGGCGGCGCGTTCATGCCGTACGTGGTGCTGGCGTTCTTCGTGTTCATGCTGGTTGCCCTGGCCCAGGCTGAGGACACGCGCCTCGCCCTGGTGGTGGCTCCCCTCTGGTTCCTGATCCTGGGCGCTGCCTGGCACTTCAACCGGAAGACGCCGCTCCAGCAGGCGCGGATCGAGGAGTGGAAGGCTGAGTCCGCCTCGGACCAGGCCGCCGCGCAGAAGGCTGCTGCCGGCAAGTCAGGCGCAGGCGCCCTGAGCTAGGACGCCTTGCGCGCCGCAACCCGCGGCGCCACCACCACAGCGACGACGGCGATGGCGGCCGTGAGGGCGAAGACTCCTGCGAAGGAGCCGCCCGGCACCCCGCCCGCCGTCGTCGTCGTGGTTAGCGCAGTAAAGACGATTCCGGTGGCGGCCAGCGCCAACGCTCCGCCCAGGGAATCCGCAATGGACATGGCCGAGCTGTTGAACCCCTCGGTGGCAGGCGTGGACATGGCCAGCGTCATCACGCTCAGGCGCGGATACATCAGCCCCATGCCGCCGCCGGCGGAAATCCAGCCGGCAATCGCCACGGCGGCCGGCCAGCCCAGGACGGTGGTCACCAGGGCAAGGACGACGGCGGCAAGCACCATCACCGATCCGATCACCATGGCCCGGAGGTTGCTGAGTTTAGCGCCCATCCGCCCTTGGACGGCCGACGCACCGGCCCAGGCGAGGGCGCCGCCGGTGAGGGTGAGGCCCGCGAACGTGGGCGAAAAGGAGTATCGCTCCACCAGCAGGTACGGAAGATAAACCTCCGCTCCGAAAAACGCCGCCGAGACCAGACCGCGCGCCAGGATGACGCTCGGCAGTCCGCGGCGGGCCAGCAGAGTGCCGCGCGGCACCAGCGGGCGCACCGCAACCAGGGCCATGACGACGGCGGCCGCTGCCAGGATGCCGCCGGCCACCGGAACCTGCGCGGACAGGTTCAGCGCCAGGACGGCCAGCGCCGCGAGGGCGGCCCATGCGAGCCTGGCGTAGGACCAGCGCCCCGGGTCCGAACTTCCCTCCGGGGCGCCTGTTCCGGCCGGGGCGCGGAGTCCGCGCAACGCCGGAACGACCATCAGGAGCGCCGGAACCACCAGCCCCACCACGCCGAGGAACACCCAGTGCCAGCTGGCCGCCTGGGCCACGATGCCGGCGGCGAACGGTCCCACCAGGGACGGAATGACCCACGCTGCGGAAAACGCGGCGAAAATCTTCGGATGCAGCACGGGCGGATAGACGCGCGCCACCACAACGTACAGCGCCACTGTCAGGGCTCCGCCGCCCAGGCCCTGCACCAGCCGCCCCGCCACCAGGGACGCCATGCTTCCGGCAGTGCCCGCAATCAGAAGCCCGAGCACAAACAGTGCCACGGAAGCGTACAGCGGCCCCACCGGTCCGCGGCGGTCGGACCAGTTGCCGGCCGCCACCATCCCGATCACGCCGGTGGCAAGCGGCCCGGCGAACGCCAGGGCGTACAGGTCCGCGCCGTCCAGTTCGCGGCTGACCAGCGGCATGATGGTGGTGACGGCCAGGGATTCGAACGCCGCCAGGAACACCAGGGCGCACGCCCCGGACGTCACCAGCAGGTAGTGACGGTGCAGGATTCCTGCCGCTTCGGGGGCGGCGGCTGGGGCGCTACGTTGCACGTTGACGGCCTGATCGGTAGTGGTGGCTGGTGCCTGCCATTAAACACCTGACCTCGTTGACTTGGTGCGTGCGGGCGAGCTACCCGGCATCCTGGCCTGCTGGAGTCGCGGGCGGCGCCCTGGCCGGTCTTCCGCCCGTACCTCGACGTGCTCGACGAGGCCGCCGTCGACCGCAAGGTGTGCGACTAGGCCTCCAGCCGCAGCCCTGCCGACGGAACCACGGCTCCGGTGGCGGTCGAATCGGGGTTGAGCATCCAGCCCACCCTCTTGGCGGAGCTCAGGACCACCACGCTCTCCGCCAGCTCGATTCCGGGGATCCGTTGCTGGAGTGCCAGTTCGGCATTCATCACGTCCGCGAGGGAATGCAGCCACATGATCACCACGAAGTTCGTCCGCCCGGTGGTGGAGGCGGCCAGCCGGATGTTCCGGAACCCGCGCAGCTCGGCTGCCGCGGCCTCGTGCTGGCCCGGCGGCACGTTGGCGAACCACTGGCAGGTGACCGGGTAGCCGGAATACTTCTGCGCGATCTCACAGCGGAACGACAGCATCTGGCTGGACAACACCCTGTTGAGCTGCCGCTGGACAGTTGCCGGGCTGCGGCCCAGGCTGCGGGCGATGTCCGCCGCCGTCGCCCTTCCGTCCCGCGCAAGGAACGGAATAAGGTCCAGGTGGCTCGGCGGAAGCGGGGCGCCGGGAACGGCGGGCGGGGCGGAGCCGGACGCTTCGGGCCCGGCGAGCGCCTTGAGGGCGTTCTGCTGCGCCTTGTCCAGGACGTTGAGCCGCCACGCGTAGCCGCCCACATGCAGGCGGGTGCAGAGCGCGGTCCGATACTTGAGCAGGCCCGGGATCTCCTTGAACTGCGGCACCACTAATTCACTGAAACGGCCAAGGGTGGGCGTGATGACTGTCAGCATCAGGTCACGGTTGCTGGCGGCTTCCTCCACCGTGACCACTTCGGGGATGGCCGCGAGCGCGGCGGTGACTCCGGCGCGCTGCCGCATTTCGCAGTCCACGTCCACCAGGGCAAGGCACATCTGCTTGGGATCGCCGATCAGGTGGGCGGTGGTCCAGGCAGCGCCGGCGGCCCGCAACCGGTCCCAGCGCGCCGCCAGCGTGGTGGCGTGCACGCCCAGGATTCCGGCAGCATCGGACCAGCTGACCCGCGGGGCGATTTGCAGCGCGTTGATCAGCTGGAGATCTTCCTCACTGATTTCCACGCGGCGGCCCCTTCCATGCACGAATCCTGCAACTCCAAGCATAGTTATGATTCTTTCCTGCTATTTCCAAGCTTGTGAACCACCTCACTCCAGAATGGGTTGCAGGTCACAAACCGATCGTTCGGGAAAGAGGAGAACATATGTCGATCACCGCCGATGCCAGGGAACTGCAGGGCGACATTGCCCGGTTCCGCCAGGAGCTGCATCGGGAGCCGGAGATCGGCCTGGACCTCCCCCGGACCCAGGAAAAGGTCATCCGGGAACTCGAGGGCCTGCCGTACGAGATCACCCTCGGCGAGAGCACGACGTCGGTCACTGCGGTTTTGCGCGGCGGCGCGCCGCACGCGTCGGCCGAGCGGCCGGCGGTCCTGCTCCGCGCGGACATGGACGGCCTGCCCGTCCAGGAACGCACCGGCGTCGACTTCACCTCGCGGATCGACGGAGCCATGCACGCCTGCGGCCACGACCTCCACACGTCCATGCTTGCCGGCGCAGCCCGGCTCCTGGCCGACCGCCGGGATCAGCTGGCCGGCGACGTTGTGCTGATGTTCCAGCCGGGTGAGGAAGGCTTCGACGGCGCCTCCCACATGATCCGCGAAGGCGTCCTGGACGCAGCCGGACGCCGCGTGGACGCCGCCTACGCCATGCACGTGTTCTCCGCCCTGGAACCGCATGCCCAGTTCTGCACCAAGCCGGGCGTCATCCTGAGTGCCTCGGACGGGCTCTTCGTCACCGTCCTGGGAGCAGGCGGCCACGGTTCCGCACCGCACTCCGCAAAGGATCCGGTGACGGCGGTCGCCGAAATGGTGACGGCGCTGCAGGTAATGATCACGCGGCAGTTCAACATGTTCGATCCCGTGGTCCTCACAGTGGGCCTCCTGCAGGCAGGCACCAAGCGCAACGTCATCCCTGAATCCGCGCGCTTCGAGGCCACCATCCGCACGTTCTCCGATGCGTCCCGGGAGCGGATGATGACGGCCATTCCGGTCCTGCTCAAGGGCATCGCGGCGGCCCACGGCCTCGAGGTGGACGTCGACTACCGCTCCGAGTATCCCCTCAGTGTCACGGACGAAGACGAAACGCACACTGCCGAGAAAGCCATCCAGAAGCTGTTTGGCGATTCGCGCCTCACCCGCTGGGCCACGCCGCTCAGCGGCTCGGAGGACTTCTCCCGGGTCATGGCGGAGGTGCCCGGCACCTTCATCGGCCTCAGCGCCGTCGCCCCGGGGGCGGACCACACGTCCACCCCGTTCAACCATTCCCCCTACGCCACGTTCGACGACGGCGTTCTCTCCGACGGCGCGGCCCTCTACACGGAGCTTGCCGTCTCCCGTATCGCGGCCCTTGCGGCCGCAGGCAACTGATCCTTCCCCCACCACTTTGGAGCGCCACATGACTTCCACCGTAGGCACGCCAGCCGACGTCCAGGTCCACAAATCCCATCTGCGCACCCTCATCGGCACCGGCATCGGCAACGCCGTCGAATGGTACGACTGGGCCATCTACGCAACATTCTCGCCCTTCATCGCGAGTGCACTGTTCAGCAAGGCGGATCCGACGTCGGCCTTCCTCGCCACCCTGGCGATCTTCGCCGTCGGATTCGTGGCCCGTCCGTTCGGCGGCTTCGTATTCGGCTGGATCGGTGACCGGATAGGCCGCAAGACGTCCATGACGTTCGCGGTGGGGCTCGCCGCACTGGGCAGCCTGCTGATCGGCATTGCCCCGACCTTCGAAGCCGTGGGAGCCTTCGCATCCGTGATGCTGCTGGTGGCCCGCCTGATCCAGGGCCTGGCCCACGGCGGCGAGCTGCCGTCGTCGCAGACCTACCTCTCCGAGATGGCCCCCAAGGAAAAGCGCGGCTTCTGGGCCACGCTGATCTACACCTCCGGCACCGCCGGAATCCTGGCCGGAACCTTGCTCGGGGCCGTCCTGTCCAACGTCCTGAGCCAGGCCGACATGAACGCGTGGGGCTGGCGCATCCCCTTCCTGATCGGCGGCGCGCTGGGTGTCTATGCCCTGGTGATGCGGGCACGGATGAGGGAAACCGAGGCCTTCGCAGCCGAAACGCCCAAGGAAAAGCACGAGCCGATGTGGCCGCAGATCTACCGGCACCGCAAGCAGGCACTGCAGGTCATCGGACTGACCGTCGGCCTGACCGTGAGCTACTACATCTGGGGCGTCGTGGCGCCGAGCTACGCCGCCACCGCGCTGAAGATGGACCGCGGCGAAGCCCTCTGGGCCGGGGTGATTGCCAACATCGTCTTCATCGCCGCCCTGCCGTTCTGGGGCAAACTGTCGGACCGCATCGGCCGCAAGCCGGTCCTGATCGCGGGTTCAGCCGGCGCCGCGCTGTTCCACTTCCCCATGACCTGGCTGCTGAAGGACTCCCCCTGGCAGCTGGCCGTCACGATGTCCGTGATGCTGTTCTTCATCGCCGCCAGCGCGGCCATCGTTCCGGCCGTCTACGCCGAGCTCTTCCCCACCAAGATCCGCACCGTCGGCGTCGGGGTCCCCTACTCCATCTGCGTCGCGGCCTTCGGAGGCACTGCCCCGTACCTGCAGACCTGGCTGGGCACCATCGGACAGGCCAACCTGTTCAACGTCTACGCCGTGCTCCTGCTGCTGGTGGGCATCGCGTTCGTCTTCACCATCCCTGAGACCAAGGGCAAGGACCTGACGCACTAGCTGTCACCGGCCGGCGGCATAGTCCGCCTGAGGGGCCAACTGAGGAGGAACGGCCAAGGCCGGGCGGCACTGCCGCCCGGCCTTAGTTATGGTCGCGTCTGGAGCGTCACAAGCCCGGCCCGCACACCGGATGCCCAGCCGGACCTGCGTACAATCGACCGACAGCCATCTACCAAGGGAACCATGAAGAAACTCACCACGGCCCTGCTCGCCGCCGGGCTCATCATCTCCGCTTCCGCCTGCTCCGCACCGGCACAGCTGACCACAGCGGAAACCTGCGACCGGCTCAAGATCGTTGTGACGGACTCCAGCACCAGCGCCGGCAAGACCGGGATGATTATCCTGGGCAACCGGCTCCGCCCGCTCGTCGGGGGTGCCTCCGATGAGATGAAGCCCGCCGTGCAGGCGATCCTGGATTACGCCGATGAGAACGCGAAAGAGTCGCCCGACGCGGAAAAGATGGCCCAGCTGCAGGCCGACTACCAGAAGGCCGGCGCTACATTCGGGCAGTTCTGCAACTAGTCGCTGCCACCAGTTGTTTCGGCGCGGCGCAGCCCTTGTCCCTATCGGCGGTTAGCCCAGGTGGACGGGAGCGGCGTCGGCGCCGGAGCCGCTGAACGTCGTCCGGTCGATCCTGATCAGGACCAGGGCAGGGGGCGGACCCCGGTTTCCTGGTGGGACTTCCGCTTGACGTCGGCAGAGATATCAAGGATGGCCACAGCGAGGGCACGGAGGTCCACTGCCTGCGCCGCTCCTTCGCCTGGGCCAACATTTCCCATCCCCTCAGCATAGGCGCGGGAAGGACCACGGCCGGTATGATTTCCCGGGCCGGGCCGCTCCGGGTGCCACGCGTGATTCCGGCCGAAATACCCCTTAGGGTATATTGGGCGTGTTCCCGGGCCGCCGGGAAGCCATGCAGGAAGCCCCGAAGGATCAGGATGAACGCAGAGGAACGGCCGGAAGGCCTGCAGCTAGACGAGTCCGCCACACCGGGAACGGCGGCCGGAGCGGACCGGGCCGGACTGGATGGCCACCGCCTTCAACGCCACGTGGTATCCGTTCTCGTCTGCGGCCAGATCCTCGGCGGCATCGGCATGGGGGCAACCCTCTCCCTGGGATCCCTGCTGGCGGCACAGCTCTCCGGATCGAACGCATGGTCCGGCATGGCAGCCACCATGAGCACCCTCGGCGCCGCTTTCGCCGCTGTCCCGCTGGCCCGCCTGGCCCAGGCCCGCGGCCGGCGGATCTCGCTGTCCACCGGCGCCCTGATCGCCGGAGCGGGAGCCGTCCTGGCCATCAGCTCCGCCGCACTGGGCCTTTTTCCGTTGCTGCTGGTGGGCCTGATGCTCCTCGGCGCGGGCTCCGCAGTAAACCTGCAGGCACGTTTCGCCGCAACCGACCTGTCCCGCCCGGGGTCCCGGGGCCGTGACCTCTCCATAGTCGTATGGTCCACAACCATCGGTGCGGTCCTGGGGCCGAACCTCTTCGGCCCTGGCGAGACAGTCGGTGCCGCCCTCGGCCTTCCCCCGCTGACCGGCGCTTTCGCCTTTTCCGTCGCCGCCCAGCTGGCTGCCGCCGTCGTCTATTCCACCGGCCTGCGGCCGGACCCCCTGCTCACCGCCATGGCCTCACGCGTGCCCGACCTCGCAGCACCCCGGCCACAAAGCGGCCTGCGGATTCTGCGGCGCAACCCCCGGGCGCGGTATGCCGTGGCCGCTGTCGCGCTCAGCCACGCCGCCATGGTGGCGCTGATGTCCATGACGCCCGTGCACCTGAAAGACCACGGGGCCAGCCTCACGGTGGTCGGACTGACGATCAGCCTGCACATTGCCGGCATGTACGCGCTGTCTCCCGTTTTCGGCTGGATGGCGGATAAAGCCGGCCGGCTGCGCACCATCCTGCTGGGCCAGGCCATGCTGCTGGTTTCACTCATGCTGGCCGGGCTGGCTCCGGACTCCGGCACGGCCGTCACCGCTAGCCTGATCCTGCTGGGGCTGGGCTGGTCCGCCTCTGTTGTTGCCGGGTCGGCGCTGGTGGCCGAGTCCGCGCATGTGCAGGACCGGCCGGCGATCCAGGGTGTTTCGGACCTGAGCATGAACGCGGCCGGGGCAACCGGCGGCGCGCTGGCCGGTCCGGTGCTGGCCGCCGTCGGGTACTCCGGGCTTGGATTCCTTTCCACCGCACTGGTGGCCGCCGTGATCATCTGGACTTTCCTGCAACCCAAACAATGACGACGGCGGCAGTTACCTCGCGTGACGCCCAGTTACCTTTGACACGCCCGGCGCCTCCCTTTCGGGCTCCCCGATGACGCTTTGAGTCACTGGATTAACGCGGGTGAACGCGCGCGACGCGGGCCATTGATGGTCCGACAGGCCGGACCGTAGTCTCAGTCCAATCGACCGCAGGCCTGCGGTGAAGCCCCCGCTGGGACCACCGCAATCGTGAAGGAATCCCCATGTCATCGCATCAGAACCCCGAAGGATCCACCCGCATCGTTGCGGGGCAAACCTCCAAGCCCCAAAGCTCCAATCCGAAGCGCAAGCGCGCCCTCGGAATCGGCATCGCCGCGGGCCTCGTGGCACTCATCGCCGGCGGCGCGGCAGTGGCATCGTCGCTGTCCGGCACCACGGGCAATACCGCAGCGCAGCCGGCGGCCGCAGCCGCAGCACCCGCGGCGGAGTTGAGGCTGGGCTATTTCGGCAACGTCACGCACGCCCCGGCCCTGGTGGGGGTGAAGGAAGGCTTTATTGCGAAGAGCCTGGGGGAGACGAAGCTGAGCACGCAGGTGTTCAACGCCGGGCCGGCGGCGATCGAGGCGCTGAACGCCGGGGCCATTGATGCGACGTATATCGGGCCGAATCCGGCGATCAACTCGTTCGTGAAGAGCCAGGGCGAGTCCGTCAGCATCATTGCCGGTGCCGCGGCCGGCGGTGCGCAGCTGGTGGTCAAGCCCGGGATCGGTTCGGCCGCGGACCTGAAGGGCACGACCCTGTCAACGCCGCAGCTGGGCGGCACCCAGGATGTGGCGCTGCGGGCGTGGCTCGCCGCGCAGGGTTACAAGACCAACACCGACGGCAGCGGCGACGTCGCGATCAACCCGACCGAGAACGCGCAGACGCTGAAGCTGTTCCAGGACGGCAAGCTCGACGGCGCATGGCTGCCTGAGCCGTGGGCTTCCCGGCTGGTGCTGCAGGCCGGCGCGAAGGTCCTGGTGGACGAGAAGGAGCTGTGGGACGGGTCGCTGACGGGCAAGCCGGGCGAGTTCCCCACCACCATCCTGATCGTGAACAAGAAGTTCGCCGCCGCCCACCCGGAGACCGTGAAGGCGCTCCTGAAGGGCCACGCCGAATCCGTCACCTGGCTCAACTCCGCCGCCGCTGATGAGAAATCCACTGTCATCAACGCCGCCCTGAAGGAAGCCTCCGGCGCAGAACTGAAGCCCGACGTCATTGAGCGGTCCCTCAAGAACATCGTGTTCACCGTGGATCCGCTGGCCGGCGCGTACAAGAAGCTGCTGCAGGACGGCGTGGATGCCGGCACCACCAGGCAGGCCGACATCAACGGCATCTTCGACCTCGCCGCCCTGAACAGCGTCACCACGGAAACCGGGGCCAACCAAGTCAGCGCCGCCGGGCTTGGCAAGGACTGAGGCAGGCCACTGCCGTGATGCCGAGGGGGCGGCGGCCGCCCCCTCTCCGGGTTAACCCCCGATGAAACGATCCCGTCCGGCCCGGTACCCGAACAAGGCGGCGAGCGAGCCCACCACCAGGAACAGCACCCCCGCTGCGGCAAACGATCCGGTGGCCTGGTGCAGCTGCCCCACCATCAGCGTGCCCGTGGAGCCGACGCCGTAGCCCACGCCCTGCATCATGCCGGACAGGTGGGCCGCCGTGTGGCCGTCCCGGGTCCGCAGCATGATCATGGTCAGCGCCACCGCGGTCAGGCTGCCCTGGCCGAGCCCCAGCAGCCCGGTCCACACCCAGATGAAGTCCAGCGGCCCGAAAATGCTCAGCGCGAACCCGCCGCCGGTCATGAGCGCCACCACCGTGTTGATGGCCCGCTGGTCACGGAACCGGGCCGCCAGCGCCGGCGCGAAGAGTGAGCCGAGCATCTGCAGGACGATGGAGGCGGAGACGATCAGCCCCGCGGTCCCGCCGTCCACTCCGCGTTCCCGCAGGATGGGCGCCAGCCAGGCGAACACGCTGAAGGACATCATGGCCTGCAGCACCATAAAGATGGTGACCTGCCAGGCCACCGCCGAGCGCCACACGTTCACGCCGTCGGCAACGGCCTGGTGCCGCGGGTGCCGCTGCCGGACAGCCAGCGGAAGGAACAGGACAAGTACGACGGCGGCGGGCAGCGCCCAGAACCACAGCGCCGCTGTCCACTCCCCCGACTCGGCGAACACCGGGTACGTGAACCCGGCGCCCAGGGCGGCGGAGGCGCAGATCGCGGTGGTGTACAGGCCTCCCATCAGCCCCAGCCGGTGCGGGAAGTCGCGCTTCACCAGGCCGGGCAGCAGCACGTTGCAGAGGGCGATGGCGGCGCCGCAGGCGGCTGTTCCGGCCAGCAGTGCGGGCAGGTGGCCGGCGCCGGGCAGGTCAAGCGGACGGAGCAGAAGCCCGGCGGTGAGCACGCCCATGGCTCCGAGCAGCACCCGCTCGGCACCGAACCGCCGGGCGAGGACGGGCGCCAGCGGCGCGAATACTCCCAGCAGGGTCACCGGCACGGTGGTGAGGACCACCACCGCCCAGCCGGGCAGCCCGGCGTCGGACCGTATTTCCGGAAGCACCGCCGCGAAACTGGAGAACACCGTGCGCAGGTTCAGCCCGATCAGCACCAGGCACACGCCGAGGTAGACCAGTCCGCGGCGGCCGCTGACGTGGGTGGGTTCGGCGGCGGGCAGCTCATCGATTTCGGCGTCCACCAGCGTGCCGGCGGTGTCGCTCCTGGAGCGGCCTGGGGCTTTGGTCTTCGCGGGATCGCCCGCGGGATTGCCCGCGGCGGCGTTCTTGGCTCGGTTCGTGGCTTCGGTCACGCGCCCCATTCTCGCAGGCAGCGGCGCGCAACCGCCGCCGCTAGGACGTGCTGACTATCAAGTAGCGCTCGTCCGTGATCTCCTTGCCCCACAACGCCGGGTCCCCCAGCATGGTCACGGTAGCATTCTTGCGGTGGCGGCGAACCAGCTCAACGCAGCGGTCAGCGGGGATCCCCGCACCGGTTCCCCACAATCCCTCCACGAGGATTATGGTGCCCGGATCGCGAAGCAGCCCGGTCCAGCGGGCCAGGGCCGCGTCCGGATCCGGCAGAGCCCACAGCACGTGGCGGGCAAGCACCGCATCGAAGGAGCCCGGTGCCAGGGCAGGGGAAGAGGCGTCGCCCACCACGAACTCCGCAGACACCCCGGCGGCCGCAGCCTTCGCCCGGGCGATGTCCACCATGTTCCCTGACAAGTCCATGCCCCGGACCCGGTGGCCGGCACTGCCCAGCAGCAGCGAAAGACTGCCGGTCCCGCAGCCAAGGTCCGCCACGTCGCTGCCGGGTTCCGGGATCAGCGGTAACAATAGCGCCTCCCATGCTCCGCGGACGGCGGGGTCGGCGAGCCCGTGGTCCGCTTCGTCGTCGAATGTCTCGGCTTGGGCATCCCAATAGCTGCGCACGGCATCAGTCATGCGGGACAGTCTCGCACGTCCGGCGCCGACTCAAAAGGCCGGGAGGTACCCCCGGGCCCAGGGAGTTTTTGTCCACTTATCGAGAGTTGGAGCGCTCTCATCCCGCGTTATCTGGACAAAAACTCAACTATTCTGGAAGGGATGAGTGAATCCCCAGAAACCCCCGAGTCCGCACCTGCCCAGACGCCGGAGGCCACCCCGGGTTCAGCCGCCGACCAGCCGCAGGCGGCCCGGCCGGTGACCCCTGGCAGCCAGGCGTCCTTCGGCACCTACGGCGGCCGGCCTGTCAGCTTCGTTCGCCGCGGAACCCGTTTGCAGGGCCGCCGGCAGCTGGCCTGGGAGGAGCACTCGGACCGCTGGGCGGTTGACGTCCCGCGGCACATCGCCAACACTTCCGTGCACCCCGACTACGTTTTCGACGCCGCGGCGGAGTTCGGACGCACGGCTCCGCTGATCGTGGAGATCGGTTCGGGCCTCGGCGATGCCGTCTGCCACGCGGCCGAAGAGAACCCGGACTGGGATTTCCTGGCTGTGGAGGTCTACACCCCCGGGCTCGCCAACACCATGATCAAGATCAACAGCCGCGGGCTCAGCAACGTCCGCGTGGTGGAAGCCAACGCGCCCGAGGTCCTCGCCACCATGCTGCCGGCAGGCTCCGTCAGCGAGGTCTGGGTCTTCTTCCCCGACCCCTGGCACAAGTCGCGCCACCATAAGCGCCGCCTGATCCAGCCCGAGTTCGCCGCGCTCGTTGCCGCGGCGCTGAAGCCCGGCGGCCTGTTCCGGGTGGCCACCGACTGGTCAAACTACGCCGTCCACGTCCGCGATGTGATGGCCGGCTCCGCCGATTTCGTGAACCTGCACGACGGCGAGCGCAGGGGTCCCGAAAGCCCGCTCACGCAGGTATGGCAGTCCGGGGTTGAATCCCTGGTGGGCGGCGCGCCGGTCAAGGAGGGCCGCGCCCCGGTGAGCACCGAACACACCGGCCCCAACGAGGGCGTGGACGAAACCGGCGGCTGGGCGCCGCGGTTCGAGGGCCGGATCCGGACGAGCTTCGAAAACAAGGCGCACGAAGCGGGCCGGCTCATCTTCGATCTGTGCTATCGGCGGCTATGATGCACCATGGCCTCCGCACCGCCGCCGGTACCTCCGCACGTCCCGCAGCGCCGGTCCGCTGACTCGCGCGGGCTGGCGGCCGGCATCACCAGCCTCGTCACCGCAGTGCTGGCGCCGGTGGCGGCCATGTTCGGCCTCTCGACGTTCATCATGGCGGCCGCGGAGCCCCTCCTGGCCAACGTCCCGCTGCCTGACACCAGCGGTTACTGGGTCCTGCTGACCGTCCTGGTGGGCCTCCTGGCCGGGCTGGTCCTGACCTCGGTGATCACCGGAATCGTGGCCATCAGGCGCTCACAGCGGATGAACGCCGGCAGGATCACCGGACTGCTGGGCCTGGCGTTTACGGCGTTCAACATGACGGGTGGCCTCTGGACCTGGGCCGGCTTGGCCGGACCGTGGCCCCTCCTCGGCTAAGCACCGGGTGCCGGGCCAGGCGTCAGCTCACCCGGATGGCGCCGACCACTTCCTTGAGCAGGCCGATCCGCGGCTCCAGCTGCGGGTCGGCATACGGCCAGATCACCACCACACCGATGAAGCGGTCCTTTTCCCACACGCCCACGGTGGCGGCAGCTTTCGCGTCACCGCGTGCGTCGTCATAACCGACGACGACGGCGTACGCGGCCTTGCCGGGAAGGTTCAGTTCGCCTTCGGTCAGCAGCGTGCCGCCGCGCTCTTCAAGGTAGTGCGCTGACATCAGGTGCGCCCAGCCGTTGGCCTGCGCCGGACCCGCAACGGAGGTGTCGTCTTTGATGACAGTGACGAGGACGTCCCCCGGCAGCCCGTACTGCTCCGTGCCGGGACCGGCGGTGGAGTCATCCAGGATGAAGGTGTGGTCGGGGAAGTCCGCGGTGAAACCGAGCGGGGAGTCGATGTGAACTGTCATGGCTGGCGATTGCTCCTTCAGCTGTAACGCAGTGTTTTGCAGGTTCGTAGGGAGGCGTCGGGACTAAAGCCGGGACAGCCTGGTGTCGTTCGGGACCTTCTGGTAGGTGCTGACGTTCGTGCTGACCTGGTTTTCCGTGCTGACCTTGACCTCGCCCGCCTTGACGTCGAATCCCGCCTCGTTGGACGCCGTGACCACGCTGTTCACCTGAATGGTGGCCGAGCCGGCCTCGTAAAGCCTGGCGGCGTCACGGGCAGCTGCCGCATCGTTCCCCAGTGCCACATTCTTCATGTAGCTGTCGATCACGGCGCTGTTCTCCGGCGTGTAATCGATGTCGATCTTGACGCTGCCCTGCGTGCCGGCCGTCACGCTGGATTCGATGCTGCCGGCCTTCACGTCCATGCCCTCCTTGACGCCCTGCGCCACGGTACCCTCCATGGACAGCGACACCGAACTGAGGTTGTTGTCCCTGTCCATGTTCAGTTCCAGTCCGCCCTTGCCGGAGGCCTCGAACGTCCGGCCGTCCAGGTCCAGGCTGCCCTGCGCGGAAACCTCCACGCTGCCCTTGGACGTCCCGTCACTCAGGTTCTTTTCGTAGGCCAGTTCCAGCTTGGCGGAGCCCTCGGCATCGGCGGAATCTGCCCCCGCTTCAAAGCTCAGCGACCCCTTGGCTTTGTCCTCATGGCCGCTGGACCCGTTATCCGACGCTGCGTCATTGAGGGTGTCCAGGATGTAGTCCGGCGGGTTGCCGGCCACGTCCTTGATATCGCCCACGCTGTCCGGCGGAAGGTCCGCGTACATCTGGTTCCGGGCCGCCACGGCCTCTTCAATGCTGCGGAACGTGTACTCCCGCGCCACTTCGCCGCTGAGGGTGGCGCCGGCAGATCCGGTGGCGTCGTTCACGCCCAGGCCCATGTTGCCGTAGACCTTCACCGTGGCCGAGCCGTCGGCGTTCTCCACCACTTCGGTGCCCACTTCCGCACCGCCGTGGATCCACAGCACACGGGCGTCGATTGTAGCTTTGCCCGTCTCCGTATAGACGGGGATGTCTTCCCTGGCCAGCTCCAGCAGGTGCTCCCGGGCCAGGTTCTGGGCTGATTTCGGGATCCCGCCGTCCATGGACATCAGGTCGAGCGCCAGCGGACCGTCCGGGCCTTCACCCTCGATCAGGTATTTCTTGTCCGCTGCCGGGAGCCCGTCCCACCACGCGGCCTGTTCCTCGGGACTGGCCCCGGCCATCGCCTCCAGCTGCCCCCGCAGTTCGGCCCGGTGCTCGGCGGCCTCACGGGCAGCCTCCAGTTTTTCCTGCGCCCAGTTTTTCAGCTGCCCGAGCAGTCCGGTCAGCCCGCCCTGCCCTGCACCGGTGCCGCCGGAACCGGCAGCCGAGGACCGTTCCTGTTCCGCGGCGTGCTGCAGCAGGAGCTTCGAGTTCTGCCGGAGGCTCGCCACCACCCGTTCAATGCCGGGACGGTGGCTGCCGGTCCATTCCTGACGGAAGCGCTCTCCGTCGCTGCCTTTCCACGGGGCTGCAATGATCTGGCTCTGCAGCGAGGAGGCCCTGGTGCTGAGCAGCGAAGCAGCCTTGTCTGCGGCCTTGGCCAAGGCGCGAAGCTGACTGACGTCAGCACCGTAAAAAGTCATGGAGTCTCCCCGGAGAATGGTGCAGCTACGAAGTTGGTGGCTGGTCCATATCGTGCCATCCTGCAGCAGGGGATGCCATGGGCAACACTCCCCATCCGGCACCGGAGCCGGCGGCTGCCCTCCAGCCTAACGCCGCACCGGGCGCCGGGCCGGGAACTGTTCCGGAACCCGTTCCCGTGGCACGATTGGCCTTTAACACCACGGCGGGACAGCCCCGCGGCGACGAGAACTGCACGAGGATCCGGACATCAAAAAAGAACTGAGAGAGGCCGCAGGGACGGCTGAGGAAGTCACCAACTCGCGGCCGCTGGAGCTCATGGCCCGGGCCGGATTCGGAGTAAGCGGCATCCTGCATTTCCTGGTGGGCGCCATCGCCATCCGCCTGGCCATGGGCGGGGAGGGCAAGGCGGACGTCAGCGGCGCCGTGCAGGAACTTGCCAGCCAGCCTGCCGGCCCCATCCTGCTGTGGAGCAGCTTCGCGGCCTGCGTGGCCCTGGCCATCTGGCAGACGAGCGACGCAATCTTCGACTACAGCCACCTGCCGACCCGGGAGAAGGTCCTCCGCAAGCTCAAGGCAGCCGGCCAGGCAGTGGTCTTTGCCGCCTTCGCCCTCACGCTCGTCTCCTTCGCCATAGGCACCGGCAAGGACAACAGCCAGTCCACCAGCGATTTCACCATCGCCCTCATCAAGGCCCCCGGCGGGATTGCATTGCTGATCGTCATCGGCGCAGCCGTTGCCATTACCGGCGTCGTGTACGGGATCCGCGGCATCCGGAAATCGTTTGAAAAGCACCTTCTACTGCCTGCCCCGGGCACCATGCGCACCGGGGTGACCGTCCTGGGCGTGGTGGGCTACGTCGCCAAGGGGTTTGCGCTCCTGCTGGTAGGCCTGCTCATTGTCATTGCCACCATCCGGGCGCATCCGGAGGAGTCCACCGGGCTCGACGGCGGACTGAAGGCCCTGCGGGACCAGCCGTTCGGGCTTTACCTGCTGGCCGCCGTCGGAATCGGGCTGATCTGCTACGGCGTCTTCCAGATGGTGCGCGCCAAACTGGCCAAAATGTGAGCCCGGGCGGGCCCCCGGCTAGGGTGGACGCATGCCCCAGGTACGCGCCGAGCGCTTTATCCGCCTCGATCCGGAGACCGCCTTTGCGTTTTCCCAGACCACCGGCGACTTCCGGCTGAAGTGGGATCCCTTCATTTCGGCCCAGGGCTGGCTTGACGGTGCCAAGGCCGCGGGTAAGGGCGTCCGCACCCGGACGGTCTCGAAGATGGGGCTGGTGATGGTGAGCGAGTACGTCTCCTACGCACCGCCCCGGAACGTGGGCATGACCATGGTGTCCGGCCCGTGGTTCTTCGGCAACTTTGGCGGCGGGTGGCGTTTCACCGCGGCCGACGGCGGCACCCGGGCAGTCTGGAAGTACACCTTTTCGTGCCGGCCGGCGTGGTTGCGTCCCGTGGCGGAGAGGGTGGGAAGCTGGCTGCTGGGCCGCGAGATCGAGAAACGCATCGAAGCCTTCGCGCGGGCGTGCGAGGATCCGCAGCTGGTGCAGGAGTTCCGCGCCTTGCAGCCCTAAGGCCGCCCGCCGTCGAGGGCTGCCCTGACACGCACCCCGACGCCGCGCAGTCTGTCCAGGGGCTCGGTGGCGTAGACCAGCCGCACGTACCGCGGCGCCACGTCCTCTCCCCACGCCGTCATGGGGGTCGCGGCGACCCGGCCGGCAGCCAGGAGCCGCCGCGACAGCTCCGGTGCACCCATCCCCAGCGCCTCCGCATCCAGCAGCAGCGACCAGCCGCCCTCCGGCACCACGACAGGCAGCCCGGCCAGCTCCTCCACCACCAGGTCCCGCCGCGCCTGCCACTCCCGCACCGCGCCGGGGATCCCGTCATCGCTGTTGGTCAGCGCCGCGAGGACCCCGGCCTGGTTGAAGCCGCTGGCCACGGCTGTGTTGTAGATCGCGGCGAGTGCCACATCTCCCATCACCTCCGGCGGCCCGGCCACCCAGCCGACGCGCCAGCCGATCATTCGGTAGTTCTTGGAGACGCCGCCCAGGGTGATGGTGTGCGGGGCCAGTTCCGGGAACGACGCGGGATGGCGGTACGGCAGGCCGTCGAACAGGATCCGGTCCATGGCGGCGTCATAGAGCAGCCAGCAGTCCGCATGCAGGCAGGCGTCACGGACGGCGCCCCACTCGGCGTCGTTGAGCACGTGGCCGGTGGGCATCGCAGGGCTCATCAACAGGATGGCGCGGGTGCGGGCAGACACCGCCTCGGCCAGCCGGCCCGTGTCCAGCCGCCAGCGTCCGCCGGAAACCACCAGCGGAACAAACACCGGCACGGCCCCCGCCAGCCGGACCCTGTTGATCATGCCCGCATAGGTGGGATCCGTGAGGATCACCTCGTCGCCGTGGTCAACGGTCGCCAGGAGAACACTGAGCATTCCCGCGAGCGCACCGCCGGTGATCACCACCTCGGAGCGGGGATCGTACGCGAGCCCGGTCTGCTGCCGGAGCCGGTGCGCCACGGCCTGGCGGAGGGCCAGCGTGCCCGTGAAAGGGAGCCAGCTGTTGGCGGCCTTGTTTCCCACCGCTTCCCGTGTTGCGATGACGGCCGACGGCGGCGGCGCGACATCCGTGTCCAGGTTCTCCATGCGAAGCACGTCGGGATCACCACCGACGGCGGCTGCCACCTTATCGATGCCGAAAGGCTGAATCCGGGCGAACCGCCCGGTCCTGCCGCGGACCATGCGCCCAGCGTCCCACCGGGCGCGGAACGCGTCAATGGGTCCCGGGCGGGCCTTCCACCATGGAGATGACGGCCACAGTCTGCTGCCCTTCGTTGCGCAGTTCCACGCTGCTGATGCTGCTGATCTGGGTGGGCGTTGCTCCGGTGATCCTGGACCGGCCCCCGGGCGTCGCGGACCAGCTGCAGGCCCGGTCCTCAGTGCCGTCCTGGCCTTTGACCCACAGGGACAGCGTGCCCTGGGTGGGCAGTCTGGTGCCGGAGAACGAGACCTCAGTCCCCCATGCTTTCTTCATAAGGGCAAGCTGGACCTGCAGGCCACCCGGCGCCTCCACCGAGTAGCTGGCATCCGGGCGGGGCGGGGGGTTGAATACCGGCGCCGCGAGCACTCCCAGTGCCAGGCACGCGGCCGCCACGGCCGCGGCGAAAGCCGCCCGCCGCCGTCGTGATTTCCGGCGCCTGACCGCCAGCTCATCCAGCAATGCGGCGGGCTCCCCCGCGGAAGCTACCCCCAACGATGTAGCTTCCGCGGCGGCTGTCGACCCGGATGGTGCTCCGGCCAGGGCAGTCAGGGCGACGGCGTCGGCAACAGGCAGGGCGTCCAGCAGCGCCGGAAGGCTGGCGAGTTCGTCCAGCTCCCGGCGGCAGTCCGCGCACACGCCCAGATGCTGTTCGAACAGCGACGCTTCGGCCGGCTCGAGGCCGCCCAGCAGGTAGGCGCCCAACAGGTGGTGCAGGTCTGCGTTGTTCACCGCTGCACCCCCATTTCGTCCAGGATGGTCCGCAGCGCCCGCACCGCGTAGAACGCGCGGGACTTCACCGTCCCCGCCGGGATGTTCAGTTCCACGGCCGCCTCCGCGACGGTGCGGCGGCGGTAGTGCAGCGCCACCAGGACATCGCGGTGTTCGGTGCTGAGCCGCAGCAGGGCTTCCTCCATCAAGACGCGGTTGAGCAGCTCATCAACCCGTTCGCTGGCCTCCGCAGGATCCGCCACGTCCCGCTCCGTCGCTTCGACAGGACGGCGCTGGGCCTTGCGGTAGTTGTCGATCATGATGTTCCGGGCGGTGCGGAAGAGGTAGCTCCGCAGGCTGCCGGTGATTTCCGGAGCCTGCTGCCAGACGCGGAGCACCGTCTCCTGGACCACGTCGTCAGCCAGCTGCGGATCCCGCGAGGCGCTCAGCACAAAGCGCCGCAGCGCCGGGCCGTGTTCCCGGTAGATCGCTGCCACCACATCCTCATCGAGCGGCATCCGCGCCCCTCCCGCCGTGCTGATGGTGCCATGCATTGTGTGTGCTGCCTCATGCTGCCTGGTGCTGCCGCGGCGGGCCGGACGCCCTCCGTTCCCCTGTTATGACGCCGCCCGGGCCTAAACGGTTCACCCGGCAGAACCATTCTGCGTTCTGAACCATTCTGCTTCCTTGCACGTCATACCGGATAGCGCCGGACCCCACAGTCCTGGCCGGCACGAATCCAAGGAGCTGGACATGAAAAAACAATGGGGCGCCGGGCTGTCCATCATGGCGCTGGCCGCCGTCCTGACCGCCTGCGGCGGCGGCACCACACCCACCACTGGTACTCCCGCCACCGGCACACCCACCACGGTGGAGAGCACGACGGCGGCCTCCGCCCCGGCCGAACTGAAGACCGCGTCAACAGCCGCCGGCCAGGTTGTGGTGGACGCGCAAGGCATGAGCGTCTATTTCTTCACCAAGGACGTCAAGGACTCCGGCACCAGCGCGTGCACCGGGGCGTGCATCGCCGCGTGGCCTCCGGTCCTCACGGAATCCGACGAGCCTGCCGTCGAAGGCATCACGGGCACCGTGGGAACCATCTCCACGCCGGAGGGCAAGAAGCAGGTGACCATTAGCGGCCTGCCCGTGTACTACTACGTCAAAGACAAGGCCGCCGGTGACATTACCGGCCAGGGCGTCAACGACGTCTGGTACCTGGTCAGCCCGGCGGGAGAGATGGCGAAAGCCCCTTCGGCAGGCTATTAGGCCGGAGGCCCGCAGCCCGGGTACTGACCGGTGCGGACTACTTGGACGGCAAGGGACCAGGCAGCTCGGGAACCTCGACAGGCGCTGTGGGAATCAGCCCGGAGGGATCGGGGCCCACCGGGGAAGAAGGAAGCGGCTTCCCGGCGGGCAGCTGGCCCGGATCCGGAATGGTGCCCGGGTCCCGCGGATCGAGCTTGTCGGGCAGCGTGTGGCCCGGGGTGCCGGCCGTGCCCGGTGATGGCGTGGCGGGATCGGCCGTGGTGCCGCCGGCCTGACCGCCCGGGCTTGAGCCGCCGTCCGCCGGAGTCGCCCCCGGCGTCGTGGGGGCGGTCGCGGGCGAACCGGGTACCGTTCCCCCGGTTTCCGGTGAAGGCTGGCCCGTCGTCCCTGTTCCGGAGGTCAGGGTCCCCACAACGACCGTCACGGCGTGCCGGACGTTTCCCAAGGTATGGCGGAAATTCTCATCGGAGGCGGCCGCGGCGGCACCGCCGGCGGCAAGGGCAGCAGCGACCGAAAAGGCCGTGAGCGGCAGGCGGCGTTTGCGGCGTCGTCGGGCAGCCAGTTCGTCAACGGCCGGCTGTTCCACGGCGGGCTGTGCCACAGCGGACTGGTCGACGGCGGAGGCAGCCGCCGCGGGGAACGTGGCGGCCGGGGCCATCAGGGCTTCCACTGCGGCGGACGGCCGGGGGCTGTCCGTTGCCAGGGCACGTAGTTCCAGCAGGACGGGGCGAAGGTCGCCGGCGTCTTCCATGCCGGCGTCGGCCAGCAGTTCGTCGATGATTTGCTGGTTCCGGGATGAGGAGGTGTCACTCATGATGTGCCTGGCTTCCTATTGAGGCGCGTTCCCTGAGGGCGCTCAGCGCCCGGCGATGCAACTGTTTGACTGCCCCGGTGGTCCTGCCCATGACCTCGGCGGCCTGTTCCACGGACAGGTCCGCAACCACCCTGAGGGCGAGGACTTCCTGGTGGTCCGGGCTGAGACCGTCGAGCAGGGCTCCCGCACCGTGGACATTCTCGAGCGCCAGTTCCTCGGCGGACGCCGTACTGCGCGCGTCAAGGTCCGATTCGTAGGGGCTGAGTGCCGGGGTGCGCTCGTTGCGGCGGTAGTAGTCCACCATGCGTGCGTGGGCGATGGAGAAGATGAGTGACTTGGCACCCTGGAGTCCGCCGCTCAGGCCGTCAAGCTTCGGATAGAAGGCCAGGAACACGTCCTGGGTGACCGCTTCCGGATCGTCCACTCCCCGCGCCCTCAGGTACCCGAGGACGGCGCCGGAGAACTTGCGGTAGACAAGGGTGAACAGCACGGCGGGGTCGGTCCCGTCCGTGTGCACGTATTCATCTGCCAAAGTGTCGAGCACCCTCAGGCTCCTCCATCCCACGCAGCGCGTTCGCATCCTTCCGGGTTCCGAAAGGCTGTGACCGGCTCCTGTTGCACCGCGGGACTCCCGCCACAGCGAAGGAGTCCCGCGATCCACCATAGGTGGCTGTATTACTGACGGCCAGCTGAGGTGGGCAGCTCCGGGAGCTCAGTGGGGACCTCGGCGGGGAGTTCCGGCGCGGCCGGAACGGCTGCCTCGGTGGGCAGTTCCGGTGCTTCCGGAACCTCCGGGGCTTCAACGTCGACGGCGGCATTGCCGTTGCCGGCAACCTCGGCCCCGTTGCCGTCAGCCTTGGCGGCTGCATTGGCACCTGCGTTGCCGGCGACAACGACGTCAGCGCAGTAGCCCTCGATGTTGGCTTCGCCCTCAGCGGCGACGGCCAGCGACTTAAAGCCGGTGGAGGAGGCGTCCAGGCCGCCCCTGGTGAAGGCGGTGCACAGGCCGTATGCGGCAGGGCCGGTGGCGTCCGGACCGACGGCGGCGGCCGATGCTTCGGCGCTGGCGTCTTCCCCTTCAACGGAGCCGGCTGCGTCGGCGGAAGCGGACGGCGTGGCGGAAGCGGATGCCTCAGCGGCGCCGGACGCGGCGGTCTCGGAAACGCCGCCGACGTGCGGAGCGGGGGCGCCGAGCAGTTCGTGGGCGCTCTGCTGGATGTCAGAGGGAAGGGCTCCGGCAAATGCGGCTGCGCCGGTGCCGCCGACCGCCAGCGTGCCGGCCGCCAATGCGCTCGCAGCAACCTTACTAGTGGCAAAAATAGTGAACAAGGACATGAAACCCTCCGAAAACATATACAACAGTGTCAGTAACGGCCAGGTTGGATCCGGCCACTCAAGCGGCGCGGACGCGGTCCGCACTCCCCTTACATCGATGCGGGGTCCGGAAAAGTTACGCGGTTCCGGAAATTCTTTCGGGGACGGCGTCGGGCCGCGCTTTTCCGGGGACCGCAGACGGGCCGATGGCCGGCACTAGGATCACGACATGCGAAACCCAACCGACCTGAAGAACGCCGCCAGGACTTGGCAGACCATGGTCGACAACAACCACGCGCTGCTACTGCGCAAGTCCGGCCACCCGGCGCTGCGCCCCATCGCGGACGCATTCCTGGCCTGGGCAGCGGAAACCGAGGGCGTGGAAATCCAGCTCCGGAAGGGCTACGTGTCCCTGCACTCGCCGCGGCTGAAGTTCGCCCAGGTCAAGCGGGCGAACAAGAAGTGGACGACGACGTCCTGGACTTCCTGGCGAAAGCGCTCCAGCAGAACAGCTGAGGATGTGACAGGGGGAACCCGCCGCTGCACGCGGCGGGTTCCCCCTGTCGGTGCGGGATGCCCCGCTAGTTCGCCGCTGCGCCGGCCGTGGCACCGACCTCGGCATCGGCACCGGCAAGCCGGAGCCAGGTGTCCACCACGGTGTCGGGGTTCAGCGAGACGGAATCGATGCCTTCCCCGACCAGCCATTCGGCGAAGTCCGGGTGGTCGCTGGGCCCCTGGCCGCAGATGCCGACGTACTTGCCGCGGGCCTTGCACGCCTTGATGGCCATGCTGAGGAGCTTCTTGATGGCGGGGTCGCGTTCATCGAAGCCACCCGAGACAATCGCCGAATCGCGGTCCAGGCCCAGGCCCAGCTGGGTCATGTCGTTGGAGCCAATGGAGAACCCGTCGAAGTGGTCGAGGAATTCGTCGGCGAGCAGCGCGTTGGACGGAATCTCGCACATCATGATCACCTCGAGGCCGTTCTCGCCACGCACCAGGCCGTTCTCCGCCAGCAGCTCGATGACGCCGCGGGCCTCGTCCAGGGTCCGCACGAACGGGATCATCAGCTTGACGTTGGTGAGCCCCATCTCGTTGCGGACGAAGGACAGGGCCTCGCACTCAAGGTCGAAGCAGTCCCGGAAGGACGGTTCCAGGTACCGCGAGGCGCCGCGGAATCCGAGCATCGGGTTCTCTTCGTGCGGCTCGTAGGCGGGTCCGCCGATCAGGTTGGCGTACTCGTTGGACTTGAAGTCGGACATGCGCACAATCACCGGTTCCGGCGCGAAGGCCGCCGCGATGGTGGACACCCCTTCGGCCAGGCGCTTGATGTAGTAGTCGCGCGGGCTGCCGTAGGCGGCGATCCGTTCCCGGATCACCGCGGCCACGTCCGCCGGCTGCTCGTCCAGGTTCAGCAGCGCCTTGGGGTGGATGCCGATCTGGCGGTTGATGATGAATTCGAGCCGGGCCAGGCCAACTCCGTGGTTGGGCAGCTGCGCGAAGGTGAACGCCTGCTCCGGGGTACCGACGTTCATCATGACCTTGACCGGGGCCTCGGGCAGCTGGGTGATCTCGGTGTCCTCGACGATGAAGTCCAGGAGCCCTTCGTAGATCACGCCCGTCTCGCCGTCGGCGCAGGAAACGGTCACCTCGAGGCCGTCGGACAGGACGTCCGTGGCGCCCCCGGTACCGACGACGGCGGGAATCCCCAGTTCCCGGGCAATGATGGCCGCGTGGCAGGTGCGTCCGCCGCGGTTGGTCACGATGGCGGAGGCACGCTTCATGATCGGTTCCCAGTCCGGGTCGGTCATGTCGGCCACCAGGACGTCGCCGGTCTGGAAGGCGGCCATCTGGTCGATCGAGCTGAGAATGCGGACGGTGCCGGCGCCGATGCGCTGGCCGATGGCGCGGCCTTCGACCAGGACCCGGCCGGTTCCGTTGAGCCGGAAACGGCTCAGGCTGCCGGAGGCGCGGCGGGACTGCACTGTCTCGGGGCGCGCCTGGAGGATGTACAGCCCGCCGTCGATCCCGTCTTTGCCCCATTCGATGTCCATGGGGCGGCCGTAGTGGTTCTCGATGGCCACGGCGTGCCGGGCGAGCTGCTCGACGTCGTCGTCCGTGAGGCTGAAGCGGTTCCGCAGCGAAGCCTCAACCGGAACAAAATCGATGGTGTGGCCCACTTCGCGGTTGCTCGTGTAGGTCATCTGGAGCGCCTTCTCACCCAGCCCGCGCTTGAGGATTGCCGGGCGGCCGGCCTGCAGGGCGGGCTTGTAGACGTAGAACTCGTCCGGGTTGACGGCGCCCTGGACCACTGCTTCGCCGAGGCCGTAGGAGGAGGTGACGAACACGGCGTCGTTGAATCCCGATTCGGTGTCCATGGTGAACATGACGCCGGAGGCCCCGACGTCGGAGCGAACCATCCGCTGAATGCCGGCAGAGAGTGCCACCTCGGCGTGCTCGAACTTGTGGTGCACGCGGTACGCGATGGCACGGTCGTTGTAGAGCGACGCGAACACATCCTTGATGGCGAGCAGGATGTTCTCGATGCCGCGCACGTTCAGGAAGGTTTCCTGCTGGCCGGCGAAGGAAGCGTCCGGGAGGTCTTCCGCGGTGGCGCTGGAACGGACGGCCCAGGAGAGGTCCTCGGAGCCTCCGTGTTTCTCCACCAGCTGCTGGTACGAGTTCCTGATCTGCGCCTCGAAGTCCGGCAGGAACGGCGTCTCGCGCATGAGGGTGCGGATCTCCTGGCCTGCCGAGGCGAGGGCGGTCACGTCGTCGGTGTCGAGGCCGATGAGCCGGGCGGCGATCTTCTGGTCCAGTCCGGAGTCTGCGAGGAAGGTCCGGTACGCGTCCGCAGTCGTGGCGAAACCGTCGGGAACCTGGACGCCGGCAGAGGTCAGGTTCTGCACCATCTCGCCGAGGGACGCGTTCTTTCCGCCCACCCGGTCCAGGTCCTTGAGTCCGAGTTCTGAGAACCACAGGATGTCTGTCGTCATAGTTGCTGCTCCTTTGCAGATGATGGCATGCAGATGTGCCGCCCCGCTCGCGGCGATAGCCGGTTGGTGGGCGCGAATCCTGTCCACAGTGACAGGTCTCGGGCGCTCTTTCCACATGATGTGCGCCACACTGAGATTGTGAAACTTTTCCCTAATGCTTGAGGTTCATGCGCTGCAGGATGGTCGCAGCCATTTCCTCCACGGAGACTGTTGCTGAATTCAGGTACGGAATCCGGTGGGAGACGTACAACTGCTCGGCGCTGCGCAGCTCGAAGCCGCACTGCCGAAGCGACGCGTAGGGCGAACCGCGGCGCCGTTCGGTGCGGATCTGGCTCAGGCGCAGGGGGTTGGAGGAGAGGCCGAAACATTTCTCAACGAAGGGCCTCAGCGGCTTGGGGAGTCCCTCCCGCTCAAAGTCCTCGTCCACCAGGGGGAAGTTCGCGGCGAAGATTCCGTGTTGCAGCGCCAGGTACATGGTGGTGGGAGTTTTTCCGCAGCGGGACGGCGCCACCAGGATAACCTGGGCCTTCTCCAGCGCACGCAGGCTTTGCCCGTCGTCGTGTTCCATGGCGTACTCGACCGCGGCCATCCTGGACTGATAACGCTCCGCGTTGCCCAGGCCATGCGCCCTGCCGGGCTCGCCGCTGGCCGGCGAGCCGAGGGCCTGCTCCAGCTGTCCGACATGCGTCCCGATCAGGTCCACGATGATCCCCTGGCACGTGGCCAGGGTCTGGCGGATGTCGCTGCTGACCGCTGTGGAGAAGACGATCGGCCGCAGACCGCTGGCGGCCAGTTTGTCGATGGTGCCCACGACTGTCCTGGCCTGTTCGACGGTGGTGATGAAAGGGACCGTGATGCGGTCGAAATGATTAGCGGGAAACTGCGTCAGCAAGGTGTTGCCGAGCGTTTCCGCGGTGATGCCGGTGCTGTCCGAAAGGAAGTAGACAGGCCGAAGATCGTCATTGGTCATGAACGCATTCTGCACTAAGACGGACCTTCTTGCCGTGTCCTGTCCGCGCTGTGAAAAGATCAAGCATGCGTCCCATGCAGCACTCCAGCAAGCTCCAGAACGTCCGCTACGAACTCCGCGGGCCCATCCTCCAGGCGGCGAAGGAGATGGAAGCCGAAGGGCACCGGATCCTGAAGATGAACCTTGGCGACACCGCGCCGTTCGGGCTGGAAACCCCCGAGTCCGTGGTGGTGGACATGATCCACCACCTGCGCGGCGCCCAGGGCTACAGCGATTCCAAAGGCATCTTCTCGGCCCGCACGGCCATCTCGCAGTACTACCAGACGCGCGGCCTGATGCAGATCGGCGTCGAGGACATCTTCATCGGCAACGGCGTGAGCGAGCTTATTTCCATGTGCCTCCAGGCCTTCATGGAAGACGGTGACGAAGTCCTGGTTCCCGCCCCGGATTACCCCCTGTGGACGGCAGCCGTCACGCTGACCGGGGGCAAGCCCGTGCACTACCTGTGCGACGAGGACGAGCACTGGTGGCCGGACATGGCCGACGTCGAATCAAAGATCACCCGCCGCACCAAGGCAATCGTGATCATCAACCCGAACAATCCGACCGGCGCGGTCTACCCGCGGCACGTCCTGGAGCAATTTGCGGCGCTGGCGCGTAAGCACCACCTGGTGCTCTTCTCGGACGAGATCTACGAGAAGATCCTGTACGAGGATGCCCGGCACATCCACACCGCCTCGGTGGCCGAGGACATCTGCGTCCTGACGTTCAGCGGCCTGTCCAAGGCCTACCGGATGCCCGGGTACCGGGCAGGGTGGGTGGCCGTCACCGGACCGCTCGCGGCAACCCTGGCGTACCGCGAAGGGCTGGAGCTCCTGGCATCCCTGCGCCTGTGCCCGAACGTGCCCGCCCAGCATGCCATCCAGACGTGCCTTGGCGGCTACCAGAGCATCGAGGCCCTGGTCCGGCCCGGCGGCCGGCTTCGCGAGCAGCGGGACCGCGCCTATGAGCTGCTCACGGCCATTCCCGGCGTCACGTGCGTCCCGGCGGCGGCGGCCATGTACCTGTTTCCCCGCTTGGACCCGGAGCTCTACCCGTTCAAGAGCGATGAACAGTTCGTCCTGGACCTCCTGCGGGAACAGAAGATCCTGATTTCGCACGGGACTGCGTTCAACTGGCCGCGGCCGGACCACTTCCGCTTCGTCATCCTCCCGTCGGTCGAGGATATCGAGGAAGCAGTGCGCCGGATCGCCGCCTTCCTCGCCTCGTACCGGACCGGCGTGGAGGACGACTGAATCAGGACGGGCAACGCCTCAGGACGGCGCTCAGGACGTGGCGGCCATCGGCGTGTAGCTGAAGGATTTCAGGGTTAGCGTCCCGTCCCTGGTCAGCGCCTTCAGGCCCGTTGGTGCACCCGCGGGAAAGACGAGTGAGCTGAGCGTCCTCTCGCCGCCGTTGACGAACACTTCCACGGAGCTGTAATCCACATAGATGACCAGTTGGACCCGGCCGTCGCGGGGAGCCGACTGCGCCCGCCGGACGGTGCCGTAGTCCGGCGCGAGTCCGGCAGTCTCTTTGGCGGCGCCGTCCCGGGAGACGAACGCGGTTTCCGACTCGAAGTCATAGCCCACCGTGGCGAAGACGCCGTTTTCGGCGAGCAGTTCCACCTTGGCCTCGGACCCGTCCTCGCCTGCCGCGCGTTCGAGCGTCAGGTCGAGGCGGTACGCCCCGCCGCCGGCGGCGGAAAGGTCCGTGGCGGGAAGGTCCGGCCCGGGAAGGTCGCCGGCACCGTCCGGAGTCACTTTCCGGTCCGTCACGGTGGCTGTGTCACCGTCCAGGGCCTTGAGCGCACCGGTGGGCGCGGAGACGAGCGTGGGCTTTCCGGAGACGGTCTTCAGCCGGATGTCCCGAACCACTGTGTCGGCGCCGCCGTGCCAGTCCTCGGTCGGCAGCTTGCGCGCGTAGGACCAGTTGTTCAGCCAGGCGATGGCGTGGCGGGAACCCATCCGCTGGCTTTCCGTGAGCCGGGGATCGTCCCAGGTCACGGCCGCGTAAAAGTCGGACCCGTCATCGAGCCACTGGTGCTGCTGGTCCGCGGGTTCGAACCGGGTACCGTCCCAGGTCCCGGTCCAGTACGCCACGCCGGTGGACTTTCCCTCCTCGGCCCCGTTGGCGCTGGCGGCCAGCACCCAGGTCCGCTTGGCGGGGTCGCCGTCGACGTCGAGCTGGAAGAGTTCGGGGCACTCGAGGACGCCCAGCCCTTCGCGCTCAAAGCCGGACAGGTAACGCCATTCCTTCAGGTTGGCGGAGGCATACAGGCCGATTTTTTCCCCCTCCGCCAAGGCCATCACCCACTGGTTGTTCGCCTCATCGCGGATGATCTTGGGATCGCGCCAGTGCTGCTCCCCCGGGTTGTCCATCACCGGGTTCCCGTCGTAGGGCTTGAACGAATAGCCCTTGTCCGTGGAATAGAACAGCGACTGCCGCTGGATGCCCTCGTCCTGCTGCGTCATGACGGCGATGACCGCGCCCTCGCCGAACCCGGCGGTGTTCCCGTGGTCCACCACGGCGCTGCCCGTCTCAATGTCGCCGAGGCCGTTCTTGTACTTTTCAATGGCCACCCCCTCGTCCTTCCAGTGCACCAGGTCGGTGCTGGTGAGGTGGTACCACTCGGTGCCGTTTTCCTCGGGGTAGCCGGCGTTGTAGAGGTAGTAGTAGTGCCACTGACCGTCCAGCCAGAAGGGCCGCTGGGGATCATTCATCCAGTTTTCGCGGGGCGTGATGTGGTAGCTGGGCCGGTAGGCGGAAGCCCCGTCCGGCCGGGCAAAGGCGGACTCCGCCGGCGCGGGCAGCTCGGGCCCGGCACCCAGGTCTGCCAGCATGGCATCCACCGCTTCGGGCGTGACACAGTCCGGGCGGGCAAAGTCTGTGGAACCCTCCGGTGTTGCCTTTGCCTGGACGGCGGAGTCCTGAACGCTGGATCGCACCATGACGTCCTGCCCCGCCCTGGCGGCGGCCACCCAGCCGTCGGCGCATTCGATGGCGCGGAGGTCGGACACCCCTCCGGTCCGCAGCGGGCGCGCCAGGTTTTCCAGGCTGCGGTCTCCCCCGGCCAGCCAGAACGAGCCGTAGCGGCCCGTCGCCTGTTTGGCTTCCGCCTGGGCGCTGGCGACGTCGGCCAGGGCTTCCTCGGCCGGGCCGTCCGGGTCCTGCTGCGACCCCGCACCCACCACGATGGCCACGGCCACCAGCACCAGCGCAGCGGCAGCGGCCACCGCCGCCCACAGGGCGCGGGGCGTGAGTTTACTGGGAAGGAACCTGAGCGACATGTCCACCGATCATCGTGATGCACAAACGCCGGCGCCGGTCTTATAACCGGCGCCGGCGTTCAGCAAGTTGGTCTGCTTCCGCTCAATTTTACAGGGTGCGGGCTTTCGCGGCCCCGCGGGTCTCTAGGCGTCAGCCTCTTCGAACTCCACGGCGGCAACGATTTCCTTGGTCGAAGGGCTGATCATGAAGGCCTCCTCGTCCTCTTCCACCATGATGAACTCGCCCTGGTCCGTGGTGAAGTGCCAGGCCAGGATGGTCTCCCCGTTGTGCTCGTAGTTGGGATCGCCCATGGTGATCTTCTGCAGTTCCTGGCCCGCGACGTCGCACAGTTCGCGGATGATGAGTTCAAACTCCGGTGCGTTCTCGAGGGCTTCTTCGGCCGCCTCGGCCTGGCGTTCCGCGAGGTTGGGGATCTGGGCCACGCGCTCGGCGATGTGCAGCTCCAGCTGCTCCTCATCAAGCAGCAGCAGGCCCTCCTGGCCGCGGAGCCAGGCGGCGTTGAGCGCGAGGATGTCCTCGGTCTCCAGCAGCGACTCGAAGGCTTCATCGAGCTCTTCGAGTTCCCGGACCGGCTCGGGGGTGGCAGTCTCCCCGTCCGTATCCCCGTCCAGGTAAATGTCGGCGTCATCCTCGGAAAGCGCATCAAATGCCTCGGCCGTGCGGTTGAACAGCGCCAGGTGGGCGGTGGCGCCCATGCCTTCCAGGCCTTCGCGGACGTAGGCGTCGATCTCCTCGCGTTCCGGCACCGTGAAGACGTACTGGGCGAAGCCGCCGGCCAGTGCCTGGGTGAGGTAGAAGTCGACGTAGTAGCTGCGCAGGGCGTTCGGCGCGATTTCCGGGGCGTCGAGGAGCTCAGCGTACATGGCGTTGACCACCGTCACGTTGGAGTCGACAACGTCCTCGTTGGCTGCCTCGGCGGCTTCGGTTGCCAGGACGACGGGGTGCTTGCTGGCGGTCTGACCGGTGCTCATGGGAAATCCTCACTGCTGAAAGCGGGTGTTACTCAGGACCCTTCCACGCTATGCGGGTGAACGGGCCGGCAGGCCGAGGAACAGTTGAACGTTGGGCGAAGTTTCAGGGCCCCTTCCGGCTCGCTAAGATGGATCAGATAACCTGCAGATTTTTGACCTGCTGAAAGTAGCGCGCACCATGCCATCCCAACCGGACGAGAGTGCGGCACTGGCGATTCAGACCCCCGCGATCAACGACCGCTCCCTTGCGGCCGGCCTTGCCTACGCCATGGGCAGCCGGGTTTCGGGGATCTCCTTCGATGCCGCCACCGGCCTGATGCTCGGCAAGGTCCGCGGCGGGGCGGACGCGCCCTACTCCACCACCGCCAAGCTGGTCCGGAAGACCGGCGGCTGGAGCTGCACCGTCGGAGTGTGCAGCTGCCCGGTGCGGAAGGACTGCAAGCACGTGGCCGCGCTGCTGTTCGCGGCGGAGGACAATCCGGCCACCCGGGTGCAGCTGCTGGCACCTGCCGAGTCCACCCGTCTGTCCCGCGAGCCGATGATCCAGGACGTGCCGGACTGGGAACAGGCCCTGGGCCCGCTCATCGCACGGCCGGGCATCACTCCGTCCACCAACGGCATCCCGCTGGCCCTGCAGTTCGACATCGAAGAGCCCGCCCCGCACTTCTCCTACACCGGCCGGCGTGATCCGCTCCGCAGTGTCCGCCAGCTCAAGGCGAGGCCCGTCATCATGGGCGCAAAAGGCAAGTGGATCCGCGGCGACGTCTCCTGGAACACTCTCAGCTACCTCAATTACCGGCGTGAGTGCAACGAGGCCCACGTGGAATGGATGCAGGAATTCCTCGCGTCCCATACCGCCCTCGCCAACAGGCAGCACAACTCCACCGCGCCCTGGCTGGGACTGAACACCTATGCCGGAAAGAACCTGTGGAGCCTGCTCGCCCAGGCCCGGAAGATCGGCGTCGCGCTGGTCCATGCCGGCAGCCCGGAACCCGTGCGGTTCGTGGAGGAGCCGGCCGCCGTCGGGCTTAACCTGACCCGTTTCGGCAGTTCCGGCGCAGCTGAAAACGGCACTGCCGCCGTCGAAACCGGCACCGCCGGCCAAATCGCCACACAGTCCGACGACGGCGGGCTGACGCTCGCGCCCACCATCACCGTTGAGGGGGAAGTGGTTGATCCCGCGTCCGTGGGGACCATCGGCCGGCCGGCGCACGGGATCTTCCTGACGTCCGGAGCAGACGCCCTGCCCGGCGTCGGCACCGGATCAATCATCACGCTGGCTCCGCTGGAAAGCGGACTCAGCGAGGAACTGCTGACCTTCGTGACCGCCGGCAGCACCCTGCACATTCCGGCGCGGGACGAGACGCGCTTCCTCACCGGTTTCTATCCCAAGCTCAAGCAGGCCGCCCGCGTCACTGCCTCGGACGAGTCCGTGGAGCTGCCCGCGCTGGCCGTTCCCACCCTGTCCCTGCTGGCCAACTACGGCGCCGACCATAAGGTGCGGCTGCACTGGGAATGGCACTACAAATCCGGGAACCTGGTCACGGCGCAGCCGCTGTGGAGGCACCCGGGCGACCACGGCTACCGTGACGACCCCGCCGAAGCCCGCATCCTCGAGGCCGTGGGCCAGCCCTGGGATATTGTCCCGAAGCTGGGCGAGTCCGCTACCGGCGGCTGGGGCACTCCGCGGCTGGCAGCCTCGGCGGAGCTCAGCGGCCTGGATACCCTGGCCTTCACCGAGGAAGTACTCCCCCGGCTCCGCAATACCCCGGATGTCGTGGTGGACACGGCGGGCGACATCGCCGACTACCGCGAGGCTGAGGAGGCCCCGGTGGTTTCCATTTCCACCAAGGCCACGGAACAGCGCGACTGGTTCGACCTTGGCATTGTGATCACGCTCGAGGGCCAGCCGGTGTCCTTCGCGGCCTTGTTCTCCGCCCTCGCCGCGGGCCAGACGAAGATGCTGCTGCCCAGCGGCGCCTATTTCTCGCTGGACCTTCCGGAACTGCACCAGCTCCGCGACCTCATCGAGGAAGCCCGTTCGCTGCAGGACAACAAGGACGCACCGCTCCAGATCAGCCGTTTCCAGGCCGGGCTCTGGGACGAACTGGCACATCTTGGCATCGTGGACCAGCAGGCCTCCGCCTGGCGCGACGCCGTGGGCGGGCTGCTGGAGGGCGGCATCAAGGGACTGCCCCTGCCGGCAACGCTGAACGCCGAGCTGCGTCCGTACCAGCTGGAGGGCTTCAACTGGCTGAGCTTCCTGTACCGGCACGGGCTGGGCGGGGTGCTGGCCGATGACATGGGCCTGGGCAAAACCGTCCAGGCGCTGGCGCTGATCTGCGCCGCGAAGGAAGCCGCGGGGGCCGCGGGGGAAACGGCCGACGGCGCCGCGGCACCGGCAGCCGCCGGCTCCGCACCGTTTCTGGTGGTGGCCCCCACCAGCGTGGTGGGCAACTGGGAGGCCGAAACCGCGCGGTTCGCGCCCGGGCTCACCGTCCGCGCCATGGGCGAAACGTTCGCGAAGAACGGCATGGACCCGGCCGAGGCCATGGCAGGCGTGGACATCGTGATCACGTCCTACGCCCTGTTCCGGATCGACTACGAAGCCTACGCGTCGCGGGAGTGGGCCGCCCTGGTGCTGGACGAGGCCCAGTTCGTGAAGAACCACCAGTCCAAGGCCTACCAGTGCGCGCGCAAGCTTCCGGCGGCATTCAAGCTGGCCATTACCGGCACCCCGCTGGAGAACAACCTGATGGAGTTCTGGGCGCTCACCTCGATTGTGGCGCCGGGCCTCTTCGCGAGCCCCAGCCGCTTCGCGGAGTACTACCAGAAGCCGGTGGAAAAGAACGGCGACAAGGGGCAGCTGGACAAGCTCCGCCGTCGGGTCCGTCCGCTCATGATGCGCCGCACCAAGGAGCAGGTCATCCACGACCTGCCGCCCAAGCAGGAGCAGATCCTCGAGGTGGTGCTGAACCCACGGCACCAGAAGGTGTACCAGACGCACCTGCAGCGCGAGCGGCAGAAGATCCTGGGCCTCATCGAAGACGTCAACAAGAACCGTTTCACCATCTTCCAGTCGCTTACCCTGCTGCGGCAGCTCAGCCTGGACGCGTCCCTGGTGGATCCGTCCCTGTCCGCGGTCCGGTCCAGCAAGCTGGACGTGCTGTTCGAACAGCTGGAGGACCTGGTGGCGGAGGGGCACCGGGCCCTGATCTTCAGCCAGTTCACCGGCTTCCTGGGGAAGGTCCGGGAACGGCTGGTGCAGGAGGGGATCGAGTTCTGCTACCTCGACGGCGGCACCCGCAACCGTTCCGATGTGGTGAACGAGTTCAAGAACGGCTCCGCGCCCGTGTTCCTGATCAGCCTCAAGGCCGGCGGCTTCGGCCTGAACCTGACGGAGGCGGACTACGTGTTCCTGCTGGATCCGTGGTGGAACCCGGCGTCCGAGGCCCAGGCCGTGGACCGCACCCACCGGATCGGCCAAGCACGCAACGTGATGGTGTACCGACTGGTGGCCAAGGACACCATCGAGGAGAAGGTCATGGCGCTGAAGGCCAAGAAGTCGCAGCTGTTCGCGGATGTGATGGAAGGCGATGCCCTCTCCGGCGGTTCCCTGACGGCGGAAGACCTGGCCGGCCTGTTCAACGACTAAGCGTCAGCTTAAGGCGATCAGCCAATGACAGCCAGCCATGGCAGTCAGCCCATGGCCGGGGCCAGGGACCTTCCCGAGGACATCTGTTTCCGGGCCCAGCGGGCGAGCTTCTTGCCCTTGCCCTTCCACCAGTTGTCCTCCTCCTTGTCGTGGTGCAGGCGGAAGATGATCATCACCATCACGAAGACGCCCATGGCAACGTCCAGCCAGGACGAGAAGACGGCGTCGATGAGGACGCTGACCCCCATGACCAGGACCGACGGCAGCGCCAGCGACCGGAAGACGGTGCTGGCCACGTAGCGCCGGTGGGACCTGGGCACGGACAGTGCGCGGACCATGTCAAAACAGAGGCACGCCACCACCATCGCCTGCCCCAGGGACAGGATGACCAGGCCGGCCATCGAGCCGGCGAACACGGCAACGGATTCCATCCCCGGGCTCATCGGACACTCTTCCTTGTCGCACGGGACAGGGCAGTCGCAGGATTGCAGAAGACACGCATAGGAATAACCCCCAGAGACCAGAGACCACAGCTGTGAGACCCAGCTGTGCTCCATTCAAGCCGCTGCCGCGCCAGCCCGTCACGAGTAGTGTGTACTCTATTTTGGCGGCCGGGGTGACCGGGCTGACTCCTGAGTACTCAGTCCCCCCGCCGGGCGGTCCGGGCATGGTGCCGGCCTCAGATCAGCATCGCTTCACGTACTTTCCCTGCCGACTCCGCTCCGCCGCTGCCCCGCGAACTGACCCGTCCGGCGGCCAGCACGTAGTAGCTGTCGGCGGCGTTCAGGGCGAATCCGATGTGCTGTTCCACCAGCAGGACCCGCATGCCGCTGCGCTGGGACAGCTTGATGATGGTCTCCTGGATTTCGGCCACGACGTTGGGCTGGATCCCTTCCGTGGGCTCGTCCAGGATCAGCAGCGTGGGCTCGGTGATCAGGGCCCGGGCAATGGCCAGCTGCTGCCGCTGCCCGCCGGACAGGAGGCCGGCCCGGCGTGCGAGCAGCGGGTTGAGCGCGGGAAACATGTCCAGCGCGTCGGCCACGCGCTCCCTGGCGTTCCTGCGTCCGTCAGCCACGAGCTGGAGGTTCTCCAGGGCGGTCAGCTGCCCGAACGACTGCTGTCCCTGCGGAACGTAGGCCATGCCGCGCGCCACCCGCTGGTGCGGCCGGAGCGCGGAGATGTCCTCCCCGTCCAGCGTGATGGTTCCGCGCGTGGGTTTGAGGAGCCCGACGACGGCACGCAGCAGGGTGGTCTTGCCCGCACCGTTGTGGCCCAGGATGGAGACCAGCGAGCCATCGGGCACCGTGATATCCACTCCCGAGATGACCTGGGTGCGCCCGTATCCGGTCTGCAGATCCGTGATTTCCAGCATCAGTGCCCTTCCATTCCGGCCGTGCCGAGGTAGACGTCCTGCACTTTCCTGTCCGCCTGGACCTGTGCCACGCTGCCCTCGCTGAGGACCTTGCCCGACGCCAGGACGGTCACCGAGGTGGCGAACTCCCGCACGAAGTCCATGTCGTGTTCGATCACCAGGGTGATGCGGCTGGCGGCGATCCGGCGGAGCAGCTGCCCGGTTTCGTCCCGCTCGTCCTGGCTCATTCCGGCGATGGGCTCGTCCAGGAGCAGCACGTCCGAGTTCTGGACCAGCAGCGTGCCGATCTCCAGCCACTGCTTCTGGCCGTGGGCCAGCGTTCCGGCCTGCTTGTCCGCGGCCTGCTCCAGCCCGATGATTTCCAGCGCCTCCTGCACGGCCGGTTCCACGCCCTTCCGGCGCCGCAGCAGTTCGCGGGCCTTCCGTCCGGGACCGGCGGCGATGTCCAGATTCTGCAGCACCGAAAGGTTCTCGAAAACGCTTGCCGTCTGGAAGGTCCGCCCCACGCCCAGCCGGGCGATCTTGTGCACCTTGCGGCCCAGGATCTCAGTGCCGGTGTGGTTCACGGATCCGGTGGCCGGAACGAGCCCGGTGATGGCATCGATGATGGTGGTCTTGCCTGCCCCGTTGGGGCCGATGAGGAACCGCAGGTCGCCCTGGATGACGTCGAGGTTGACCTTGTCCACGGCGACGAAACCGTCGAACGCCACGGTGAGGTCGCGGATCTCCAGGTATTTGGGCCGGCCGTGCCGGAGCCCGCCGGCCTGTGGCTCGCCGTCGGGCAGCAGGGTGGGGGTGGTCATCGGCTTGCCTCTTCCGGAATGGTGGATGCTGCGGGCGTGGAGGCCGCCGCGGGGACCGGTGCAGGTGCCGTGCGCCGCCGCCCCGGACTGCCCTGCCTTGCATTGCTGTGCCCTGCCCCGCGCTGCTTCAGCCGCGCTGCGATACGCGGCAGTGAGGCAAGGCCGCCGGGCATGAACCCGATGACCAGCACGAAGAGCAGGCCCTGGAAATACACCCAGAAAGAAGGGAAGGTGGACGCCAGGCTGGTCTGCGCGATGGCCACGCTGAGGGCTCCCAGGACGGGGCCCAGCAGCGTTGCCCTGCCGCCGATGGCCACGCCGATCAGGAAGGCGATGGACGGAATCACGCCCACGTCGGCCGGCGAGATGATCCCCACGATGGGAACGAACAGAGCACCGGCAATCCCCGCCACGACGGCTGCGATCACGTAGGTCACGGTTTTGATGGTGGCCGGGTCGTAGCCCAGGAAGCGAACCCGTTCCTCCTGGTCCCGGACGGCCACGAGGAGCTCGCCGAACCGGCTGTGCATCAGCTGCCGGGCCGCAGCAAGGGCCAGCAGCAGCACCACGGCGGCGATCGAATAGAGCATCAGCTTGTTCGCGGGGTCCTTCAGGTCGAACCCGAAGAACGATCGGAAGCCACTCAGCCCGTTGGATCCGCCGGTGGTGGCCTGCTGGCCGATCAGGAACACAGCGAAAGCGGCCGCCAGGGCCTGGCTGAGGATCGCAAAATAGGCGCCCTTGACGCGCCGTTTGAACACGGCGAGCCCCAGGAGGAGCGCCACCAGCCCCGGAACAAGGACGACGGCGGCAAGGGTCACCGCCGGACTCCGGAACGGTTCCCACCAGCCGGGGACTTCGCCGCTGCCGTACAGCGACATGAAGTCCGGCACCCCGGACCCGCCGAAAAGGGAGGCGTCCGCCAGCTTGAGGTGCATGGCCATGATGTACGCGCCGAGCCCGAAGAACACGCCCTGGCCCAGGGTCAGCATGCCGCCGCGCCCCCAGGCCAGGCCGATCCCCACCGCCACGATCGCGAAGCAAATGAACTTTCCCAGAAGGGCGAGGTTGAACGCCGAGAGCGCTGCCGGAGCCGCCACCAGCAGCAGTACCGCGCCCGCGGCGAAGCCGGCCAGCACGCCCCACCGGGATTGCAGGAAAGTGTTCATGCCAGGCTCCTTGTCTTGAGGCTGAAGATGCCCTGGGGCCGCAGCTGCAGGAAGACCACGATCAGCACCAGGATCAGCACCTTGCCGATGCTCGCCGTCGTCGAAAATTCAAAGACGGACTGCAGCACGCCCAGCGCGAAGGCGGCAATCACGGCCCCCTTGATTTGGCCGACTCCGCCGGCCACCACCACCAGGAAGGCGTCCACGATGTAGTTGGTGCCCAGGTACGGTCCGGTGGAGCCGATCAGCGTGACGGCCACGCCCGCCACTCCGGCGAGGCCCGACCCGATGAAGAACGTCAGCTGGTCGGTGCGCCGGGTGGAGATGCCGCTGGTTTCAGCCAGGTCCCGGTTCAGGACCACCGCCCTGATCCGGCGTCCGAGCGGGGTCGCCCTGAGGATCAGCACGAGTCCCGCCAGGCAGACAAGGGAGAGCAGCAGGATGAAGAGCCGGGTGAGCGGGATGGGCGCCCCCAGCAGTTCGATGTTGCCCTGCAGCCAGGCCGGCGCCCGGACGTCCACGCTGGGGGCGCCGAAGATGTCCCGCGCGGCCTGCTGCAGGATGAGCGCCACCCCGAACGTGACCAGCAGGGTGTCCAGCGGCCGGTGGTACATCCGCCGGAGCAGCACCGCCTCGAGCACCAGCCCCAGCAGGCCGCCCACGAGGAAGCCCACTGGAATGGAAACCAGCAGCGAGACGCCGGCATCGGAGATGCTTCGCTGCACCACGAAGGCCGTGTACGCACCGGCCATCATGAACTCGCCGTGGGCCATGTTGATGACCCCCATCTGGCCGAAGGTCAGCGACAACCCCAGTGCGGCCAGCAGCAGCACCGAGCCGAGACTGAGTCCGGCAAACATCTGTCCAATCAGCAGTTCCATTCCAGCGGGCCTTTCCTCCGGGTTGATGCAGGGGTGGTGGAAGCGGCTACTTGGCCAGGTCCTTGGCCCAGGGGTAGCTGGCCAGGAACGGATCGGGTTCCACGGCCTTCGGCGAAGACCACACCGTGTCGATCAGGCCTTCGGAGTTGATCTTTCCGATCCGGGGAGTCTTGGTGATGTGGTTGTTCTCGCCGTCCACCGTGACTGTGCCCTCAGGCGCCTCGAACGTCACTCCGCCGGCGGCTGCCTGGACCTTGTCCACTTCAAAGGACCCGGCCTTTTCCACCATGGCCTTCCACAGGTACAGCGAGGTGTACGCCGCTTCCATGGGATCGCTGGTGACGCGTTCGGCACCGAACTTCGCCTTGAACGCGGCGACGAACTTCTGGTTGGCGGGGGTGTCCAGCGTCTGGTAGTAGTCCCAGGCGGTGAGCTGGCCCTCCACGTTTTCCAAGCCGACCCCGGGGACTTCCTCTTCGGCGATGGATACCGAAACCACGGGCATGGATTCCGCGGTCAGGCCGACGCTCTTGTACTGCCGGAAGAAGGCCACGTTGCTGTCACCGTTGAGGGTGTTGAACACGGCGTCTGCCTTGGAGTCGCGGACCTTGTTCACGATGGTGGAGAACTCGGTGGACCCGAGCGGGGCATATTCCTCGCCGAGGACCTCCATGCCGTGGGCTTTGGCGTAGGCCTGGATGATCTTGTTGGCCGTCCGCGGGAAGACGTAGTCGCTGCCCACCAGGAAGATGGACTTGGTCCCCTGCTCGGCCAGGTAGTCGAGGGCCGGGATGATCTGCTGGTTGGTGGTGGCGCCCGTGTAGAAGATGTTCTTGGATGCTTCGAGGCCTTCGTACTGCACCGGGTAGAACAGCAGGGCATCGTTGGCTTCGAAGACCGGGAGCATGGCCTTGCGGCTGGAGGAGGTCCAGCCGCCGAACACCGCGGCCGTGCAGTCCTGCTGGATCAGCTTTCCGGCGCGTTCGGCGAACTTGGTGGGTTCACTGGCGCCGTCCTCGCTGACCACCTGCAACTGCTTGCCCATGACTCCGCCGGCGGCGTTGATCTCCTCGGCTGCCAGGCTCAGGGAATCGAAGACGGTGTTCTCGCTGATGGCCATGGTCCCCGAGAGCGAGTTGATGAATCCGACCTTGACGCTGCTGCCCGACGTATCGACGCAGGAACTGCCGCTGCTGGCGGTGGAATTGGCGGACGCGGGATCCGAAATCTGGCTTCCGCAGCCGGCCAGGACCGTCGCCATTGCCGCCGCGGCCAGGGGGATCAAAGCGCGTTTAGTTACTGAAACCCTCATGATTACCTGCTTCTCGCTCCGCGCTGCCTGACGGCAGCGACTGGTCTCCAAGGTCCTGACGGGGACCCGTTCGGCTCAATCTAGGAGCGAATTGTTTCCAGAGGCATGGTGGTTCGTTTCCGCACTATTTCCGACCGGGCCTTCTCCCCCGCGGCCACGCGCAGCAACACTAAGTTTGCTGGCAAAATGGCGGAAAATGCGGACGGCAAAGTTAACCTGAAGGAAACTTCCCCGCCGTCATGTACGGATTGGCGGCGACACATAGCCCTAGGAGCAGCATGACCAGCCAGCAGAACGCCCAGCCGGACGCCCAGCGGATCCTGGTTGTCGGGGCGGGAGCCACCGGTGGATACTTTGGCGCGCGCCTGGCGCAGGCAGGCCGGGACGTGACATTCCTGGTCCGGGAGGGGCGGGCAGCCGTCCTGCGCCGGCGCGGCCTGCGCATCACGGGCCTGGGCCGCGAGGACGCCATTGAACCGAAGCTGGTCACCGCTGCGGACCTCGACGGCCCGTACGACCTGGTGCTGGTGACAGTCAAGGCCGCCGCCCTGCCCCGGGCACTGGCAGACCTGGCGCCGGCAGTCGGGCCGGAAACCGTCGTCGTTCCCTTCCTCAACGGCATGGCCCACGTGGACGCGCTCATAACCGCTTTCGGCGCCGGCCGGGTGCTCGGCGGCGTCGTCAAGGTGGTCACCACCGTCACGGACGACGGCGACATCCTGCAAATGAATCCGATGGCCACACTCACCGTCGGTGAACTGTCCGGCCCGCCGAGTGAGCGCGTGCTTCGGGCCGTTGAGACCCTCACCGTGCCCGGGTTCAAGGCCTCGGCCACGGCCGATGCCCTGGCGTCGATGTGGCACAAATGGGCCTTCATCGTCGCGGCAGGTACCGTCACCTGCCTGCTCCGGGGACCGGTGGGCGCCATCGTGGCGGTGCCGGGCGGCACGGACTTCGTGCACTCGGTGCTGGCGGAAGCCGGCGCCGTTTCGGCCGCCGCCGGCTACCCGGTTCCGGCCCAGGAACAGCAGCTGTCCGTGGAGATACTGACGCAGCCGGGGTCAACCTTCACGTCGTCGCTCTACCGCGACGTCGTTGCAGGGCTCCCCGGCGAGACCGAACACCTGCTGGGCGATTTCACCCGGCGGGCACGGCTCCTGGGCGCGGACACGCCGCTGATCGACCTGGCCCTGATGCAGTTGAGGGTCAGCGCCGCGACCGCCTAGCGGCGGCCGGCTCCTGGTACTTCTTCTCCCGGGCTACTTCTTCAGGAAGCCGAGAAGGGCCTGGTTGATTTCCTTCGCGTGGGTCCACAGCATTCCGTGCGGTGCGCCTTCGATCTCCACGTACTCAGCGGCGGGAAGGGCCTCCTTGAAACGTCGGCCGGTGACGTCGATGGGCAGGATGTTATCCGCCGTTCCGTGGACGATCAGGGCGGGAACGTCGATCTTGGGGATGTCCGCGCGGAAGTCCGTCAGCCACGTAGGCTGGGCAGCCACGGAGGCATGCGCCGAGGACTTGCTGGCGGTGGCCCAGTTGGCGCGCAGCGCTTCTTCGCTGAGGCGGCTGCCAAGAGTGTCGTCCGTGTTGAAGAAGTTCTTGAAAAACTCCGTGAAGAAGGCGTACCGGTCTTCCTTCACGGCGCTGAGGAGGCCGTCGAACACGTCCTGCGGGACGCCGTCGGGGTTGTCTTCCGTCTTGAGCAGGAAGGGCTCGAGGGAGCCGAGGAACACCGCCTTGGAAACCCGGTCCGATCCGTAGGTGCCGAGGTAGCGGGCCACTTCGCCGGTGCCCATCGAGAAGCCCACCAGCACGGCGTCGTCGAGATCAAGCTCGGTGAGCAACGTGTTGAGGTCGGCGGCAAAGGTGTCGTAGTCGTAGCCTTCGGTGGGCTGGCTCGATTTGCCGAAGCCGCGGCGGTCGTACGTAATGACCCGGTAGCCTGCTTCCAGCAAAGCGCTGGTCTGCCGTTCCCACGACGCACCGTCCAACGGGTAACCGTGAATAAGGACCACCGGCTGTCCCTGTCCGTGGTCCTCGTAGTAAAGCTCAACAGTGGTGCTGTTTTCTTTTCCGACAGAGACAAAGGCCATAAGGCGTTCCTTCCGGGGCGGTTCAACGGGCCGTGAACAGGCTGACCATCCACTCTGTTCCGGCGGGCCTGCCGTGTCAAGGAATCAGCGCCAGCCGGCGTTTCGGCTCACCCCGCAGTGCTCACTCCGCAGTGCTCACTCCGTGGAGCGCGGCCGCCACACCACCACGGCTTGGGAACGTGCCCGGGGCCGCTGGCCGCGGGCCAGGCTCACGACGTCCCCGGCTGCCCCGGCCGCGAAAATGCGCGAATCCAGCGGACTGCGCCGGCGCCCCAGTTCTTCGGTCAGTTCACTCACCCGGCGCTGCAGCGCAGCCACCTGGTTCTCGAGCTGCAGGATCCGTTTGATGCCTTCCAGCGATACTCCTTCATGCGAGAGCCGCTGCACTTCCCGGAGCACGTTGACGTCCCGCTGGGAGTACCTCCGGGATTTTCCGGGCGCGCGGCTGGGCGAGACGATGCCCAGGCGGTCATACTGCCGCAACGTCTGCGGGTGCATGTCCGCCAGCTCAGCCGCCACCGAGATAACGAAGATCGGCTGATCGAAATCAATGTCCATGGCCGGCTCCTCCCGCTAGTCCCAGTCCCAGTCCGCGCACGCGCGTTTCCTACAGCCGTGCCTTGGCTGTCAGTCCGGCCCGGACATCCTCGCCGCCGGTGGCTGCAGCGAACGCCTTCACGGCTTCCTCAGCTTCCTTGGTCAGCTTTTGCGGAACCACGACGTCGATGGTCACCAGCAGGTCGCCGGTGGCCTTCGCGTGCTTGACTCCGCGGCCCTTGACCCGGAGTGTGCGTCCGGACGGGGTCCCCGGGGGAACCCGGACCCTGACCTTCTCGCCGTCAATCGTCGGCACCTCGATGTCGGCGCCCAGGGCAGCCTCCGGGAAGGTGACCGGTACATGGATGCGGAGGTTGTCGCCGTCGCGCGTGTAGAAGTCATGGCCCTTGACGTTGACGGTGACCATCAGGTCGCCGTTGCCGGCCGGGCCATACTGGCCCTTGCCGCGGACACGGACCTTCTGGCCGTCCTTGATTCCGGCCGGAACCCGGACGTCGATGACGTCTCCGTCCGGTTCCCGCAGGCCGATGGTGGTGCCCCGGATGGAACCGGCGAAGGAAATGGTGGTGGTTGCCGTGCGGTCGGCGCCCTTCTGCGGTCCGCGCTGGAACCCCGCTCCGGAACCCGGGCCGCCGAATTGCCCGCCGAAGAGGTCGGCGAACTCCGGCGGGATGCCGCCGGAGGTGCTGTAGCCCCCGGAGTGGCGTCCGCCGCCGCCGGTGAAGAGGCCGCCGAAGAGGTCTTCGAACCCGGCGTTGCCGGCCCCGCCGCCCCCGCCGCCGGGAGCAAAGCGCGCGCCGCCGCCCATGGCACGGATGGCGTCATACTGCTGGCGCTCGTCCGGATCCGAGAGAACGGAGTACGCCTCGGAGATGTCCTTGAACTTCTTCTCCGACGCAACATTCCCCGCGTTGGTGTCCGGGTGATGCTGCCGCGCAAGCTTCCGGTAAGCCTTCTTGATATCGGCGTCGGAAGCGTCCTTGGCGACTCCAAGGATCTTGTAGAAGTCCTTGTCGACCCAGTCCTGGCTAGCCAATGGCGTTTCCTTTCAAATCTTTGTGCCGAGATGGCAGTTCGCGGCAATGTTCTTGCGAATCACTGCTGCGAACTGCCATCTCGATGGGGCAATGCTACGCCGGAACTGCGACGATAACCTGTGCCGCCCGCAGGACCCGCTCGCCGGACTTGTAGCCGGAGCGCAGGACCTGGCTGACGGTGTCGATTTCGACATCCTGGCCGGGCTGCTGGATGAGGGCCTCGTGGATCGTGGGATCGAACTCCACTCCGGTCTCATCGATGCGCACCAGGCCGTAGGTCTTCAGCGCGTTCTCCAGCTTGGCGGCGATCGCGGCGAACGGACCGTCGGCCAGGTCACCGTGCTGGCGGGCGGCGTCGACGTCGTCCAGCACCGGAAGCAGCGAGTTCAGGACGCCGATGACGGCCATCTCCCCTGCCACGGCGCGGTCGCGTTCCACCCGCTTGCGGTAGTTAACGTACTCAGCCTGCAGGCGGCGGAGATCGTTCCTGAGTTCCTCCGCCTCCTCCGCGCCGACGCCCTGGGCCACCGATTCCTCGGCCGGAACCTCAACGCTGTTGAGGATGTCCTCGGCCTGGGACAGTGCGTCCCCGGAACCGGAGCCCCCTGCGGCGGCGTGCTCCTGGTCAGGGTGGCGGGCCTGGCCGGTCTTCGGATCAACCTTGCGGTTGTCGTGGATCACCGGCTTCTGCGGCTCGTTCTCCTGGCGCTCGTTCTCGCGGTTGTCGCGCGCGTGCTGCTGGTCTTTGGAAGAGCTGTGCTCTTCTTCGTTACCGTGATGCGGCATGATTACTTCTTCTCGTCTTCGTCAACAATCTCGGCATCGACGATGTCTTCATCGGCCTTGGTGCCTTCGGAGCCGGCGGCACCTTCCGCACCTGCGGCACCCGTTGCACCGTCCGGCGAACCGGCCTGGGCGTAGATGGCTTCACCGAGCTTGCCCTGGGAAGCCTGCAGCTTCTCAAAGGCGGTCTTCACAGCGGCATCGTCGGTGCCTTCGAGGGCCTTCTTGAGGGCGTCGACGTCGGCCTGGACCTCGGTCTTGACCTCTTCCGGCAGCTTGTCCGCGTTGTCCGCGATCAGCTTGTCCACGGAGTAGGCGAGCTGCTCGGCCGTGTTGCGGGTGTCGGTTGCCTCGCGGCGGGCCTTGTCCTCGGCTGCGTGCTCCTCGGCGTCCTTGACCATGCGGTCAATGTCTTCCTTGGAGAGCGCGGTGCCGCCGGTGATGGTCATGGACTGTTCCTTGCCGGTGCCCTTGTCCTTCGCCGAGACGTGGACGATGCCGTTGGCGTCGATGTCGAAGGTGACCTCGACCTGCGGAACGCCGCGCGGAGCCGGCGCAATGCCGGTCAGCTCGAACGTGCCCAGCGGCTTGTTGTCCCGGGTGAACTCGCGCTCGCCCTGGAAGACCTGGATGGCCACGGACGGCTGGTTGTCGTCAGCCGTGGTGAAGGTCTCGGACCGCTTGGTGGGGATGGCCGTGTTGCGCTCGATCAGGTGCGTCATGATGCCGCCCTTGGTTTCGATGCCGAGCGACAGCGGCGTGACGTCGATCAGGAGGACGTCCTTGCGCTCGCCCTTCAGCACGCCGGCCTGGAGGGCGGCGCCGACGGCGACGACCTCATCCGGGTTGACGCCCTTGTTGGGCTCCTTGCCGCCGGCGAGTTCCTTGACGAGCTCGTACACGGCGGGCATGCGGGTGGAACCGCCCACGAGGACAATGTGGTCGATCTCGGAGAGCTTGATGCCGGCTTCCTTGATGACGTCCTGGAACGGCTTCTTGGTACGGTCCAGGAGGTCCTTCGTCAGGTCCTGGAACTTGGCGCGGGTGAGCTGCTCATCCAGGTGGACCGGACCATCGGGGGTGACGGACAGGTACTGGAGGGAAACGTTGGTGCTGGTGGAGGAAGAGAGTTCCTTCTTGGCCTGCTCCGATGCCTCGCGCAGGCGCTGCAGGGCAATCTTGTCCTTGGAAAGGTCGATGCCCTTGACCTTGAGCTGGTTCAGCAGGTAGTTGACAACGCGCTGGTCCCAGTCGTCGCCGCCGAGGTGGTTGTCACCGGCGGTGGCGCGGACCTGGATGGTGGAGAAGTTGTCTTCGTCCTTGCCCACTTCCAGCAGGGAAACGTCGAACGTTCCGCCGCCGAGGTCGAAGACGAGGATGAGTTCATCTTCCTTGCCCTTGTCCAGGCCGTAGGCCAGGGCCGCAGCGGTGGGCTCGTTGACAATGCGGAGGACGTTGAGGCCCGCGATTTCCCCGGCTTCCTTCGTGGCCTGGCGCTGTGCGTCGTTGAAGTACGCGGGAACGGTGACCACTGCGTCGGTGACCTTTTCGCCGAGGTAGGACTCGGCGTCGTTCTTCAGCTTCATCAGGATGCGCGCGGAGATTTCCTGCGCGGTGTACTTCTTGTCATCGATGGACACGTTCCAGTCAGTGCCCATGTGGCGCTTGACGGAAGCGATGGTGCGGTCGATGTTGTTGACGGCCTGGCGCTTGGCGATCTCGCCGACCAGGACTTCGCCGGACTTGGAGAACGCAACGACGGACGGCGTGGTGCGGCCGCCCTCGGCGTTGGCAATAACGGTGGGCTCGCCACCTTCGAGAACGGAGACGACGGAGTTGGTGGTTCCGAGGTCGATACCTACTGCACGTGACATGTGTTGCTTCCTTCTTTCCTTGGAAACGACCCGGCGCCGGGTTGCCGGGCTGGCCGGTTCAGGCTGGTCGAAATTCAGGCACGCCCACTCATTGAGCGATCTACACTCAACTTTACCCACGGCCGGAATTAAGTCAATCCAAGGTTGAGTCAACCACGCTCAACTTCGGATTTCCCTTGGGGAGCACGGGTGCCTGAGCCCACCAACAAGGCCGCGAATCCGGGCCGGACACGGAGCGCCCGGCGGCGGTTTCGCTGTGCGTGAAACCGCCGCCGGGCGGGTCGGGAGCCGGGCGGGGCCGTCAGCGGGTGTCGCCGGACTCTTCGGCAGTATCCGCCGGGCGGGCAGTACCGGCGGCCGGCCCGGCCGTACCGGCTTCGCCGTAGTCGCCGTCCGGGTACTCGGCTTCGTCAGGATTCACCGCGTTCTCCCCCGCGGTGCCGTCCTTGCCGTCATCGCTGGCTCCGTATTCGCCTTCGCCGGCTCCGGCCGGTTTCCCGACTGCCCCGGCAGTTCCGTAATCACCTTCGGAGTATTCGCCTTCGCCGGCCCCGGCCGGTTTCCCGACAGCCCCGGCACTTCCGTAATCACCCTGGGAATATTCGCCTTCGCCGACGCCGGCCGGTTTCCCGACAGCCCCGGCAGTGCCGTAATCACCTTCGGAATATTCGCCTTCGCCGGTGCCTTCGACTGCCGGCGCGGGCTCGGTGCTGCGCTGCTTTTCAGCTTCGAATTCGCTGTTCTCTGAAAATTCGCTGTTCTCTGACACTGACGGTTCCCTCCTGGAAGCATCGGACGCCCGGACGGGCGCAGGGGCAGTCTATCCATCCGTCCGATGCTTCAACAGGGGCGTCAGCTGCGCACGACCTCCAGTTCGATAGCAGTCCAGGACAGTGCCGGCAGGCTGGCGCGGACTTCGCCGCCGGCAGCCTTGACACCTTCCAGCGCGGTCAGGCCGACGGCACCGGGGTTGTCCTGGGTGTTGGTGATGAACCGGTCTGCGCCGTCGGGAATGCGCAGCACGTCGGCCCGGACCACCTGCCGTGCATCAAATCCGCGAAGGACCACTTCGACGTCGGCGGCTTCTTCCAGCCCGCGGTTGGCCAGGAACAAGGCGATGCGCCCGGTTTCCTCGTTCCAGGTGGCGCTGACGTCCACAAGGTCGGCGTCGCCGAATTTGGCGTTGCTGTATTTGTCCGAGTCGACGGCGAGCCGGAGGATCTGCCCGTGCGCCAGCTCGGCCATGCGGGCAAACGGATGGAAGATGGTCTGCTTCCACGCCGGACCGTTTTCCTCGCTGAGGATGGGGGCAATCACGTTGACCAGCTGCGCCTGGTTGGCGATCTTGACGCGGTCGCCGTGCCGGAGCAGGGAGTTCAGGAACGTTCCGACGACGACGGCGTCCGTCACGTTGTATTTGTCTTCGATGACGCGGGGGTGCTCACGCCAGCCGTGCCTGCCCACCTGTTCAGGGCTGTCGGCATCGCCGGGCCGGGTGTACCAGACGTTCCATTCGTCGAAGGAGAGGTTGATGTGCTTTTTGTGCTTGCCCTTGGCCCGGACGGCGTCCGCCGTGGCGATCACGGATTCGATGAAGTAGTCCATGTCCACGGCGCTGGCGAGGAAGCTGCCGGCGTCGCCGTCGTGCTCCTGGTAGTACGCGTGCAGGGAGACGTAGTCCACCTGGTCGTAGGTGTGCGTCAGGACGGTCTGCTCCCAGGCGCCGAAGGTGGGCATTCCGGAGTTGGAGCTGCCGCACGCCACGAGCTCGATGTCCGGATCGACGAAGCGCATGGCCTTCGCCGCTTCCTGCGCCAGGCGGCCGTATTCCTCGGCCGTCTTGTGTCCGATCTGCCACGGGCCGTCCATCTCGTTGCCGAGGCACCACAGCTTGATATTGAAGGGGTCCTCGTGGCCGTTCTTGCGGCGCAGGTCGGACAGCCGGGTGCCGGACGGAATGTTGGCGTATTCCACCAGCTCACGGGCTGCGTCCACGCCGCGGGTGCCGAGGTTGACGGCTTCCATGACCTCCACGCCGGCCTCGCGGGACCAGTCCACGAATTCGTGCAGGCCGAAGGCGTTGGTTTCGAGCGTGTGCCAGGCTCCGTCCAGCCTGCGCGGCCTGTCGGCCGCCGGCCCGATGCCGTCCTCCCAGTTGTAGCCGGACACGAAATTTCCGCCCGGGTAGCGGACCACGGTGGCGCCGAGCTCCTTGACGAGGTCCATGACGTCGCGGCGGAATCCGCGCTCGTCAGCCGCGGGATGGCCCGGTTCATAGATGCCGGTGTAGACGCAGCGGCCCATGTGCTCAACAAAGGATCCGAAAATCCGGCGGGGAACCTCACCTACGGTGAAGTCGCGGTCAATGGTGATGCGTGCGCGGGACATTTTGCTCCTGTCCTGGTGGTGGGCTTGATTCGGGTGGCGGGGCTGGTGTTGCGGGCTGCGGCGTCAGGTGCCGGCGAGGCCGGTGGTGGCCACGCCCCTGATGATCTGCCGCTGGAAGAACAGGAACACCACGATCAGGGGCAGTGCGGCCAGCAGCGCGGACGCCATGTTCTGGGCGTACTGGATCCCGTAGGCGCTCTTGATGGTCTGCAGGCCCACCGGCAGGGTGAGCAGCGAGCTCTCGTTGGTGGCGATGAACGGCCAGAGGAAGTTGTTCCAGGCGCCGATGAACACGAAGATCGCGACGGCGGCCAGGATCGGCCGGGACAGCGGAAGGACGATCGTGGTGAAGATCCGCAGCCTTCCGGCGCCGTCCATCAGCGCGGCCTCCTCGAGTTCGCGCGGGATCTGGTCGAAGAACTTCTTGAGCACAAACACCATTGGCGAGTGGATCACCTGCGGCAGGATCAGCGCCCAGTACGTGTCGATCAGGTTCAGCGCCTGCATCTGCTGGAACAGCGGAATGATGAGGACCGGCGGCGGGACGATGATGGATGCCACGATCACGCCCATCAGCATTTTCTTGCCGCGGAAATCAATCCTCGAAATGGCGTAGGCAACGGAGGCGGAGATCACCAGCGTGATGGCGGTGATCGCCGCGGACGTGAACAGCGAGTTGAGCGTCCAGGTGGGGATGTTGCCGCTCTGCAGGACTTTGGCAAAGGCGTCAAGGGTGAAGCCCGACGCCGGTATCCAGCTGATGGGGGTGGAGGCAGCATCAGTTTCGCTCTTCAGGGCGGTGGCCGTGGCCCAGGCGAAAGGTACCAGCCACGCCACGGCAAGGACCGCCACAATGACGGTGGCCAGGATGCGGGACAGCGGCGTCTTCGGGCGCCGGTTTGGCATGGTTTCCGCGGAACCCTTTGGCTGGAGTGCGGGCTTGGAAAGTGTGGTGGTAGCCATGGCTAGGCGCTCCTTTTCCGGGTGGCGAAGACCTGGGCCAGCGCGATGAGCAGGATCAGGCCGAAGAAGATGTAGGAAATGGCGGCGGAATAACCCAGCCGGTAGCCCGTGAAGCCGGCCTCGAAGATGTACTGCACGATGGAGCGGGTCGCTCCGCCCGGTCCGCCTTCAGTCATCTGGTAGATCTGGTCAAAGACTTTCAAGGACGCGAGGATCTGCAGGATCACGATCATCACCGTGGTGGGGCCAAGCTGGGGAAGGCTGATGGAGAAGAACTGGCGCCAGCCGCCGGCGCCGTCGAGCGAGGCTGCCTCGTAGTGCTGCTGCGGGATGTTCTGCAGCGCGGCCAGGTACAGCAGGAAGTTGAAGCCGATGGTCCACCAGACCGTGGCGATCACCACGGCCCACATCGCCACCGCGGGATCGTTGAGCCACGCCACCGGCGGAATGCCCACCTTTGCGAGCAAATCGTTGAACAGGCCGAGCTCCGGGTTGTACATCCAGGCAAAGAACAGCGAGACCACGGTGGAGGCCAGCAGGAACGGGGAGAAGAAGGAGAGCCGCCACAGCCACTGCGCCGGCAGGCCCATGTTGACGAGTGCTGCCAGCGCCAAAGCAATGACCACCAGGGGCACGGTGCTGATCAGCGTGAAGTAGAGAGTGTTCCCCAGGGAGCGCCACATGTCCGCGTCGGCGAAGGCCTCGGCGTAGTTGGCCAGGCCGATGATTCCGCTGTTGGCGCCGGTGAGGGATTTGCCGGTGAGGCTCATGATGGCGCCGGAAATCATGGGCCAGACCAGGAACAGCAGGAAGAAGACCAGGAACGGCGCGGAGAAGGCCCAGCCGTGGATGTTGTCACGCCGGGAGCGTGGCGACGTCGCGGCGGGCGCTGATTTTGCCGCTGGCGCTGATGTTTTCGCGGGCGCTGTGGTGCGGGCGGTGCTCATGAGGACTCCTTTGTCACGGGCGGGTCGGTGCTCAGGTTGGTGCTCAAGCGGGGTTCGGCAATGCGTGCTCCAGCAGTGGTGCCGGGTCCGGCGCTCATACCGGATTCGGCATGGCCAGAACCGTGTTGATGCGCTTCATGAAGGCATCCCAGCCGTCCGCGGCCTTGTCCCGCCCCAGGAACACGTTCTGGACGTTCTCGGCGAAATAGCCCTGGAAATCGGATCCGGAACCGGTGAACCAGGCCACGGGGTCGTAGTTGATGATGTCCGCCGCGTGGGCATAGTCCGCCTGCGGCTTCAATGCCGCGTACTCCGGCGAGTTCACCACCGGCTGGTAGGCCGGAATGTGGCCGGCTTCGGCCCAGCTCAGGGAGTTCTTGAGCATGGACGCGACGAACTGGTAAACGCCGCGGCGCCTGGATTCGTCCAGCGTTGCCTGGTGCGGCAGCACGAACGAATGCGAGTCGGCGAAGGCTGCCGGCGTTCCGAACAGAGTGGGGATGGTGCTGGCACCGAACGGGACACCCGCCGTCTTCATGGTGGGCAGCTCCCAGACACCGGTGAAAAGCAGCCCCGACCCCTGGCTGGCGAACTCGGCGATGGCCGTGCCGCCGTCGCCGCTTTTCGTGGAAATGGTGTTGTCCAGCAGCGAAGTGATGAACTCCAGGCAGTCGATGGCCACATCCCGGTCCACTTGGGCGGGCCTGCCGGGTTCCAGGATGAAGTCCGCGCCGTGCTGGCGGTACAGGGTGTAGAAGAGGCGCCACATCTGCGCGCCGTCGCCGAGGTAACCGTAGGAGAGCCCGTGCTTGCCGGTGACGCGCTGCAGTTCACGGCTCACCTCGAGGAACTGCGACGGCGAGGAAATGTCCGCGAGCCGGCCATCGCTGCCCAGGACGCCGGCTTTGTCCGCCACTTCCGTGTTGTAGAGCATGACGAACGGGTGCGAATCCAGCGCCAGCGAAAAAACCTGGCCGTTGAACTGGCTCTTCTCCCAGATCCTGGAGCCGAAGTCCTCCGGGCGCACACCGAACTCCGCCAGCAGGTCCAGGTCCCACGCATCCAGCAGCCCGCCCGGGGCATAGCCGGGGACCCTTGCCGCGTGCATCACGGCCACCTCGGGCGGGCGCCCTCCGGCCGAGGCCATGGCCAGCTTGGTGTAGTACGGCGTACCCCAGGCGAGCACCGTGGGCTTGATCCTGAAGTCAGGATGGTCCGCGTTGGCCTTGTCGATCATGGCCATCATCTTGATGCCGTCTCCTCCCGAGAGCAGATGCCAGAACCGGATGTCATTGCCGGCCGCCTGGGCCGCTCCGCCGCATCCTGTCAGGCTTGCTCCCAGCGAAAGGCTGCCTGCGAGCACACCTCCCCCAAGCAGCAGCTGCCTTCGGGTCATCTGCATCGGGCGTGAATCAACTTGCTTCACCGTCACTCCTTTGGACGTAGCCGTTGGAAAAATCCGCCTGCCGCCGGGCTACTGCCGGTCATGTGGACCGGGCCCGGCGGCTGTGGGCTGAGACACACTTTATATCGTTGTAAATGCAGTTACAAGGAAAATTTGTTAGCGCTCACAAACTAAGAGCCTGCACTCCCTGGCGCCTTCGCCTTTAGTCGAGTCCGGCCACGCCCGCCAGCACCCGGAGGTGGTGCTCGAACAGATCATCCCTGGCCGCGAAGGTGCCCTCTCCGTACTGGCCGAACACCTCGAAGCTGACTGCGCCGAACAGCGACGTCCAGACCAGAGCCCCGCGAGCCAAGAGGTCGTCCGGGACCGCCAGGCCCAGCTCCTCGCGGATCACCGCCAGGTCCTGCGCCAACGGCCCGGACACGGCAGCTGAGGGGGTCTCCACGAGGAGGGCGCCGGCCCGCCAGGCGCCGTCGAAAATGTCCATCAAGGCGTTGATGACCCGCGTCCCCGGACCCGTGGTCCGTTCCGCGGGCGCCTGGTACCCGGGCACGGGGCTGCCGAAGAGCAGGGCATAGCGCGCGGGCTCGCGGACCGCCCAGCTGCGGACGGCCCGCCCCAGGGCCCGGAATCGTCCGGCGAAGTCCGCTTCCGCCACGCGCCCGACGGCGGCATCCACCTCGTCACCCAGCTCGCCGTACGCATCGATCAGCAGGAGGGTCAGCAGTTCGTCCCGGTTCTGCACGTACCGGTACACAGCCGAGGACACCACCCCCAGGTCCCTGGCGACGGCCCGCAGGGACAAGGCCGCCGCCCCGTGGACGGCCAGGTGCTCCCTGCCCAGCCGGACGATATCGGCGACGGTCTGCGCCCTGGCCCGCTCACGCGGAGTGCGGGGCATCGGACTGGGGGAAGGTGCGGCCGGCATTCCCCCAGCATTCCATGATTCAGAGCACTGTCAACATTGAAGAGCAGTGCTCTTGACTTTGCGTGCCCTGCGGAGCATCCTTATTCCGAGAGCACCGCTCTCTACTAGCAGGCGCAGAACTAGCAGGCGCCGACTGAAGGCCCAGAAAAGAGAATCCGATGCCCGAACTGTATGTAGTCACCGGCGCAGGCCCTGTCGGCTGGACCATTGCGGAGCAGCTGGCCGGCCAGGGAAACCGGGTGCGGGTCCTGACCCGTTCGGGCAGCGGCCCGGCGCACCCCCTCATCGACAGGATGTCCGTGGACGCCTCCAATGCCGGCCTGCTCGGCGAGGCCATCGCCGGGGCGTCGGCCGTCTTCCACTGCATCCACGGCTCCGCCTACGCCGCGGACGCATGGATGCGGGAACTCCCGCGGGCCGAAGAAGCGGTGCTGGCTGCAGCCGGCGAGGCGGGCGCCGTCGTCGTTTTTCCCGAAAGCCTGTATTCCTACAGCCGGCCGGATGCCGTCATGGCGGAGGACAGCCCGCGGGACGCCCAGGGCGGAAAGCGGGGCGTCCGCACGGCGCTGCTGAAGGCGCGGGACTCCTCCCCCACGGACACCGTGAGCGTCGTGGCGGGCGACTTCTTCGGCCCCCGGGTGCTGAACTCGCACGCCGGTGAGCGCATGGTCCCTGCCGTGCTGGCCGGAAAGAGGCTGCTGGTGATTGGCAGCGCGGACCAGCCGCACTCTTTCACGTATGTGCCCGACCTTGCCGCGGCCATGATCCGCGCGGCGCAGACACCGTCCGTCTGGAACCGTGTATGGCACGCCCCCACGGGCCCGGCCGTCACCCAGCGCCAGCTCGCCACGGCCTTCACGGAAGCCGGCGGGGTGACTGCCCCGAAAGTCGGCGCAGTGCCGGGTTGGCTCCTCCGCGCCATGGGATTCGTCTCCTCCGGCACCCGGGAGCTGGCCGAAACGCTGTACCAGTTCGAGCGGCCTTTTGTGATGGATTCGCACGCCAGCGAGGCCGCCCTGGGGCTGCACCCGACCCCGCTGCCTGAAGCGGCCGCGGCCACGGTGGCCTGGTGGCGGGCGCGGGGCTGAGGGGCCGAGACGTCACGCAGAGCAGGCTTTAAGCCAACCAGGAAGGGTGCGGCCGCGTAAATTCACGGCCGCACCCTGAGCGGAGTCCTAAAAGTGTGCGTGGCCTGACGCCGCCGCTGCGCCTAGCTGCGCGAAGCGCCCTCCAGGTCGGTCTCCAGGCCGGCCTCGTCGCCGCGTGATCCGGCAAGCGCCCGCTCGTCGTCGTCCAGCCGTCCCAACCTGCTGGGCCACCAGATCCGCCGGCCCAGATCGTAGGAGAGCGCCGGGACCAGCAGCGAGCGGACCAGGACCGTGTCCAGCAGCACCCCGAAGGCGACGATGAACGCGAGCTGCACCAGGAACATGATGGGGATGACGCCCAGCGCCGCAAACGTTGCGGCCAGGACCACACCGGCGGACGTGATGACGCCGCCCGTCACACCGAGGCCGCGCAGGATTCCCGGCCTGGTGCCGTGCTTGAGGGATTCCTCCCGGACCCGGCTCATGAGGAAGATGTTGTAGTCCACGCCCAGCGCCACCAGGAACACGAAGCCGAACAGCGGAACCGTGGCATCCGCGCCCGGGAACCCGAAGATGTTGTTGAACACCAGCGCCGAAACGCCCATGGCGGCGGCGTAGGAGAGAACCACAGAGGCCACAAGGAGGACCGGGGCCAGCACGGAGCGCAGCAGCAGCATGAGGATCAGCAGGATGACGGCGAGCACCACCGGGATGATGACCAGCAGGTCCCGCTGGGCTGTGGTGTTGGTGTCCAGGGCCGTCGCGGTCACGCCGCCCACGAGCGCGCCGTCGTCGATCTTTTTGAGTTCCTCGCGGAGCTTCACCACAACGTTCTCGGCGTCATTGGAGTCCGCCGCGTAATTCAGGGTTGCGTTGATGAGCACTTTTCCTTCGCGGACATCGGGCGCGCTCGGAGCTCCCGGGACCGCAGTGATCGGCACACTCCCCTCCGCCAGGAGGTAGGCATCGCCGACGCCGCCCATCGCCTTGGTTTTCTCCAGCACCTGCTGCGCCTTCGCTTCGTCGGTAACGATCACCGCAGGGCTGCCGGACCCGGCGTCGAAATGGCGCGCCAGCGCGTCCTGCCCGTCCACGGCATTGGAGGCGGTGAGGATGACATCGGTCTGCGGCACACCGTTGGCCTTGAGCTGCAGGATGCCCGCTGAGGCCACCAGAAGCAGGAGCACCGATGCGACCCAGACGGCCCGGGGCCGGCGGGCAACAAGGGACCCGGTGGCGCGCCACAGTCCCTTCTGGCCTTCGAGGCCGGTGACGAACCGGGGTTCCCGTTCGGCGTCGGGGACCAGCTTGGGGCGGAACGGCCAGAAGGCCGTGCGGCCCAGCAGCGCCATCAGCGCCGGGAGCAGCGTGAGTGCCGCAAAGAGCGAACAGAGAATGCCGGCTGCAGCCACCGGGCCCAGCGCCTTGTTGGAGTTCAGGTCGGAAAACAGCAGGCACAGCAGGGCGATGATCACCGTGGCGCCGGAGGCCAGGATGGGCTCGAAGGATGCCTTCCATGCGGTGAGGACGGCCGCAGTGCGGTTGGTGGTGTGGGTCAGCGCTTCACGGAACCTGGCCACATACAGCAGTGCGTAGTCCGTGGCTGCGCCGATCACCAGGATGGAGAGGATGCCCTGACTTTGGCCGCTGAGCTGGATCCAGCCGAGCTTGGCCATGCCGAACACCAGCAGGATGGCAGCGCAGAGTGCGAACACCGAGGTGAAGAGCACTGCGATGGGCAGGAGCAGGGAACGGTAGACAATCAGCAGGATGATGAACACTGCAGCGAGGGCCACCAGCAGCAGGATGCCGTCAATGCCCGCGAAGGCGCTCACCAGGTCCGCTGTCAGCCCCGCCGGACCGGTGACGAACGTCTGCATACCCTCCGGCGCAGACGCCTGGACCTCATCCCGGAGCTCCTGGACGATTTCCTTGACCTCTCCCGAGGAGGAAATGGGCACCACGAACTGGACGGCCTCGCCGTCCTTCGACGGGATGGGTCCGATGACCGCACTGCCCGCCTGCAGTTCCTCGAGCTTGGCCTTGAGGGCAGCCGCCTCCCCCAGCTGAGCAGGAGTGAAGGCGGTTTCGCTTTCGACGACGATCACGGCCGGAATCTCATCCGAGTCCCTGAACTTGGCCTGCCAGTCCTGGGCCTCCGTAGCCTCAGCGCTGGCGGGCAGGAATGAGGCCTGGTCATTGGAGGACACTTCCTCCAGGCGGCCGAAGGTGGGGCCGCCAATCCCGGCAATGGCGAGCCAGGTAATCACGAGCAATACGGGGACCAGCCAGCGGAGCCAGAACGGAACGCGCGCAGTGCCGGGATGTCTCTGTTTCATGTGTCCTTCTGGTGGTTCCTCGGAGGAGTAGAATCTACTCCATCGTAGACTATCTCTATTATGGAGATAAGTAGCCGGACGTAAATAGTCGCTAAACATTCCGTCGGTGAGAGAATCTTGGCGGAGCCAACAGATTTCCGCAGGCAAGAAGCCTGCGAAACCACGCAGCAAGGAGGGACGCCGTGTCGGAAGACCCTGCCGAGCGCCCCGGACCCGCTGCACCCCAGGGCCTGGTCCGGCTGCTGCAGGAGTTCACGCTCGAAGCCAACCGCTACGTGGACGCGGCCGGCGGGCGCAACGACATGCACCGCACGGACCTCAACGCACTCGCCGTGATCATGCGGCACGCGGCCAAGGACCAGGTGGTCACGCCGGGCGTGCTCCGGAAGGAACTCAACCTCAGTTCCCCCGCCACCACGGCGCTCATCGACCGGCTGCACACGTCCGGACACGTGGTGCGCGAACGACAGGGTTCGGACCGCCGGCAGGTCCAGCTGCGCATGACCGAAAAGGCCTACCGCGACGGCGGGGCCATGTTCCTGCCGCTGGCCCGCCACATGGGCGCGGCCATGGCGGAATTCACCCCCGCGGAGCTGGAGGTGGCGGCACGCTTCATGGAGTCCATGACCGAGGCCACCATCCGCGCCGCTCAGGAAGCGGCGGGGCCGGGCGCGGCGGGGCCGGGCGCGGCGGGGCCGGGCGCGGCCACGCAGGGTGCGGCGGCGCCGGAATAACCGGGCCTGCTTTGGTCAGCTCGATTGCCGCGCATTTTCCCGCCGGAGCGGTAGCGTTTCCTTATGAGTGCACAGCAGCCTGAAGACGTGTACACGCATGGTCACCACGAGTCCGTGGTCCGCGCCCATGCCTCACGGACCGCAGAGAATTCCGCCGCGTTCGTGATCCCGTACCTCACCCCCGGCACGTCCGTGCTGGACGTGGGCTGCGGGCCGGGCAGCATCACGTGCGACTTCGCGGGCCTTGTGGCGCCCGGACACGTGACCGGGCTGGACCGTTCCCCGGATGTGATCACCCACGCCACCGAGCTTGCCGCCGAACGCGGGGTGGAGAACGTCGAGTTCGTGGCGGGGAATATCTACGACCTGGACTTCGACGACGAAACGTTCGACGTCGTCCACGCCCACCAGGTGCTTCAGCACCTGACGGACCCGGTGGAGGCCCTGCGCGAAATGCGCCGGGTGGCCAAGCCCGGCGGCATCGTGGCAGTGCGCGACGCCGATTTCCACGGCATGAGCTGGTATCCCGCCATCCCGGAACTGGACGAATGGATGGAACTGTACCAGCGCATCGCCCGCCGCAACGGCGCCGAACCGGACGCCGGACGCCGCCTGGTCTCGTGGGCCCAGGCCGCAGGATTCACCGACGTCGCGCCCACCAGCAGCAACTGGCTGTATGCCACAGGACAGCAGCGCCGGTGGCAGGCCAGGGTCTGGGGCGAGCGCGTGCTGCATTCGGCCTTCGCTGACCAGGCGCTGGAGTACGGCTTCGCCAACGCCGCTGACCTTGCCCGGATTTCCGCAGGCTGGCACCGCTGGGGTTCCACCGACGACGGCTGGTTCCTGATCCCTAACGGCGAGGTCATCGCGCGGGCCTGAGCTCCCGCGGTCGTCCGGGCTAGCCTTGCCGTGCGGGAAGCGTCACCCTGGCGGACTCTCCCATGGCCTGGTCGGCAGTGAACCCGACCACGCCGATTTCGACCGCGCGGCCCCGGTGTACATCCGTCATGGATGCGGTCCGCGCACCGCCCTCCACCAATCCGGCCGGAATGCCGTCCACGGTCAAACCCCAGCGGTAGGGTTCCGCCCCGCTCGGCTCCCAGGAAATTTGGACGGTGCTCACGTCTCCGGCATCCGCAGTGACCACTACGGTGACGTTGCGAGGCGCTGCCGGCAACCCGTCCCAGGGTCCCCGTCCGATGTGCACGGCAGCGGTCGCCGTCGACGCCCCTCCCGTGAAAAAGGTAATCCTGACCTCCGCAGTTCCTTCGAACACGTCATTGAACGTGTGCGCCGCGACCGGAAGCGGACCGACTTCATCAATCACGCCGTCGCCGTCAAAGTCCCATTCATAGAGCGCCGCACTGACCCCCGCGGGTAAAGACGGGGACACGTCGAAGGTGATCTCCTGGCCCGGCATGGCGTAATAGTCGGGGTGCCGGAACGCCGCCTGAGGGAGTGGTGCAGCGGGCTCAGAGTCCGCCCCGCCCCCTTTGTTCATGATGTCCGTCATCGGACCCCGGGTGGCGGCAGAACTTTGGGTGCCGGCCGTCTCCCGGGCCGGGCTGGAGGGCGCCGCTGTACCTGGCTCCGCCGCTCGCTGCCCGGGAGCCGGGTTGGGCACCGCGCAGGAGGCCGCCGCCATCAGGACTACCCCTGCGAAAACTGTGCTGACGGCCCTGTTCATCGACTCCCCCAAGTCATGGACTGCTCCCCGGACGAAGCAGGCTTACGCCGCGGTCCCGGCAAACCAGGTGGTGCGGCTAACTGCATCGTAGCTCTGCAGTACCTGTATGTCTGCAGCGGCGCCCATCGTCTGCAGCGGCGGATGGCTCCGGCAGTAGGAAATAGTCCCCATACTTCGGCCTCTAAACTGGATAGGTGCAACCCTCCCTTTGGCTGGCCCTGGCCGGCGCCGGCGTCCTGATCAGCTTTACCCCCGGAGCGGGTGCCATCAACACCATGAGCAACTCGCTGAATTCCGGCTTCCGACGCGCCATCTGGGGAATCCTGGGCCAGCAGGCCGCACTGGTGGTCCACGTGGTGATCGTTGCGCTGGGTGTGGGCGTCCTGGTTGCCAGCTCGCCCGTGGCGTTCAATGTGATCCGGTACGCCGGGGCCGCCTATCTGGTCTACCTGGGCATCCGCCAGTTCCTGCACAAGCCGGACCTTGACCAGGAGAAAGCGGCCGAGCTACGCAACGAACCGGCCGGCTCCATGTTCCGCCGGGGCCTGTGGGTCAACCTGCTCAACCCCAAGGCCGTCGTTTTCTTCCTGGCCTTCATGCCCCAGTTCATCAGGCCTGAGCAGCCGCTGCTGCCCCAGTATCTCGTCCTCACCGCCACCGTGGTGGTCATCGACATTCTGGTGATGTGGTTCTTCTTTGCGGCCGCAGCCAAGTCCTTCCAGCGCTTCACGCACAACGCCCACGGGCAGAAGATCCTGAACCGGACGTTCGGGGTGCTCTTCGTGGCCGTGGGCGTCATGCTGGCGCTGATCCACTAACTACGCGGCCAGCGGAACCTCCGGGCTGCCGGCAACCACCACGAGTTCAGGCCCGCCCGCGGAGACGGTGACCTGTGCTCCGGCCGTGAGGCCGGAGCCCACCAGCAAATCGGCGATCCGGTCGTCGAGTTCGCGCTGGATCACGCGGCGCAGGGGCCGGGCACCGTACTCGGGTTCGTAGCCCCGCTCAGCAATCCAGTCCACCGCGTCCTCGCTGACGGACAGCGCGATCCCCTGCGCGCGCAGGCGGGCTTCGGTGTCGTTGAGCATCAGCCGCACGATCTGGCGCAACTGGGCCTGGTCCAGCTTGCGGAACAGCACGATCTCGTCGATGCGGTTCAGGAACTCAGGCCGCATCGATTCCCGCAGCCGTGCCAGGACACGGTCCCGCAGGGCCTTCTCCGAGCCGAAGGCGCTTCCCTCGCCGGCGGCGGTGAACCCGGTGGGCCCGGCCTTGCTGGCCAGGAACTCCGAGCCGAGGTTCGAGGTCATGATGACCACCGTGTTGCGGAAGTCCACGGTGCGTCCGTGGCCGTCCGTCAGGCGCCCGTCGTCGAGCACCTGCAGCAGGAGGTTGAACACATCCGGGTGCGCCTTTTCGATCTCGTCGAGCAGCACGATCGAGTAAGGATTGCGCCGTACCCGCTCTGTGAGCTGGCCGGCTTCGTCGTAACCCACGTACCCCGGCGGGGCACCCACAAGGCGGCTCACGGTGTGCCGTTCGCCGAACTCGCTCATGTCGAAGCGGATCATGGAATCTTCGCTTCCGAACAGCGAGCCCGCCAGCGCCTTGGCGAGTTCGGTCTTGCCGACGCCGGTGGGGCCCAGGAACAGGAAGCTCCCGATCGGCCTGCCGGCAGCGCCCATGCCCGTGCGGTTCCGCCGGACGGACTTCGCAATCAGGCTCACGGCGTCCTCCTGGCCGACGACCCGCTGGTGCAGGTCCTCTTCCAGCCTGGCCAGCCGCTCCCGGTCACCCTCGGTGATCCGGCTGGCCGGGATACCCGTTGCACGCGAGATGATCTCGGCAATTTCCGGTTCGCCGACGACGGCGGCGGCAGCATCGCTGGAAACGTCACCGCGGGCGTCCTGGCCGGCCGCACCGCCGTCGAGCTTCTCCTTCAGCGCTTTCGCTTCGTCCCGCAGCCGGGAGGCTTCTTCGAAGTCCTCCGCGGCTATGGCAGCGTTCTTCGATTCCTCGAGCGCCGCGAGCTGTTCGCGGAGGGCCGCAACGTCCTGCCGGGCACCGAGCTTGAGGCTCAGTCTTGCCCCGGCCTGGTCAATGAGGTCGATCGCCTTGTCCGGCAGGAACCGGTCCGTCACGTAACGGGCGGACAGTTCGACGGCGGCCCTGATCGCCTCGTCGGTGTAGCGGACGCCGTGGTGTTCCTCGTACCGCCCGCGCAGTCCGGAAAGGATCTGCACGGCGTCCTCAATGGCGGGCTCCCCTACCTGGACGGGCTGGAAGCGGCGCTCAAACGCGGGATCCTTCTCCACCTTGCGGTACTCGTTCAGCGTGGTGGCACCCACAACGTGGAGTTCGCCGCGGGCCAGCCGCGGCTTCAGGATGTTGCCTGCATCCATGCCGCCCTCGCCCGCGCCGCCGGCCCCGAGGACCATATGCAGCTCGTCGATGAACAGGATGAGCCGGCCCGCGTTGGCAGTCACTTCGTCCATCGCCTTGGTCAGGCGCTCTTCGAAGTCCCCGCGGTAGCGGGTCCCTGCGAGCATGGCGGGAAGGTCCAGCGAAATGACCCGCTTGTTGCGGAGCTGTTCCGGCACGGTGTCGTTGGCAATGGCCTGGGCCAGGCCTTCCACGATGGCCGTCTTGCCTACGCCGGCTTCGCCGATCAGCACCGGGTTGTTCTTGGTGCGCCGGGCCAGGATTTCGATGGTCTGGGCCGTCTCGTCGATCCGCCCGATGACCGGGTCCAGGCCGCCTGAACGCGCCAGGGCGGTGAGGTCCGTCCCGTAGGTGTCCAGCGTCGGGGTCTCTGAAGCGGCTTCCGGTTCCCCTGCCGGGGCAGTTCCGGGGCGGCCGTTTCCGGGCTGTTCACCGCTGTCCGCGTCGCGTGCCCCGGCCTGGAAGGATTCGGGCGTGACGCCGGCCGCTGCAAGCACCTGCCCCGCCGGAGCGTCCTGGTTTAGCACCAGGGCGAAGAACAGGTGCTCCGGGTCGATGTAGGTGGACCCGAACGCCCGGGCAACCTGGTAGGCATCCAGCAGGGCCCGCTGGGCGGACGGCGTCAGCGCGGGGGCTGCCGTCACCGCCCGGGCGGATTTCTCCGGCAGCCGTTCTTCAGCCGCCTTGGCCACGGCCGCGGGGTCGGCCCCGGCGCGGCGCACGTAGCTGACGGCCGGCTCAGCCCCTGCCATGGTCCGCAGGACATGCAGGGCATCCACATCGCCGTGTCCGAGGTCCACGGCGAACTGGCCGGCGAGCGAGAGCACTTCGTGGGTGCGGCGGCTCAGCAGCCTGGTGATGTCCGTGGGGCGCCCGGACCGGGCCGCGCGCTGGCCCTGCAGGTAGCGCGCAAGGAACTCGTCAAACGATCCGCTGCCGGTACCGGCAGGTCCAAAAAACGTTGGCATGTACCCTCCGTAGGTAAAGTTGAGTGCAATTGACTCAAGTCTCTAGCTACGGAGATTATTCCCGGTCCGGCGGCGGGGCCGCAACTGCCCGTTCGCGCCCGCCCCCGGGCCGCAACTGTCCGTTCGCGCTTACGGCAGCTGGCCGTTCGCCGGCGCCAGCTTGCGCAGATCCGCCTTCCGGATCTTACCGCTGGCAGTCCTGGGCATCTCCTCCACGAACACCACCGACTTGGGGATCTTGTACCGGGCAAGCCGGCCGTCCAGATGGGCCCGCAGCTGCTCTTCGCTCAGCTGCGCCCCTTCCCGCAGGAGCACCACGGCCCGCGGCACCTCGCCCCATTTCTCGTCCGGCACGCCGATCACGGCCACACTCCCCACGGCATCCAGCTCGGTGATCGCCTGCTCCACTTCGGCCGGATAGATGTTCTCGCCGCCGGAGATGATCATGTCCTTGAGCCGATCCGAGATGAACACGAAGCCGTCGTCATCCTTGTAGCCCATGTCGCCGGACTTGAACCAGCCGTCGCCGGTGTAGGAGTCGGCCGTGGCGTCGGGCCGGTTCCAGTACTGGTGGATGACATTGGGGCCCTTGATCTGGATCTCCCCCACCGTTCCCGGCGCCGCGGCGCCCGCACCGGGATCGGTGAGGTCCGCGACCCGGACCTCCGTGAAGAAGTGCGGCAGGCCGGAGGATCCGGCCTTGTCCCGGGACCGTGCCGCCGGCAGTGTGGTGGCCCCCGGCGCCGTTTCGGTCATTCCGTAGCCGTTGGAGAACCGCAGCCCGCGCTTCTCGTAGGCATCCAGCACGCGCAGCGGCACGGCTGATCCGCCGCAGGTCAGCTTGTTCAGGGAGCTAAGGTCCGTGGCGTCCCAGGCGGGATGTTCACAGAGCATCTGGTACGTGGTGGGCACCCCGCTGATGGTGGTGGCCCGGTGCCGTTCGATGAGCTGAAGCGTGCGGAGCGGGTCAAACCTGGGTTCGAGGATCACGGTCCCGCCTTTCAGCAGGGTGGGCAGGACGCCCATGTCCAGGGACGCCACGTGGAACATCGGGGAGATCATCAGGGCCACATCCGTGGAGGCGAAGTCGAAGTCGACAATCACGTTGAGGCAGTTCCAGGTGATGTTTCCGTGGGTCAGCAGGGCGCCCTTGGGGTGTCCGGTTGTTCCGGAGGTGTAAAGGATCATGGCGCCGTCGTCCAGGCCCACCGGCTCGTCCGGGGCCGTCGTCGAGCCGGAGGCGACGACGGCCTCATAGTCCTCCGCCGCCGTCGTGCCTTCCGTTTCACTTCCCGCAGGAGCGGCACGATCTCCTGTCACAGCGGCGTCGTCGACGGCGATCCGCCGGGCCACCGCCGTCCCTTCGCCGCCGCGGACCGCCAGGCCCGAAAGGCTCGAAGCATGCACCAGCAGCGCAGCGCCGCAGTCCCTGAGCTGGAACTGGATTTCCGGCGGCGCCAGCCGGGTGTTGAGCGGAACGAAGACCGCTCCGGCAAGGCCGCAGGCGAAAAGCGTCTCCAGGAAGGACGGATCGTTCTCCCCCAGGTACGCCACCCGGTCCCCGCGCGAGACGCCGCGGTCACGGAAGGCGTTGGCGAGCCGGACGGAACGTTCCGCCAGTTGCTCGTAGCTGACCTCCCGGTCTCCGGCGATGATTGCTGCCTTGTTGCCCGACTTCGGGCGTCGCCGTTGCAGCCACGAGCCGATGCCAAAATTTTCCACGGCAAGTCCTTTCTAATAAAACGGTAGTCCCTGGCGGCCGGATCAGAGCCGGACGGTCTGGAGATCGTTGTTCTTGGGTTCCCGGGTCAGCAGGATGAAGACGATCGACACCACGGACATGACGGCCAGGTACCAGACCACCGCACCGGTGTTCTGGCCGGAATCCTTGAAGATCTGCGCCACGATCCCGGGGGTGAAGCCGGCCCCGAGCAGCGTTGCCAGCTGGTAGCCCAGCGAGGCGCCGGTGTACCGGGAGGTGGTGCCGAACTGTTCGGAGACGAAGGCCGCGAGCGGACCGAACAGCATGGAGTGGATCATCAGGCCCACCGCGAATGCCACGAAGATCAGCATGATGTTGTTGGAGGACAGCAGCTGGAACATCGGCACGAGGTAGGCGATGAACACCACCAGTCCGCCCACCATCACGGGCCGCCGGCCCAGCTTGTCCGAAAGCCTTCCGCCCAGGACAACAAAGACGATGGAGATCAGGGAGGCCGCCGCGTAGGCATAGAGCACACCCTGGCGGTCCGCTCCCTTGGAGACGGCGAAGGTCACCGCGAACGTTGCCAGCACCACCTGCAGCGCGAACCCTGCCGCCCCGGCCAGCATGGTGAAGATCAGCGTCTTCGGCCGGCGGAGCACCTGCAGGAGGGGAATTTCGCGGCGGGCCGGGGCGGAACCGGCCGGCTGGGAATCCTGTGCCTGCAAACCTTCAGCCTGTTCGGCCATCTCCTGTTCGCGCTTCTCCTGCTCGAGCGCGGCCTTGAAGATGGGGCTCTCGGAAACCTTGAGGCGGACGAACATGCCCACGCCCAGCAGTACGAAGGAGAGCAGGAACGGCACGCGCCAGCCCCAGGCGAGGAACTGCTCGTTCGGCAGGGAGGAGAATGCCCCCATGATGAAGGTGCCCAGCACCGCGCCCGTGGGGGCTCCGGCGTTCACGAACGATGCCGCGAAGCCGCGCTTGCCGGACTCCGAGTGTTCCAGCGCCATCAGGGCGGCGCCGCCCCATTCACCGCCGACGGCGATGCCCTGGAAGACGCGGAGGATCACCAGCATCACGGCGCCCCACGGGCCGGCCACGGAGGCGTCCGGGACCAGGCCGATCAGGGTGGAGGCCACGCCCATGACCAGCATGGACACGATCAGCATTCCCTTGCGGCCCAGCTTGTCACCGAAGTGGCCAAAGATGACCCCGCCGAGCGGGCGTGCCACGTAGCCGGCGGCGAAGGTGCCGTAGGCGGCCACCACACCCACCCAGTCGTCCATTCCGGAGAAGAAGACCTTGGGAAAGACGACGGCGGCGGCCGTGGCGTAGAGGAGGAAATCGTAGTACTCGATGGTGCTGCCCAGATAACTGGAGGCGATGACCGTGCGCGCTTCCTTGCGGCGTTCGGCCGTACCCATGGCGTGAAGCTGAGTGAGTCCAGACATGGCTGTTCCTTTAGGACAGAGGGACAAAACGGGTTTTGGGACGTGAAATGCGGCCTACTTGTAGAAGCGGGCCAGGAATTCGGCCACGACGGCCGGGCGCTCCTGGCCTTCGATCTCGATGGTGTTGGACACCTTGATCTGGGCGCAGCCCTTGACCTCGGTGACCTCGGCGATGGTGGCCCGCATGCGGATCCGCGAGCCCACCTTGACCGGTGAGGTGAAGCGGACCTTGTCCAGGCCGTAGTTCACTTTGGTGGTGACGCCGTCGACGTCGAACAGCTCGCCCCAGAACGGGATGATGAGCGAGAGCGTCAGGAAGCCGTGGGCGATCGGGGCACCGAACGGGCCGTCCTTGGCGCGTTCCGGATTCACGTGGATCCACTGGTCATCGCCGGTGGCATCGGCGAATTTGTTGATCTGTTCCTGCGTGATTTCGCGGTATTCGGTGACGCCGAGATCGGTCCCGGCGAGCGTGAGCAGTTTGTCGAAGTCGACGACGAGATTGGGCATCTTTGCCTCCTGGGGCGGTTTTTGGGTGTGGGGAATTACGACGGCGGCGCGGTGCTTCCGCCGTCGGGTGTCAGTTGCTGTTCGGTTGAGTGCGTGCTGGCGCCGTTTAGTTCGGGCGCCTCAGTGCTGCGTCAGCGGGTGAAGGCGCTTTCGCCGGTGAGGGCGCGGCCCACGATGAGCGCGTTGATTTCGTGCGTGCCCTCATAGGAGTAGACGGCTTCGGCGTCGGCGTGGAACCGGGCGACGTCCGTTTCCAAGGTGATGCCGTTGCCGCCCACCACCTCGCGGGCCAGTGCCACGGTTTCGCGCATCAGCAGGGAGGTCTGCATCTTGGCCAGGGCGGAATCCTGGTCGCGGTAGATGCCCTTGGCCTGCTGCTCGGTCAGCCGCACCACCAGCGACAGCGAGGATGTGACGTTCCCGAGCATCCGGGCCAGCTTTTCCTGGACCAGCTGGAAGGATCCCACCGGGCGGCCGAACTGCCGGCGTTCCGTCACGTAGCGGAGGGCGGCTTCGAACGCGCCGGCCTGGATTCCGGCGGCAATCCAGGCAACGTCCGAGCGCATGGCCCGGAGCATCGCGGCAACGTCCTTGAAGGAGTTCACGTTGTGCAGCCGCATGGCTTCCGGCACGCGGACGCCCTCGAGGGTGATGTGGGCGTTCTGCATCATCCGCAGGGCGGTCTTGCCGTGGATCTTCTCCAGCGTCACGCCGTCCGATTCGCGGTCCACCAGGAAGGCTTTCACCTGGCCGTCTTCCTGGTCCCTGGCAAAGACCGCCAGGACGTCAGCGCTGGCCGCCCCGCCGATCCATCGCTTGGCACCGTCCAGGACCCACGAATCCCCCTCCCTGCGGGCGGTTGTGGAGAGTCCGCCGGCGATGTCCGAGCCGGAGTCGGGTTCGGTGAGGGAGAAGACGCCCTTGAGGGAGAAGCCGATAACCTTCGGCATCCATTCAGCCTGCTGCTCCGGCGAGGCACCCACCCGGATGGCCGTGCGGAAGAGCCCGGCCTGGGACGTGTACCAGGTGGCCAGCGAGGCGTCCGTGCGGGCCAGTTCGAAGATCCGGAAGCCTTGGTAGATGCCGCGCGCAGGCCTGCTGCCCGGACCACCCGTGAGGTCCGCCGGTTCCATCAGGTCCAGGTCGATCAGGGGCTGTGCAAGTTGCGTGGGGAAATCGCCCCGCTCCCAGTAATCGGCGAGCAGGGGCCGCGCTTCCCGGTCCAGGAAGCTGCGAAGCCTGCCCAGGACACGGCGCTCGTCCTCCGTGAGGAGGGACTCTGCATCGTAGTAGTCGGCCACTTCGTAGAGGCGTTCCGCGACACCCACGGCGGGTTCCGCCGTCGTCGTGGTCATCTCAGCCGTCCAGTCCGAGCAGGCGCACGGCGTTGTGCTTGAGGATCTTGGGCCGGACCTCGTCCTTGAGCGGCAGGTCGCCGAACGCGGCCAGCCACTTCTGTGGCGTGATGAGCGGGAAGTCCGTGCCGAACAGGACCTTGTCCTGCAGCACCGAGTTGGACATGCGCACCAGCGATTCCGGGAAGTACTTGGGCGACCAGCCGGAGAGGTCGATGAACACGTTGGACTTGTGCGTGGCGATCGAGTTCGCCTCGTCCTGCCACGGCACCGAGGGGTGCGCCATGATGATCCGCAGTTCCGGGAAGTCCGCGGCCACGGCGTCCAGCAGGAGCGGGTTGGAGTAGGCCAGCTTGATGCCGTAACCGCCGGGGAGGCCGGCACCCATGCCGTTCTGGCCGGTGTGGAAGATTGCCGGCAGGCCCAGTTCCTGCAGGGTTTCCCACAGCGGATAGAACTGTTCGTTCGACGGGTCGAAGCCCTGCAGGCTGGGGTGGAACTTGAAGCCGCGGGCCCCCAGGTCGATGGCCTGGCGCTTGGCGCCCTGGATGGCGTCGGCGCCGGTGCGCGGATCCACGCTGCCGAAGGGGATCAGCACGTCGTTGTTCCTGGCCGCACCGGCGATCAGGTCCTCAATGCTGTTGGGTTCGTGCTTGAGCTGGGTGCGGGCGTCCACGGTGAACACGACGGCGGCCATGTTCAGTTCCCGGTACACCGCGGCGATGCGGTCCAGCGACGGTGTGCGGTCCTCGGATTTGAAGTACTTGGCCGACGCCTCGGTCAGTGCCGGCGGCAGTGACTCGTGGCCGTGGCCGTCCACCTCGAGGTGGACGTGCATGTCGATCGCGTCGAGCTTCGAGGCGTCGATGCCGAGTTCGTAGCGGGCGGCAGCCATTGCTAGCCCACCTTCACGGGGGCTGCGGCAGGCTGTGCAGGTGCAGGCTGTGCCTCGGGCTTCAGGTCTTCGGGCAGCGGGAGGAATTCCTCGCCCACTGACTGCAGCTTCCCGCCGAAGAGCGGGCCGAAGTTCTCCACGAGGTCCTCGTACCGCCAGCCGCCCTCGCGGTATTCGGTGGCCGCGGCTTCGGGGTGGGTCCAGAGCTGCAGGCGGTCACCGCCGGCCCCGATGGCCTGGCCGGTAATGCCGGCTGCCTCATCGGAGGCGAGGAACGCCACCAGCCCGGAGACGTCGTCGGCCGTTCCGAAACCGAGGTCGTGGCGGAAGAAAGCCGGCATGGCCTCGCCGCGCTCGTCCGCCTCGACTGCCTTCTGGAAGTACGGGACGGTCTTGGTCATGGCGGTGGCCGCCACCGGGATAACGGCGTTGGCGGTCACGCCCGCCTTCTTCATTTCAAGCGCCCAGGTGCGGACCATGCCCACAATGCCGGCCTTGGCGGCGGCGTAGTTGGTCTGGCCGAAGTTTCCGCGCTGGCCGGTGGGCGAGCCGATGGTGATGATCCGGCCGGCGATGCCGTTCTCCTTGAAGTAGGCGAACGCTTCCCGGACGCAGGTGAAGGTGCCGCGGAGGTGGACGTTGATGACGGCGTCGAAGTCCTCGTCGGTCATCTTCAGCAGGCTCTTGTCGCGGAGGATGCCGGCGTTGGTGACCAGGATGTCGAGGCGGCCGAACTCCGTGACGGCGGCCTGCACCAGCTGCCTGGCAACTTCAGTGCTTCCCACGGGAGCCACCACTGCGGCGGCCTTCCCGCCGTCGGCCCCGATGGTCCGGACTGCTTCCGCGGCCACCTCGGCGTCGACGTCGTTGATGACGACGGCGGCACCCTGCCGGGCGAGCTCCCGGGCGTAGGCCAGGCCAAGGCCCCTGCCGCTTCCGGTGACGATTGCTACTTTGCCTGACAGGCTCATGGCTGCTCCTTTGCTAGCTGACCTTGTGCATCCCGGCTCTCGGCGTGGGATGCTGTTCTGTATCCATGAAATGATGGATAGTTGAAAATGTCAACGATTTATTTTGAGGATTATTGGAGTCGGCCATGACGATCGAGACACAGGGCGATCAGCGGACCGAACAGGCACACAAGCTTGTCGCCGCGTCCATCAGCCGTGACCTGGGGTTCCTGCTGGCCAAGCTGCACGCCACCGGGTCCGTGCTGAACAACAGGGCATTGGCCGAGTTCGACCTCAAGGAGCGCTCGTACTCAGTGCTGATCCTCGCCAACAGCGGGCTTGAGCCGACGCAGCGCGAAATGGCGGACTTCCTCAGCCTGGACCCCAGCCAGATTGTGGCCCTGGTGGATGAGCTGGAAAAACGGCGGCTCGTGGTGAGGGCGCCGGGGAAGCAGGACCGCCGGGCAAAGACTGTCACGGCCACCGCCAAGGGGGAAAAGCTGCTGCAGCAGGCCAGCAGGGCTGCGCAACAGGCAGAAGCGGAGGTGCTCGGGGGCCTGGCCGCGGAAGAATCGGCCCAGCTGAAGGCGCTCCTCCGCAAAGCGCTGTGGGGTGGCGCCGGGGCATCGGACTGAGAGCCGGGGCCACGAGGCCCGCATGATTCGGCCCGGGGCGATCCGGCTCAGCGGGACGAGGGTTTGTGGTCGGCGCCCCGCATCCGGACAGCCACCACAAGACCGGAAGCACCGGTCAGGACGGCAACGACGGCGACTGCCGCCGGGATGCCATAGGCGTCGGCGATAATTCCGGAGAGCACGGCACCGACGGCAAAGCCGCCGTCACGCCAGAGCCGGTAGATGCCCACCGACCTCGCCCGCCATTCAGGATGGGCAACATCCCCGATGGCGGCCAGCAGTGTCGGATAGACCATGGCAGTGCCCGCTCCGAGCAGCACCGCCGCGGCCAGCCACGCGTCGAAGCCGGCACCAAAGGCAACCAGGCCCAGCGCCGCCGCCTGCACCAGCATGCCTCCCACAATCAGGGGCTTGCGCCCGATCCGGTCCGACAGTGCCCCGGTCACCAACTGGCCGGCGCCCCACACGGCCGGGTACACGGCCGCCAGGATCCCGATGCGTTCAATGCTCAATCCGGCGGCCGCGAACAGTACGGGGAACAGGCCCCAGGCCAGGCCGTCATTCAGGTTGTTCACCATGCCCGCCTGGCTCACGGAAGACAGCGACTTGTCGCGGAAGCTGGTCAGCGTGAACACCTCGCGGTTGCTGAGCTGGGCGTGCGCCCCCTCGTGGACCGCAACATGGTTGGCGGCCTCGGCCCTGGCGTGGTGGTGCGTCTCCCGCACGGTGAGCACGGAGAGCCCCAGGCCGACGGCGATGAAGGCCGCGCCGAGCAGGAATGGACCCGGGCGCAGGCCGTAGGTGGACGCGATGTAGCCGGTGGCCAGCGCGGTTCCGGCCACACCGAGGTAGCCGGCCGCCTCGTTCAGACCCATGGCCCGGCCGCGCTGGGACGGGCCCACCAGGTCCATCTTCATCATCACCGTGGTGGACCAGGTTAGCCCCTGGCTGATGCCGAGGATGACATTGGCCGCGACGATCCACCCCCATGACGGCCCGAAGATCAGCATCAGCGGGACGGGCAGGGCTATCAGCCAGCCCGCCACCAGCACCGGCTTGCGGCCGTAACGGTCCGACAGGGTTCCGGCGAAATAGTTGGTGGCCGCCTTGGCCACGCCGAAGGCCAGGATGTACGTCAAAGCGCTGGTATACAGGTCCAGCTTGAAGACCTCGCTGGCCAGCAGCGGCAGGACGGTCCTCTCCTGCCCCAGGGTTCCACCCACCAGGGCGTTGACTGCCACGAGGATCATGAACTGTGGAAGGTTCTGCCGCAGGCCAAGGGTTATGGCGTCCCGCGTGTGGTGGTGATGCTTGGGAGAGGTGCTTCCTGGTGTCATGGGGTGCGTTCCTTGTTTCCGCCGGGTTTCGGTATCCGCCGGGTTTCGGTATCCGCCGGGTTTCGGTATCCGCCGGTTTCCGCGGCGCCGTTTTCACGGGGCCTGCGGGGCGAGGCTGGCATTCCACGAAAACGTGGAATATTCTTAATTCCAGTATTACATGGAATATTGGAGGTATAAATGGGCGACAGTGCAAAGAAGGCTGCGTTGTTCGAAGAGTTCGCCAAGGTGGGGAAGGCCATGGGCCACGGCAAGCGCCTGGAGCTGGTGGACCTGCTTGCGCAGGGCGAACGGAGCGTCGAGTCACTCGCCAAGGCAGCCGGGCTTGGCCTAAGCACCGCATCGGCCCACCTGCAGACGCTCAAGCAGGCGGGGCTCGTGGCCACCCGCCGGGACGGCGCCCGGATCTTCTACGACCTGGCCGGGCCGGACGTTGCCTCCCTGTACAGCCTGGTACGCAGCGTGGCCCGGTCGCGCGTTGCCGACGTCGAACAAAAGCGCGCGGACTACCTTGGCCTCACCGGCAACTCAGCACAGGACGGCCCCGGGCTGCCTGCAGAAATGACCAGGGAGGAACTCCTGGAACGGGCGGAGGCCGGAACGGTCACCGTACTGGATGTGCGACCCGCAGAGGAGTACGGTGCCGGCCACATTCCCGGCGCGTTGTCGATCCCGCTTGAGGAGCTCAGCAGCAGGCTGGGCGAGCTGCCTCCGGGCAGCGAGGTAGTGGCCTACTGCCGCGGAGCATACTGCGTGCTGGCATACGAGGCCGTGGAGCTCCTGCAGGCCAAGGGCCGGAACGCCTTGCGCTTGAACGACGGGATGCTGGAATGGCGCCTGAGCGGACTGCCCGTAGATACAGGGCGCGCAGCGTGATGTCCAGGCATCCCGCCCCGCGGAGGAAGTGCGCCGTTCAGAAGGGCCGACGGCGACTGGGGACAGCCCGGGTCTCAGCGGGCTTTTCGCCGCCGGCCCCATAACAATTTTAGGAGATTCCTCCCCGCCGCGTGCGAGTGGACGCTACCCGTTTTCCCCTGGTTCCGTCAGGCGGATTTGGTACCGGCCACGCGGCCGGCCGCGCGGGCAGCGCGGTTCCGCCACCAGCGGCGGACGAGGTCAACCATGGCCAGCAGTCCCGCGAGGGGCGAAAGGACCGCCGCGGCGTAGACGAAGAGCAACCACGTGAGGGTCGCGATGGGCGGCTGGTTGGTGCTCAGGAGCGACAGTCCGCCAAAGAAGGCGACCGTCCAAAAAAGCACGACTCCAAAGAGCACCGCCGCAGCGGGGAAATACTCATTCGTCACAACGTTCATCACAGTGTTCAAGGCTCTTCCTCCTGACTGGTTTGGCGCCGGACATCACCGCGTCAATCTCAGTATGGGGGCAGCCAAACTCGGATTCCGGCAGGACGCAGAAACCGTGATGAAAATAACCTCAGCCCATGCACCGGCCCGGTCAGGCGGAGCCCGTTCATGGCGGGGCCTTAGGCCTCCGTGTGCGCATCCAGGGAGGCCAGCGCGGCACGCAACCGGGCGTCGGCGTCGTCAGCCACCTCCCGCACTTCAGGACTGCCGCTGAGCTGGACCATCGTCTGTGGATCAATGGCCTGGATGGTGGTCACCTCAGCGCCCCGGCCGCGGCGCACCACGACGTTGCAGGGCAGCAGGACGCCCAGGTCCGGTTCAGCGGCCAGTGCGCGGCTGGCCAGCGCAGGGTTGCAGGCACCCAGGATGACGTAGTCACCCAGCGCCTCAGCGGCGTCGACACCAAGTTTGGCCTCGAAGGTCGCGCGGACGTTGATTTCGGACAGAATGCCGAACCCCTGCCCGGCGAGCGCCTCACGCGTCCGCTCGACGGCGTCGCTCCAGGACAGCGGAACGGTCACGGTGTGGGTGTAAGTCATGGGGTCTCCTTGATGCGTTGGATTGGCGGTTGGCGGTTGGATGCGGCTCAGGCCAGGGAAAGGAAGAGCTTTTCCAGGTCTTTCGTGTCCATGCTTGCATCCTTGCGGACGATGCACTGCTCAAGTCCGCTGGCAATGATGGCAAAGCCCGCCCGGTCCAGCGCCTTCGAGACTGCTGCGAGCTGGGTGACGACGTCCTTGCACTCGCGCCCCTCCTCCAGCATCCGGGTCACTGCGGACAGCTGCCCCTGGGCTCGCTTGAGCCGGTTGATGACCGGGGCGAGGTCGGTTGAATCGAGTTCCATGATGCCTCCGAATAGATGGTTCGCTTGGTGTCCAGAATATACCCCCTGGGGTGTTTTTGACTACCCCCGGGGGTATCTGTAATACTCGGTGGGGTATTCAGCTTTCGCATGATCCGTCTTGAAAGGACATCCATGACACGCTCCACCGCCTCAGGCCCCTCTCCCGTTTCACCGGCCGCTCCCGCAGTCACCGCTCTGGATCCGGACACGCTGAAGGGTTGGTTCCAGGAACACCAGGACCTCGCGGTGATCGACGTGCGCTCGGCCGCTGAGTTCGAGGGGATGCACATCCGGGGTTCGTACAACGTGCCCCTTCCGCTGCTTTCCGAGCACACGGACGAACTGGCCGAACGGCTGGGGAGCCGCGTGGTGCTTGTCTGCCAGTCGGGGGCACGGGCCGAGCAGGCCCGCCAGCGCCTCGGCGGGGCCGGGATCGGCACTGCCTACGTCCTGACCGGCGGGGTACCCGGATTCGCGGCCGCCGGCGGCAACGTTGTCCGGGGCAAGGCACGCTGGGACCTGGAGCGCCAGGTCCGCCTTGCAGCCGGTTCCCTGGTGGTACTGGGCCTGGCCGGCGGAAAATTCGTCTCGCCCAAGATCCGCCTGCTCGCCGGCGCCATCGGCACGGGCCTGACCTTCTCGGCCGCCACCAACACCTGCGCCATGGGCCAGGCCATCTCGGCGATGCCGTGGAACAAGGCGGCGAAGGAGCCTACCCGCGAATCCGCCATCCTGCAGTTCCCCGCCGCCGGCAAGGCAACCCCGGAGGCCAAGGCCTCATGACCGTCACGCTCATCTTCGTTCTTGCGCTCTCCGTGGTCATCGGGCTCTCGCTCGGTGTCCTCGGCGGCGGCGGATCGATCCTGACCGTCCCGATCCTGGTCTACGTGGCCGGGTTCGAGGCCAAGGAGGCAATCGCCGCTTCCCTGTTCGTCGTCGGAGTCACCTCCGCCGTCAGCGTGATCAGCCACGCCCGCGGCAAGCGCGTGATGTGGCGGACCGGACTTGTCTTTGGCGCGGCAGGCATGGCCGGCGCATTTGTCGGCGGGCTGCTCGGCGGCCACATCCCCGGCGAGATCCTCCTGATTGCTTTCGCCCTGATGATGGTGGCCACTTCCGTGGCCATGCTCCGTGGCCGAAAGAAGGGCCCGACGCCGGATCCCCCCTCCGGCTCCACCCGCCACGCCGAACTTCCCCTGGGCCGGGTGCTGCTCGACGGCGCCGTGGTCGGCCTGGTCACCGGGCTGGTAGGCGCCGGCGGAGGATTCCTGGTGGTTCCCGCGCTGGCTCTCCTTGGCGGCCTCCCGATGTCCGTTGCGGTGGGCACTTCGCTGGTGGTCATCGCCATGAAGTCCTTCGCCGGACTTGCCGGATACCTGACAACGGTCCACCTCGACTGGGGAGTGACGCTCGCCGTCACTGCCGCCGCAATCGTGGGAACCCTGATCGGATCCAGGATCGCAGGCAGGATCCCCGAGGCCGCGCTGCGGAAGGCGTTCGGCTGGTTCGTGCTGGCCATGGGCGCCTTCGTGCTGATCCAGCAGGCACCTGCGGACCTGCGCTGGGTCATAGCTGCCGCCGGCGCCGTCCTCGCAGCAGCCGCCGCCGGAATCTGCTGGTTCTTCGTCACCTCGTGCCCGATCAAAAGGAGAATCTCATGGGCCTGATCGACTCGCTGAAGAAGGCTTTCAGCAAACCCTACAAAACCGTCTCAGTGGCCGAAGCCAAGGAACTCCTCGCGTCCCGGGCGGTGCTGATCGATGTCCGCTCCGCGCAGGAGTGGCGCAGCGGCCACGCACCCCAGGCCAAGCACGTGCCGCTCGACAGGCTGCAGGGCGGCACGTCCGGCCTGCAGAAGGGCCGGCCGGTCGTCGCAATGTGCCAGTCGGGAGTCCGCTCGGCATCGGCGGCACGGCTGCTGGCGGGCCAGGGCTACGAGGCCTATTCGCTCCGCGGCGGCATCGGCGCCTGGCGCCAGGCCGGCGAACCGGTCCGCTAAACATTTCACCCAATCCGGAAAGGAACCCCGTCATGGCAGAAATCACCGTCACCGAAGCCGAGCAGCGGCGCACCAGCGCGCAGATCCTCGACGTCCGCGAAGACTTCGAAGTCGCCGAGGGCATGATCCCCGGCGCCCTGCACATCCCCATGGGGCAGCTGCAGGCCCGCTTGTCCGAACTGGACCCCCGAGTCCCCGTCATCGTGGTCTGCCGCAGCGGCAACCGCAGCGCCCGTGTGGCGGATGCCCTCAACGCCGCCGGATACGACGCCGACACGATGGCCGGCGGCATGATCGCCTGGAGCCGCGAAGGACTCCCCGCCGCCTAACCCGGCCATCCACCCCGCCCGTTCCCCCGCTTCACCAGCCACAAGTAAGGAATCCAGCCATGGCTACCATCGACATCACGGAAGAATCGCTTGCCCGGACGCTTGAGGACAACGACATTGTCCTCATTGACTTCTGGGCTGGCTGGTGCGGCCCCTGCCGCATGTTCGCCCCCACCTACGACGCCGCCTCCCGGAAGCACCCGGACGTTACCTTTGCCAAGGTGGACACGGAAGCCGAGCAGGCCCTGGCGGCCGCTGCCGGCATCACGTCCATCCCCACGCTGATGGCTTTCCGAGACAAGACCCTGGTCTTCTCCCAGCCCGGTGCCCTCAACGCGGCAGGCCTGGAACAGGTCATCCAGGGCGTCAAGAATCTGGACATGGCCGCAGTCCGTGCGCAGGCAGCGCAACGGCAGTCCTGACGAATAGCCGTCAGCCGATGCGCAGCGTTACGCCCGGTGAGCTCGCGGCAATCTGGCCCCGCGCCGCGGTAGTGGACGTGCGGGGCCAGGAGGAATACGCCACTGCCCACATCCCCGGCAGCCGCAACATCCCCCTCGATGAACTGCCGCTGCGGCAGCAGGACCTGCCGAACAGCACGCTCTACCTCCTGTGCGGTTCAGGCAAGCGCAGCAGCCAGGCCGCTGCCCTCCTTTCGGACCGGGGATACGACGCGATCAACGTCGCCGGAGGCATCACGGAGTGGTACCGGGAGGGCCATCCGGTGAGCTACGCACCGGCAGTCCCGGAGGAGCCTCCGGCCGGGCTGTGGAGATTGCTGGTGCAAATACTCCGGAAGTGGCACCGCCGAAGCACCCGGTGACCGCCTCCAAACCGCGGCGGTTAGCTGTTGCGATATACCCCCCTGGGTATTATGATTTCGACTAGACCAACGGGGACCAACCAGGAACCCCACCAACTTCACGAAGGAGAACCCCATGCTTCTCGAGCGCATCTACGACGAAGACCTCGCTCAGGCCAGCTACCTCATCGGCTGCCAGCGGAAGGGGGAGGCAGTTGTTGTCGACGCCCGCCGTGATATCGACACCTACCGCTCCCTCGCCGCGGCCAACGGCATGAAGATCGTGGCCGTCACCGAGACCCACATCCACGCCGACTACCTTTCCGGCACCCGTGAACTGGCCGCCGCAACCGGCGCGAAAATCTACGTGTCGGGCGAAGGCGGCCCGGACTGGCAGTACGGGTTCGACGGCGAGCGCCTGTTCGACGGCAGCAAGATCACCATTGGCAACATCACCGTCCAGGCGCTCCACACCCCGGGGCACACGCCCGAACACCTGTCCTTCCTGATCACCGACGGCGCATTCAGCTCCGAGCCCGGCTACCTGCTCTCCGGCGACTTCGTCTTCTCCGGTGACCTTGGCCGTCCCGATCTCCTGGACGAGGCCGCGGGCGGCGTGGACACCCGCTTCGAAGGCGCCAAGCAGCTGTTCTCCAGCCTGCGTGACAAGTTCCTCACCCTGCCCGACTTCGTCCAGGTCTACCCGGGGCACGGCGCCGGCAGTGCCTGCGGCAAGGCCCTCGGCGCCATCCCGTCGTCGACGGTCGGCTACGAGCGGCTGTACGCGTGGTGGGGCCCTTACCTGGCCGCTAACGACGAGCAGGGCTTCATCGACGAACTGCTCGACGGACAGCCGGATGCGCACGCCTACTTCGGCCGCATGAAGCGCCAGAACCGCCAGGGCCCGGCCGTCATGGGCGAACGCGCCCCGCTCGAAGAGCTGGACACTGCCGCCGTCGTCCGTGACCTGGCGGCAAACAAGGTGACCTTCGTGGACACGCGACCCAACACCGAGGTGCACCGGGGCACCGTGGCAGGGGCCCTGAACATCCCCGCAGGCAAGTCAGTTGCCAGCTTCGGCGCCTGGGCCGTGGACCCGGAACGGGACAGCCGTCCGCTGGTGCTGCTGGCCTCGGGACAGGAGCAGGCGCAGGAGATGTGGGACCACCTGGTCCGCGTCGGCATCGACAACGTGGGCGGCTTCGTCACCAGCGTTGACGGCCTGCCCTCAGCCACTCCGCGCCTGGTCCAGCCCGAGGAACTCGAAGGCTTCGATGCTGCGGTTGTCCTGGATGTCCGCAACCGCACCGAACACACGGCCGGGCACATCCCGGGTTCGAAGCAGCTCAGCGGCGGCCGGGTCCTCTGGAACCTGGACCAGCTCCCCACCGGCGGCACCATCGTGACCTACTGCCAGAGCGGCGTCCGCAGCTCGGTGGCGGCCAGCGCGCTGCGCCACGCCGGTTACGACGTCGTGGAACTCGACGGCAGCTACGCTGCCTGGGCCGCCCGGGAACAGTCGCTGCAGACGACGTCGGCACGCTGACCAGGAGCCGACTTCCACCGCAGAGGCCCCCGTCCGGATTTTCTCCAGGCGGGGGCCTTTTGCCCGGGGCACCATCGCGCCTGCCGGCGGACCCCCGTAGCATGGGCGCATGAGCCGAGTCACGTGCGATCTGACCATCTCCCTCGACGGATTCCTCGCCGGCCCGAACCAAAGCCTGGCCGAACCGCTGGGCGAGGGCGGGGAGCTCCTGCACAGGTGGCAGTTCGAAGAAGCCGAGTCCAACGCAGCGGCGCGCGAAGGTATCCTCGCAGCAGGCGCCTTCATCATGGGGCGGAACATGTTCGCCGGGCCCGGTCCCGGGGCATGGGCTGAGGAATGGCGGGGATGGTGGGGTGAGGAGCCGCCCTATCACGCGCCCGTATTCGTACTCACCCACCATCCCCGGAATCCGCTGGTGATGGAAGGCGGCACCACATTCAACTTCGTGGCCGACGGGATCGAATCGGCGCTGGCGCACGCGCGGAAGGCCGCCGGCAGTAAGGATATCGCCATTGCCGGCGGAGCACAGACCGCCCGCCAATACCTTTCAGCGGGGCTGATCGACGAGCTGCGCCTCCACATCGCACCCATGGTCCTGGGAGCAGGCGAGCGGCTGCTGGACGGCGTCGCGAACCTCAAGCTGGAGCCGACGGAAGTGAGCGGCACCAGCCTTGTCACCCACATCCGCTATCGGGTCACCGGCAGTGAGCAACCCGGCGCCGGCGGGCGGGCCTCGTAGGCGCGGCCGTCGTCGTTTCGGGTGATGCACTCCCCCGGAATATCAGTGTCCAAGGACGCGGTGCTTGGCGGCTTTGAATTCCTCATCTGAAAGTGCGCCTTTCGCATGAAGGTCCGCAAGGAGCGAAAGCTCTGATGCCAGGGACGTCCTGCCTCGCATCCTGCCAAACACCACCTGATGCCTTCCGGCACGGGCTGCCCGCGGCGCCTGCTCCGGCTTCTGCCGCCGCGAGGAGCTGCTGACGGCGTATGCAATCAGCAGGGTGACGGCCAGGACACCCAACGCGATTCCCAACGGGGCTCGGAAGGGCTCCGTTGCGTTCGCCACGACAGCAATAATCAGCCCGGCAGCGACCGCACACCACCCGGCTATTCGAAGCGACATCCTGCTGACGCTGAATGCGAAGAGATACCCGCCGGCCCCGGCCGAAACCGCATGTTCGTCCATAGGCCGAGAGTAGCGCTGCGAACGCTCCTTGAACATCCCCGGAGTGGGCACCGCGACTCGAAGAGAGGACGGGCACGACTTCAGTATCTACGGTAGCTTCACCGGCGGCCAACAACCCACTGCGCCAGTTCCTCATCGGCCGAAACGGGCATGTCTGTTCGTGTTCCGGCTTTGTTTGCTTCGAGGACGAAGAAGATGAAGGACAGGAACGCTGTCCTCTCGCCGTTGAGGATGCGCGGCGGGAGGAGTTCGTGCGGTGCGTCTGGAGACGGCTCCGGTTCGCTCACGGCGGCTAGGTGAAATCCCGCCGACGTGAAGGCGCTGATCATCGCGTGAAGTGGTCGGTGCCAGAAGGTCAGGACCGCAGGCTCGCCGTCGAACACGTAATCCTCCGAGTACTGCCGGATGGCGAAGTAGTCCTCCGTTGCTTGGGTGACAACGCTGACCGTGGGGTGGTTGACCGACAGGATCAGGCGACCGCCCGGCTTCAGCACACGCCGCAGTTCGGCAAGTGGTGCTGACCAGTCCTCCAGATAGTGCAGGACCAAGGACGAGACAACGTCGTCGAAAGAGCCATCGGCGAAAGGGAGCGGCTTGCTGAGGTCGGCCACGCACAGGTCTGCGGTCGCGCCCAATCGCCGTCTTGCCAATTCGAGCATCGCAGGACTGGAATCGAAGCCGGTCATGATCGCGCCTTTCGCGCTCAGTGCCGCGGACAGGGGCCCGGAGCCGCACCCTGCGTCCAGAACCCGGTGACCGTCGACGTCGCCGGCAAGGCCAATCATCGCCGGCCGCTCGTAGTACGCGTTGAGGAGGCTGGACTCATTTTCAGCCGAGTAGTTCTCGGCGAAATCGTCATAGTGGTTGGCCTTCACGTCTCTTCCCTTTCAGGCGAATCCTCACGGCCGGGACAACAGGGTCGACCCTAGCAAGCAAGAGCCGTCCTCCTCCACCACTTACGGGACACCCCTTAGTGTCCTTTTGCATTCTCCAACATCCACCCAGGTCGTCCGGCGACCGGAGTTGGTGTGCCTCAACTGCTACACCGCCCCGGAAAAGACATGCTCGCTATGCCATAGAACCGGCCGGGTCGCCACACACCTTGAAGGAAAATGCGTATGCGCCCGCTGCTACTACGGCATGCGGAACCCACACCCATGCCCCGAATGCGGCCAGCGGCCGATGCTGACAAACCTCCTGCACGAACAACTCGTCTGTGCTGAATGCGCAGGCGCCCCGGTCACCATGGCTTGCCCCGGCTGCGGCTCGGTCCAGGAATCACGCAAACATCACCTGTACGCGCAATGCCGCCGACCCCTCGTCGTCCGGCGGCTTCTCTCCGACGAAACGGGCGAGATCCGGGACGAGATGCAGGGGTTGGCCGACTACCTGATCTCGCACCACACGCGAGCAGAGTCGCTGAGCCGCTGGGTAGACAACAGCAGCGCCGCAGCCACGCTCCGCGACCTTGCCGGCGGCGCACTGCCACTGGAACCCGCAGCAATCATCGAGCGGGCAGGATCCGTGCAGTCAGCCTCGTTCGTCCTCTCCCTGCTCGTGGAATCCGGCACGCTGCCTGACCTGAACGTCCAACACGCCCGCTTCGAGTACTGGCTTCGCGTCTGGCTCGCCTCTCTCGAATCACCAGAGGACCGGCTCCTCCTGCGCCAATACAGTGCGTGGGGATTGAACTCCACAACCCACACCACACCACGCGACGCCACCAAAGCCCGCTACCAGAAACAACGTGCAGCCCTGAGGTACTGCGCCGAGCTTCTCCGACACATCCGCGTCGAAGGCCACTCGCTCAGGACCTATCTGCAACGCGAGCTCGATGCCTTCCTCACGGGCTCCCCGAGTCAACAGGACGCACTGGCGCCCTTCACCCGTTGGTTGCACCAGAACCGAATGAGCCGCCTCAGAATTGAACACCGCAAGAATCAGCTCGCCGGGAGCGGATTCGACTCCGACCACCGCTGGAAAATGGCTCGCCTGTTCCTAAGAGACACCCACATATCACCCGTTGATAGGGTCGCGGCCCTGCTCGTCCTGCTCTACGGCATGCACCTGACGAGGATCGTGGCCATAGAACGCGCCCACGTAGGTGTCCTCCAAGATCGAGTGACCCTGAGCCTCGGGAAGGAAGCGATCGAGCTGCCCCGTGCGCTAGGCGAAGCCCTCACGGAGCTCCTCAATCTGAGCCAGCCCCGATCGGAGCGCTGGCTCTTCGCCGGACGAAACCCCAATGCGCCCCTCACGGCCGGCGCCCTCGGAAAACGGCTCAACCATCACGGCATGCAGACCGGCAGCGCCCGGGTCACGGCCCTCCTTGAACTCGCGCCGCAGATGCACCCCAGAGTCCTCTCGGACCTCCTCGGAATCTCCACAACCTCAGCGACAGCGTGGTGGCGCCTCGCCGGAGGAGACTGGGCTACCTACCCCGCGCTCCGTTGACGGGAAGCGCCACGCACCTGGAAGTGCGCGCTTCCGGCAGTTTGCGTCTGCCTTGCTGCCTGACTTGTGGGGATTGGGTTCGCTCACATGGCCTAACTTGTGTTCCTGCATAAGTAGGGACCCGCTGGATTAGCGGGTCCCTACTTGCATGGCTCCCATGCGTTGCAGCGCTGCGTCGACGGGAGAACCTTTTTATCTAGTCCTGGGGTGTGACTGCGCAGTCGGATAGTGCTTTGTTCTTGGTCTCTGGTGCCCAGAGAACTGAGACAATCAATCCTATCGCCAGCACTCCGGCGAGGATCATCATGGTGGTGCCGAGACCAAAGTTCGTCATTGATATTGGTAGCAGGAACGTTGATGCCACTGAACCAAGGCGCGATACGGCGGTCGCCAGGCCAATTCCGGACGAGCGAACCGGGGTTGGGAAGCTTTCGGCGGGGAAGACCCCTACAAGGTTGCTGACTGCTGAGAGGGCAAAGGTGAACACCGCGAAGAGGATCACCATGAGTGCCCCCAAGGTTGTGGGAACCCAGGCGAGTGCGGCCAGGGAAATGGTGAGAACGATAAAGGAAGAAATCAGGAAGCCTCGACGGCTGAACCGCATGGTGAACCAGATCCCGGCCAGAGCGCCCGCGAGAAGGAAGATGTTGAGGTAGATTTCGACGGCGTATCCCCCGCCGCTGGTGGCCAGTTCGGAGAGCCCCATTTTGTCGAGAATGTTGGGGAGGAATGTGTAGATCGCGAAGTACGGGGCCACGATGCAAGCGAAGAAGACGCAGTTGAAGATGGTGCGGCGAATGTATTGGCTGCTGAAAAGGGCCTTGAAACCCTGGGACATTACGTTTTCCCCTGGTACGGCCGTGATGGTGACATGGGTTCCAAAGTGTCGGTCCAAGACTTTCCGGGCTTCTGCGTCGCGGCCCTTGTCCATGAGCCAGCGGGGGGATTCAGGGGTGCCGAGACGCGCGACGAGTATGATTGCCGCGATCAGTGCAGGTGCGACAAGCATCCAGCGCCAGGCGTCCTCGATGTTCGATTGCATCAGTGCTATGCCCAGGACGGTTGCCAGCACGTATCCGAAAGTCCAGATGACGGAGAAGGAACCCAGGATTTCGCCGCGGCGCTTTTGCGGCAGGATCTCGGCCAGCATGGTGTGCCCGACTGCGTAGTCTCCGCCGATTCCCATCCCCATGATGACGCGCAGGATCAGCAATTGCCATGGGTCGGTGACGAAGAACTGGGCTGCGGTCGCGAGTGTGATGACCAGGAAGCTTGCAGCGAAGATCTTCTGACGCCCGATCCTGTCGGCGAGACGACCAAATATCAGTGCCCCCAGGAAGAGCCCGAAGAGCGCCCCGGCGCCGAGTGCGCCGGTCCACCAATCGTTCAGTTCCATGGCGCCGGTGCGTCCTATGAGCACGATTGCCATGCCGATGATTCCAACAGCGAATCCGTCGTTGAAGTGAGCGCCGAACGTGAGCGCTGTGATTCGGACATGGAACTTGTTCAACGGAATATGGTCGAAGTCAATCGTTCTTTGTTGCGAGATGCTGGTTTGTAGTGGAGCCATGATGGCACTACCCTTCTTGGTGTCCCGTTCCGGGTGGCAAGCCTTACGGGATAGGGAAAATGAGGTTGAGCTTGGGGCGCCGTGGTTGCGGCGCCCAAGACGATCGCGGTTAGCGTTCGTTCGGGTCTGAGATGCCCACGTATACGGTTTCCAGGTACTCGAGGATGCCTTCAGCTCCACCCTCGCGGCCGAGACCGGATTGTTTGACACCACCGAAGGGGGCTGCGGGGTTTGAGACAACGCCTGTGTTGATTCCAAGCATTCCTGTTTCAAGGGACTCAGCGAGGCGGAGCGTGCGGTTCAGATCCTTTGTGTAGGCGAAGCAGACAAGCCCGTACTCCGAGTTGTTGGCTAGGCTGACCGCTTCCTCTTCACTGCGGAATGTCGTGATCGGCGCCACCGGACCGAAGATCTCCTCCCTGAGGATCTGTGCGCCGGCGGGAATGTCGGTCAGGACTGTCGCGGGGTAGAAGTAGCCTTCACCTGGGAGGATCTCACCGCCGGTTCGAAGGGTTGCCCCGGCCAACACAGCGGATTCGACAAGTGAATGCACCTTGGTCCGGGATTTCTCGTCGATGAGGGGCCCAAGCTGGGTTTCGGGTTGAGCGCCGTCACCCATCGTGACTTCATTCATGCGTTTGACCAGGCGGGAAGTGAACTGCTCCGCGATGGATTCGTGGATAAGGAATCGGTTCGCGGCCACGCAGGCTTCTCCGCCGTTACGCAGCTTGGCGACCATGGCGCCCTCAATGGCTGCGTCGAGGTCTGCATCTTCAAAAACGAGGAATGGCGCGTTGCCGCCCAGTTCCATCGAGACGCGGAGCACTTGCTCGGCGGAGTCCCTGATGATTGCCCGGCCAACTGCAGTCGAACCGGTAAATGAAACTTTGCGGAGCCTTTCGTCCCGAAGGAGCGGCCCGGTCAGCTCGCCAGGCTGTGTGGTGGGCACGACGTTCACCACACCGGCAGGGACTCCTGCATCTTGGAGTAGTTCAGCGAAACGCAATGCTGTCAGTGGAGTGAGTGCCGCCGGTTTGAGCACACTAGTGCATCCGGCTGCTAGCGCCGGGGCGACCTTGCGGGTTGCCATCGCCAGCGGAAAGTTCCAGGGCGTGATCAGCAGCGAGGGACCGACTGGGCGGTGGTGGACCATCAGTCTGTTCCGGCCATCAGGGGCTACGGAATACCGCCCGGCAAAGTGGGTTGTTTCCTCCGCGAACCAGCGGAGGAACTCGGCCCCGTAATTGACCTCAGCGACCGATTCTGCGAACGGTTTGCCCATTTCCGCGGTGATGATGGCGGCCAGCTCATCGCGGTGCTCAATGACAAGGTCGAAGGCCTTGGCGAGGATGTTGGCCCGTTCGCGTGGAGAAGTTGCAGCCCATGCCTTCTGGGCATTTGCCGCCGCGGTCAGCGCGGCTTCGCCGTCGGCCGCGGTGGCATCGGCAACCTCGGCAATGACCTTGCCGGTGGCCGGGTTCACCACCGGGAACGTCGCGCTGTCGGAGGCCTGCACCCACTGGCCGCCGATGAACAGTCGTGTCGGCACGGAGTCGAGGATCGTCAGGACGCTCATGCTGAGACCTTCCTGTCAGCCGTTGCCAAACGCAAGGGGACGCCGAGCAGATCTTCGTAGAGGCGGATGGCGCTCATTTCGCCAGCAGTGTCTCCGTAGGCGCGGCGGGCTCGGCGGTGGATTTGTTCCACCAGGGCAGAGAGTTCGCTGGGCATCCCCACGGTGCGGGACAGGTCGACGTACAGACCCATGTCCTTGCAAGCCAGGGCGATTGCGAATCCTTCGTCGTAGTCTCCATGGTCGAGCACGGAGAGGACGTCGTGTTCGAGGAAGTTGCTGTTGGCCGGGCTGGCAATGAGGGATCGGCGCAGAACGTCAAGGTCAACACCGGCAGCGGTACCGACGGCCAGTACTTCGGCGGTGGCAACCAAGTGTGAGAACCACAATTGGTTGATCATGAGCTTGACAGCGTAGCCGGCCCCGTGGCCACCCACGTGCAGGATACGCTCCGGGTCTCCCATGGCTTCCAGCACCGGGCGCATCCGTATAACGTCCTCGGATTCCCCGCCGATGAATATCTGCAGTGTGCCGTTGGCGGCACCTACGGACATGCCACTCACCGGTGCGTCCAGGACGTGCAGTCCCGCGAAGGCTGGATCATTGATCACTGACTTCGCCACGTCAGGAACCGAAGTGGACATGTCGATCCACGTCGCGTCAGGCGAGATTCCGGCGAGGATGCCGTTTGGTCCTCGAAGCGCGGCTTCGACGTGCTTCGGGGTTGGCAGCATCGTAATGATGACATCACTCAGACGTGCTACCTCGGCCGCGGTTTCGGCCCACAGTGCGCCGTTGGCGACCAGCTCGGCTGCTGCGCCCGGGCGCAGGTCGGTGACCACCAAGCTGAATCCAGCCTTCTGCAGGTTGCGGGTCATCCCCGAGCCCATGTGACCCAGGCCGATGAATCCGATGTTTGGTGTGGTGCTGGGCATCGCTTATGCCTCCGACTTCGGTGTGTAGAAAGGGTTGCTGGGGGTGTTGCGGGCCGCAAGGACCTCATCGAGGCGGGGTTCGTTGGCCCTCGCCGCTACGATGGCGCGCCGGGTCGCTTCCCGGTTGTTGCGGTAAATTTCGTCGTGGTCATCCGTTTCCGGGTTGACCCAAACGGCGACGATGAGCGCATGCGAATCGGTCTCCTCTTCGCTGATGGCGCCTTCGTGTACGGCATCCGCTACGCCGGCGGCCACTCCGGCCTGCGCAGGGCCCCACAGCGCATTGCCGTGAAAATCGCTGACAGGCGCCGCTTTGCCCACGAGCAAAGTCAACGGTTTGACCGGAAGCGACGGCCGGAGGATCGCAACAAACGGGACGTGTCCCGCGCTGGGGGTTGCCAGCGCTGTTGTCCAGGCCGCGCCCGCCGGACCATTCCGGTCACCCAGCACGATATTGATATGGGCGGCGTTGCGGCCGCTCCCCACGAAGCTTTCTCCGATCAGCACGTCTGACATCGAGATTCCGTTCTGGCCAAGGGCCGGTTTTCCAGTGGTTCAGATCACGTGACCTGTTAGCAACAGACTAGAAACGGTGTTCCGACTCGCACAATCGTAGTTGTGTATATCGGAACCTGGATCGATTGGGCATAGACTTTTGACCATGGCGATCCGCAATGGAGAGATAAATTCAACTGGCTTGGCGCGGGACATTCGCCTGCTGGAACTGCTTGCCAGTGACAGGGCAGCCAGGACCAACGGGCTGGGGGTTACGGAACTGGCCAACCTCACGGGACGCAGCAAGGCTGTTGTCTCGCGGGCGTTGGCGACCTTGGCCGAAGCGGGGCTGGTCTCACGGGACCATGCAACGCTTCGCTACTCGGTGGGGCCTCGTGTGTTGGCGTTGGCGGCACGCTCGGGCAGTTCCGGTCTTGTCCGTTTGGCCCGGCCGCTTCTTCGCTCTCTTGTGCAGGCCACCCAGGAGACCGCTCACCTCTCGGTACTCTCTGACAACAGCGTCCTCACCCTGGCAAGCGAAGTCAGTCCCCATCAGGTGCGGTCGGCGGCGTGGGAGGGTGTCAGGACGGCTGCCTGGCGAACCCCTTCCGGTCGCGTGCTCATCAGCGAATGGTCAGGCGAAGAACTGGAAGAGTGGTTCCGGGTCCACTGGAGCGACGACATTGTTTTGGACGCAGTGGTTTTCCCACGTGAGGACAACCCTTTCCGGTTGCTGCAGACACCCAGCAAAGGCGTGGATCCGGACAACCGTCTGGACGCATTGCATGCGGAACTGGCGACCATTCGCCGCCAAGGCTTCGCCCTCATGGACGAGGATTTTGAAGAAGGAGTCATCGGAGTCTCCGCACCAGTCCGCGACAGCACCGGCGCCATAGTGGCAGCCCTGAATGTCAGCGGACCCAAAATGCGGTTGAGTTCCCGCCTCCATGAAGTCAGCCGTCAAACACGATTCGCTGCACAGGCCCTAACGGACCTCATGGCTGCAGGCTGAAGATTTCAATGAAACTGTTCTAAGCCACCGAGGCCGAGGCGTCAGAGCTTCAACCTAGCGTGAGCGGACACATACAAAAGAAGGACAACGCTTTGCAGTTGGGGCGCGCAGCTAGGACCGCTCCTTAGACCAGCGGAAGTTGCAGCGAGCGAGTTCGTGGCGCTGCGAATGAGCGACGATCCAGCAAAAGATCAGCGAGCCAATACGCTCGTCACGGCGACCTTCAGTCACGATTTGACGTCTACAGGAACATCGTTGACATATTCACTCATTCGGAAGCGAATAGTGAACTTCTGAATACGCGCTCCTGCCAGTAGAGCTCCTGGGCCGCTACTCGGCCTGGCTGGAGGTGTACAGCATCGACGAAGCGTTCCTCGGGGTCAAAGGCACCCCCGTCGAGCTCCTGCGGCTCGGCCAAACCATCAAGTCAGCCGTCCGCCGGAACGTCGGCGTGCCGGTCTGCGTGGGAATCGCCGGGACCAAGACCCTCGCGAAGCTGGCCGACAAATGGGCGAAGAACAATCCCGGCCTCAACGGCGTCTGCCACTGGGACGCCATGCCTCCGCCCGCCCGCGAAGCCCTGATGGGCCGGGTATCCGTCATTGAACTCTGGGGCGGGGCTTCCCGGCTCACCAGGCGGTTGAACAGCCAGGGCATCTTTTCGATCCTTGACCTCGCCCGCGCCGATCCGGTGCGGATCCGGGACCGCTTCTCCGTTGTGCTGATGCGGACGGTGGTGGAACTGCAGGGCACTCCGTGCATCCCGTTGGAGGAGGAACGCATCGGCCGCGATCAGCTCATCTTCAGCCGGTCCTTGCAACACCCATCACCACCGCGGCGGACCTGAGGCAGGTCATGAGTGTTTACGGACAGCAAGCCAGTGCACGCCTGGCCAAGCACAATCTGCAGGCCAAGGTCCTCACGGCGTTCGCGGGCACGTCGCACTACAGCCCGCTGGACACGTCCTACCCGTCGGTCTGCGTCACTTTGCCCGCCCCCACCGCGGACCCTGTGCTGTTGACCAAGGCTTCGCACGCCCTGCTGCCCCGGATCCAGGAAGGCACCAAGTACGTCCGTGCCGGCATCATGGTCACCGACCTGCGGCCCACGGGACTGCAGTCACCGTTGGAGGTGTTTGCCAACCCGCACGAGGAACGCGGCATCGGACCGCTGCTGGAAGACATCAGCCGCCGGTACGGCCGGGGTTCCGTGGGGCTCGGACACGCAGGCATCCGCGGAGGCCCGGACTGGTCCATGCAGCGCACCATGCTCTCGCCCCGGTACACGACTCACTGGGACGAGCTCCCCGTGGTCAAAGCTGCCTAAAGTCGCGCCTGTTACACTCTGCTCATGATCGGGCTTCCCTTCGCGGGAGATGGGCTTGTGCACGGCATCCTGACGGGGCTTGGCATTGTCGCGGCCCTGTTGTTTTACGCCCATGAAAAGCGCCGCCGTGGCCTCACCGATCCCCGGCTATGGCCCATCGCAGGCTTCGCTGTAGCGTTCGGGGCCATCGGATCCCGCGTCCTCACCTGGGACGTTTCCACGCAGGTTTCCCTGGCGGACTGGTGGGGCAATGGCGACCGCAGCATCCTCGCAGGCCTGGTGGGCGCCTGGTTCGGAGTCCATCTTGGCAAGCGGCTGACCGGCTACCGTGAGTCCACCGGCGACCTGCTGGCTCCCGCCGTTGCACTGGCGATGGTTCTCGGGCGGGTCGGTTGCCTCCTCACCGAACTGCCGGGTACTCCGACCGGCGGTGCCTGGGGAATCGTGCTCACCCCGGCGCAGGCCGCACTGATCGGCGGACCTTCCGGGGCCGGGCTCCATCCGTCCTTTGCCTACGAAATCGTCTTCCATGCGGTGGCGTTCGCCGTCATGTGGCGCTTTCGCGATCGCCTCGCACACCCCGGCGACCTTTTCATCTGCTACGTGACCGCTTACGCGCTCTTCAGGTTCGGCGTGGAGTTTGTCCGCGGCAACGAGGTGCTCTGGCTGGGAATGAGCCGCCCGCAGTGGTTCCTGCTGGCGGTCCTCCCCCTGTTGATCTGGCGCATGCGGCGGGTGTTCGGGAAACCGGTCCGTCCTGAGTTGAAAGGAAGAGCGGCATGAGCGAGGACAACCCTGATGTTCCCCGGAACCCGCCCCCGCCCCAACCTCCGCCGCCCCCGGCGGACGGGCACGGGACGCCCCAAGAGCCGGCGGGAGGCTCCATGGCTCTCGGCGCCGTGCTCGGCGCCCTGGTCCTCTACGTGGTCTATGTCGGATCGCTTATGGCCGCCGGACCCTACGCATGGAGCTCCTTCGGCCTCGGGGGCCTGGCCGGCTTCATACCGATCGTCATTTACTTGCTGGTGGCCATCCTGCTGGCCGTCAGGCGCCGCACCTCGCGGTTCGGTGCGGGACTCCTGATTGGCCTTGGAATTTTTGTCCTGTTCGGCGGCGGACTCTGCGTCGGCGCCCTCACCCAGATGGGGGCCTGATATGAATCCTTCACCTTTAGCCGCAGGACGGGCGCTGCCCGGCCCCGGCCAGCCCCTGCGCGGTGACCGGATCCACCGGTATGTTACTGCGTTCTGCCCCCGCTGCCACGAGACGAACCCTCCGCTTGCCCAGGTGCGGCGCCTGTCCGGGGTGCTGCTCATCCGGGATGACCGCGTGTGGCTCGAACGCGGCTGCCCCGACCACGGCCTGGTGCGCACCCTGTACGACGAATCGCCGGAGATCCTGCGCTACCTGGAGAAATGGCAGGCGCCCACCAAACAGCACATCCCCGACCAGGCGGACAACTACCGCCCGATACCCGAGGCCTACGCCTACGGGCTTCCGGCCATGCAGACGCAGCATACGTGCATCCTCCTGCAGGACATCATCGAGCACTGCAACCTGCGCTGCCCCACCTGTTTCACCTCATCCGGCCCGCAACTGCAGGGGGTTGCACCGCTCAGCGAGGTGCTTGCGAATATTGATGCACGCCTTGCCCGGGAGAACGGGCGCCTTGATGTGTTGATGCTCTCCGGCGGCGAGCCCACACTGTATCCGCATCTCGCCGAACTGCTGGAGGAACTTGTTGCCCGGCCGATCGTGCGGATCATGGTGAACAGCAACGGCATGCTGATCGCGACCGACGACGAACTGCTCGCCTTGCTGGCCAGGCATCGCGACCGGGTGGAGGTGTACCTCCAATACGACGGCCCCTCCAAGGAAGCGTCGATCCACCACCGCGGCGGGGACCTGACGCGCTTCAAGGATGCGGCCATCTCACGTTTGTCCGAGGCGGGCATCTTCACCACCCTGACCATGACGGCAACCCTCGGCGTCAACGACGGCGAGGTGGGCGCCGTCGTCATGCGCGCCCTTGAAACCCCGTTCGTGGGCGGAGTAGCGCTGCACCCGGTGTTCGGTTCCGGCCGCGGGCACGGAATCGATCCCCTGGACCGGCTCACCCACACGGGCGTCCTCGAAAGGCTGGCGGAGCAAACCAACGGGGTGGTCTCGTGGCATGACCTGACAGCACTGCCCTGCTCGCATCCGCACTGCGCGTCCGTGGGCTACATGCTGAAGGACGACTCCGGTGTCTGGCGCTCGCTGACTGCCCTTATCGGGCACGACCAACTGCTCGCGTGGCTGGAACTCAACCCGGACAGCCTCGCCAACCGCATCGCCGACAGCGCGATCCCGCTCGAACTGCGCAGCCTGATGAAGTCCTCGCTGCTCGACCTGCTGAGCGAACAGTCGTCCCTGTCCCACCCGCGGACCGCTGACCTCTGGGAAAACATCTGCACCCAGTGTGACCTGGGCATCGGGACGCTCACCACTCTGGCCGCCGGCAAGCTACCGGGCCAGCAGCAACGGCTGCGCAGGCTCCTCGCCGAACGCGTCACCCGCATCATGGTGAAGCCGTTCATGGACATTTCCACCATGATCGAAGAACGGCTCACGCAGTGCTGCGTCCATGTGGGAACCAAGAGTGACGCAGGCGGTCACCAGTGCGCCCCCTTCTGCGCAGTGCAGGCGTGGCCCGCCCTGTCCAGGCAACGGATGAGCACTGCTACGGGTCAGCAACTGCTCCCGGTGCGGCAGCTTTAGGGAGGATCATGGGTTCCAACTCGGACGCCCGGCGCATCGCAGCCGGCCCCCTGCCCTCGCAGCTGGTACCACCCCGGGACGGCGCCGGGCCAGCCGCCCCGCCCGGGGGCAAGCCCAACTCCGACGCGCAACCGCAGGAGGCTGCCCCGTTCGATCCGCTGCGACTCTGCATCTTCGCCACGATCGCCCTGCTGGGCTGGCTGGCCGGCCCGGTGGCATTGGCCGTGTTCGCGGCCATCGGGTTCACCGGGTACTGGAAAGCGCGCCGGAGGGGCCTGAAGAAGTCGAACTGCTACCTCCGCGACACCCGGCTCGTGCTCGGTTATCTGGGCGTCCTCCTGGCCGCCGGCCTGTGGGGGATTTACGCGCTCGGGGCTCGTCTGTTGGGTTTCTGAAGCAGGCTGAAGTGGCGCATTTCCTCGCGGGCCAGTCACACCTACGCCGCCAGCGGGGAGCCGAACATTTCCGCTGCACGCCGCAACAGGTGCTCCGGAACGTCCGCTTCGCCGCCGCGCCCGGTACGGCCCAGGAACACCGCTGTGCCCCGGGCGGCATCGGACAGGTCGAGCCCGGCCTCACGGATAAGTTGGGCAGCGCGGATGTTGGGCGGCAGGTCCATAAAGTGGCCTTCGGCGTTGAGGTAGACATGCCAGTCACCGCGGCTGACGGATTCCAGATGTCCCCCGACGAGGCCCTGAAGGGTGTCGGTCGTCGCCTCAAGGGTCATGGTCCGCAGGGGCTCACCCAGCCGGGCCGGGATAACCAATGCTTTACATGTGGTGCTCATTTTTCTTCCTCAGTACTAGTAACTGGGAGCTGCCTCAATCTGTTCCCGATCGCTCACTGCGAACGCCAAATATGACGGAATCCGACACGGCATTGACCGAACCGTAATGCGGGCGGCCCGTGACTAGCCAAGAAGGCCCGCCATCCCCCATGCTTGCTCCATGTCCTCAATGTCGAGCCCATACCGGATCATCGCGGTCTGCACCGGAAACATCTGCCGGTCCCCGATGGCCGAGCTGATGCTGGCCGAGGCCTTCGCAGCAGCGGGGCTCGCCGGCGCCGTCGTCGTTGATTCCGCCGGAACCACAGCGTATGAGGCCGGCCGCCCCATCGATCCCCGGGCCGCCCGCAAACTGGCTGCCCACCAGCTCACCTCGGACCGGCACGTTGCGCGGGAGTGGCGGCCTGAATGGTTCCGCGACCGCCACCTGATCCTCGCCTTGGACGTGGACCATTACGGCTGGCTGCGGGCCACCGCCCCTGACGGGGAGGCCCTGGCCCGGATCCGTATGCTGCGCAGCTTCGATCCCGCCGTATCCGGCCGCGACCTCCTGGACCAGGGCATCGAGGACCCCTGGTACGGCGGCCACGCGGACTTTGACGTGACGTGGGACCTCATCAAGGCCGCCATTCCGGGAATCGTGGACCACGTCCGCCGGGAAGCGCCGCAACAGAACCAGTCCGGGCAGCAGGTACGCTCTATTTCATGACCCCTGCACCCGTGATCATCGCCATCGACGGCCGGTCCGGCGCAGGAAAAACCACTCTGGCGATCGAACTTGCCGCCCGGCTGCGGGAGCACCACAAGGTGTCGCTGTTCCATCTGGAGGACATCTATCCCGGCTGGAACGGGCTGGCGGCCGGCGTCGAACGCTATGTCAGCACCGTGCTGGCTCCGCTGCACCGCGGGGAGGCCGCTGAATGGGTCAGCTGGGACTGGGAGAAGCATTACGACGGCGCAACGCGCACCACCCTGCCGGCGGAGATCGTGATCGTGGAGGGTGTGGGCGCCGCGGCCGCCGCCGCCCGCCCGCTGCTGGACGCGGTCGTCTGGGCGGAGTCCTCCGACGACGACCGCCGCATCCGTGCCCTGGCCCGTGACGGGAGCACGTACGAACCGTTCTGGGATCAGTGGGCCGCGCAGGAGGACGAATGGCTGGCAAGTGACCCGGTGCAGGACACGGCCGACATCCGGGTGCTCAACCGCGCCGACGGCACGGCCCCTGACGACGTCCTCCAGGCGCTCCAGTACCTTCCCGCCCTCGCCGCGGTGATGCTGCCCGAGCTCTCGGCCCGCCGCGGCCTTCAGCTCCACGCCGAGCGGCTGGACTGCGATCCCGACCCCGCCCGGCTCTTCGACGCCCTCTACGGCCGTTCGCCACATGCCGTGTGGCTGGACTCCTCGCTTCGGACGGAGGGGACGGCCGGCGAGCGCAGCCGCTTCAGCATCCTGGCGGACGACGGCGGCAGGTTCGGCCAGGACGTCCGGCACCGGTCCGGCGTCACCCGCCTGACGACAGGCACCGCCACGGTTTCCACCGCGGGACCGTTCTTCCGCTGGCTGGACGGCGTCTGGGGCCGCCGCGCACTCCGCCCGCCTGAAGGCTACCCCTGCGAATTCACGCTCGGCTGGCTGGGCTACCTGGGCTACGAGCTCAAGCGCGAAACCGGCGGCAGCGACGTTGCCTCCGGAACCCCCGACGCCGCCCTGATCTTTGCCGGCCGGGCCGTGGTGCTCGACCACCGCGAGGGCAGCACATGGCTGCTTGCCTTGGAGTCACCCGACGCCGCGGACTGGCTGGCCCGCGCCCGCTCGGCAGTCACGGCGGCTGCGGCTCCAGCCGCACCACCGGAACTCGGCGCCAGCACCGCCGTCGTACCCGGAACACAACCTGCCCCCGCCTTCACCGGCCGCGATACCCAGGCAGCCTACAAGCGCAAGATCGCGGACGCGCAGCATGAAATTTCCGAGGGGAACAGTTACGAGGTCTGCCTCACCACCGCCGTCAGCGCCGCCGTGCCGGCCGGCCCGGACGCAACGGCCGGTCAGGTCGGAACGGACGCGCTGGATCCCTGGCGGGCGTACCTGGCCCTTCGCCGGAAGAACCCGGCACCGTTCGCCAGCTACCTGCGCTTCGGTGAGCTGACGGTGGCCAGCACGTCACCGGAGCGATTCCTGCGGATAGCGGCCGACGGCGGCATGCGCGCAGAGCCGATCAAGGGCACCCGCCCCCGGGCCGCGGAGCCTGCCCGCGACGACGAGCTGCGGCGGGACCTTGAGTCCTCCCCCAAGGACCGCGCCGAGAACATCATGATCGTGGACCTGCTCCGCAACGACCTCAGCCACTTCGCCGTGGCGGGGTCCGTCACCGTCAGCCGGCTCTGCGCGATCGAAAGCTACGCCACGGTGCACCAGATGGTCAGCACCATCGACGCCAGGCTCAAACCGGGGCTGCCGCGCGCCGAAGCCGTTGCCGCCTGCTTTCCCGCAGGGTCCATGACCGGGGCTCCGAAGATCAGCACCATGGCCATCCTGGACCGGCTCGAAGGGGCGCCGCGCGGGGTCTACTCGGGCGCCATCGGCTACTTCTCGCTGAGCGGGGCGATGGACACGGCGGTGGCCATCCGGACGCTGGTGATCCGCGCGGACGGTGCCGGCGGCACGGAACTGAGTCTCGGCGTCGGCGGTGCCATCACGGCGGATTCCTCCCCGCAGGAGGAATACGACGAAATCCGGACGAAGGCATACGGGATCCTGTCCGCGCTGGGCGCGGAGTTCCCGGAAAGCTGACCTACTGCAGGGTGGCCGTGAGCCGGGCGACGTTGTCCACGTATTTGACCGCCATGGGCCGCTCCATCCAGTCCTCCAGCGTCAGCTCGCGGGAAATGTCCCGGTAGGTGTCCTCCACGGCGCGCATCTTGGCCACGATGTCGGCGCCCAGGAGCATCACTGAAACCTCCAGGTTCAGCGAGAAGGACCTCATGTCCATGTTGCTGGAGCCCAGGACGGCCACTTCGTCGTCGATGGTGAAGTGCTTCGCGTGCAGCACGAACGGCGCCTTGTACAGGTAGATCCGCACGCCCGCTTCCAGCAGCGCCTCGTAGTAGGACTGCTGGGCGTGGTGGACCAGGAACTGGTCGCCTTTTTCCGAGACGAAAAGTTCGACGTCGACGCCCCGCTGCGCCGCCGTCGTCACCGCATAGAGCAGCGAATCGTCGGGGACGAAGTACGGGCTGCAGATGGAGATCTTGTGCTGGGCCGAGTAGATGAGCGTGTTGAACAGGCGCAGGTTGTTCTCGGTGATGAAGCCGGGGCCGCTGGGCACGGCCTGGGCGGTCACGGTGCCCGGGGCCAGTTCCGGCCGGTGGGCCAGCTGGTCCTCCAGGGACTCGTCCGTCTCGCTAAGCCAGTCCGTGGCGAAAACCACGTTGAGCGTGGTGACGATCGGCCCGCGCAGGCAGGCCATGAGCTCCACCCACTCGCGCCCCACTTTGCGGTGCCGGGGGTTGTTGTAGGAGGGCTCGATCAGGTTCTGTGAGCCCGTGAAGGCGATTTCGCCGTCGATCACCATGATTTTGCGGTGGTTGCGCAGGTCGGGACGGCGCCACTGGCCGTGCACCGGGCGCAGCGGCAGCATAGGCCGCCACTGGATCTTGCTCGCCTTGAGGCGCTTGATGAGCTTCCGGTAGCCCTTGATCCGCAGGGTGCCGAGGTGGTCGAACAGCACGCGGACTTCCACGCCTCGTTCCGCCGCCTCTTCCAGGGCCGCGAACAGATCCTCGGTGATGTGGTCCGTGCTCATGATGTAGAACTCGGCGTTGACGAATTCCTTGGCCCCGCGCACAGCTTCAGCCATGGCCTTGATGGAGTCCGGGTAGCCGGGCAGGAGCTCCACGCTGTTGCCGTCCACCATGGGCAGCGAACCGAGTGTCTTGTTCAGTTCCGCCGCCGAGGCCACCCATTCCGGGCCGCTGTAGCGGCTTTCGACGGCGGCCAGCTGCGACGTGCCGGCCCGGACCCGTTTGTTCACGGCATCCTGCTGCGCCCGGCGCTTGCGGGAGAGCTTGAAGTTTCCGAACAGCAGGAACAGGATCAGCCCAACGGCGGGCACAAAGAAGATTCCCAGCAGCCAGGCCATCGCCGTGGTGGGACGGCGGTTGCCCGGGATGATGCCGAGCGCCAGCACCCGGATGACCAGGTCAACAATGCTCAACGTGAGCACCAGCCAGTACGGCGCGGTGCCCACCAGCGGAAACGGCCACAACACAGAGAAACCCCCACGGTAACTCGCCCGCCGGACCGGTTCCGGAGAGGCATTCAGCACAGCCTATCCCGCGGCCGGACTCCGGTGCCGCGGCTAAGCTTGAGGCATGACTGCTGCTGCCCCGGCCACCGTGCTCGTATTCCTTGACCCCCGGTTCGAAGAGGGCCGGATCGCCGATGCGTCGCAGCCCCAACTGATGGCCACGGACCAGGGCGCCACCCGCGGCGACGGCGTCTTCGAATCCATGCTGGCCGTGGGCGGGACGCCCCGGAAGCTCGACGCGCACCTGCGGCGGCTGCAGGGTTCCGCTGTTGCGCTGGAACTGTCGATTCCGGGCGAGGACGCCTGGCGCCGGGCCATCGCGACGGCGGTCAGCGAGTACCGTTCCCAGCACCCCGCCAGCACCCCCGACGAGGACGAGGCGGTAGTGAAGCTGATCTGCACCCGCGGCGCCGAGGGCGGCGCAGCCCCCACCTGCTGGGTCCAGGCCTCACCGGTTCCTGCGGCTGGCCGCCGGCAGCGCGAAACCGGGATCGACGTCATCCTGCTGGACCGCGGGTACGACAGTGAAGTGGGCGAACGCGCGCCGTGGCTCCTGCTCGGTGCCAAGACACTTTCCTACGCCGTGAACATGGCTGCCCTCCGGTACGCCCACAGTCAGGGTGCGGACGACGTCATCTTCACGTCGTCCGACGGCAGGGTCCTCGAAGGCCCCACGTCCACGGTCCTGCTCGCTCACCTTGACACGTCCGACGACGGCGCCGGCGGCACCCGCACAGTGCGCCGCCTGATCACGCCGCAGCTCGACAGCGGCATCCTTCCGGGCACCTCGCAGGGCGCGCTGTTCGCAGCCGCCAAGGCGGCAGGCTGGGAACTCGGCTACGGCCCGCTGGAACCGCGGGACCTCTTCGATGCCGACGCCGTATGGCTGATTTCCAGCATCCGGCTGCTGGCTCCCGTGAACCACATCGACGGCAAGGAGATCGGCACGCCCGCGCTGCGGAAGCAGCTGACGGACGAACTCAACGAACTGTTCGCCACGATCGAATAGCGTTACCGTCCCCCCGGACGCTCTCTCACTTCCTGCCGGCTGCCGCGCGCGCCGCGGCGTCGATCCGCGCGCGGTGCGCGGCCCATTCCCGGGCGGTTCGCGTGGTCAGGTTCTGATCACCCGGCCGCTGGCCGGCAGATCCGTCGATGAGCTCGCGGAGGATGTCCGCGTGGCCCAGATGCTGGGCCGTTTCCACGCACATGTGCACCAGGATCTGGTGCAGGGTCACATGCCTGCGCTCCTCAGGCCACCACGGGACGATGCCCGGCGCGTCCAGCGGGAGGGCGTCAATGGTCGCATCGCTGTGCGCCGCGGAGAAGTGATGAAGTTCAAGAATCTGCTCCTGGCTCTCATCAGGCGTTGCCCACATGTCGGCGTCCGGTTCTGCATCATTGGCATCCCAAGGCAAATCGCGCGGACTGGGGCGCCCGAAGACCTCGCCGAAATAGCCGAGTTCCACGCTGGCCACGTGTTTGACGAGGCCCAGCAGGTTGGTGCCGGTGGGTGTCAGCGGCCTGCGCGCGTCGTACTCGCCCAGCCCGTCGAGTTTGCCGAGGAGGTCCGCGCGGCGGGTGCGCAGGTAGCGGTGCAGAACTTCCTTGTCATCCATAGCGGGCACTATACCGACTCCCCCACCGTCATAAGTGAGAGAGCGTCCGGACTGGCGCGGCAGGAAGTGAGAGAGCGTCCGGAAATGGACGGCAGGAAGTGAGAGAGCGTCTAGGTGGCCTGGCCGTTGGATCCCGAGGTGGATGCCTCGTGATCCGCCGAGGTCCGCCATGCTGCCCAATCGAGCGGCTGGACGGACGGGCGGCCCAGCAGGTACCCCTGCCCAAAGGTCATCCCGAGGTCCATGACCGCGGTCAGTTCGGCCTGGGTTTCGATCCCTTCCGCGACAAGATCCGCCCCGACCTGCCGGGCGAATGCCACCATGGCCGCGCCCAGGGTCTTCTGGCCGGCGGCGTGGTCGATTCCCGCGATGAGGCTGCGGTCGAGTTTGATGATGTCGGGACTCAGGTGCGTGACCTGGCTCATCGAGCCGAATCCCGCTCCGGCGCCGTCAACAGCCACCCGGAGTCCGCGCAGCCGCAACGGAGCCAGTGCTGCCACAACGGGCTCGTATTCGTCCTCGGCAAGCCGCTCCGTCAGCTCGATGACGATCCGGTCCAAGGCCAGCTGGGAGTGCTCCGCGAACGCCCGGAGCCGGGGGTCGAGGCAGGTGGCCGGCGAGAGGTTCAGAGCCACGTAGACGTGCGCCGGCAACTGCTCTGCCGCAGTAAGGGCTGCCTGCAGGGCCGCAAATTCAAGGTCCGCCCCGAGGCCAACGGCGGCGGCCTCGTTGAACCAGTGGTCCGCGCTGGCGCCGTCGTCGCTGACAAAACGCGTCAGGGCTTCGACACCCACCACGTTCCGGCTAGAAAGCTCATGAATGGGCTGGAACGCGGTGAGGAGCATCCGGTCGCCGAGGATCGCCTCTATGCGGCGCCTGCTCCGGCGGGTGAACAGCACCATGTTGCCGTAGTCCTCATCCGGCAACGGCAGATCGGAGCTGGGCAGGTTGGGCTCGGACTCTTCCGATTGCTCGTCCGTAATGCTCCGGGTGGCCATGAGGTGCTCCAGGAGCGCACGTTCCGGATTTCCCGGGTGAGATTCCATCCGGGTGCGCAACTGCTCACGCGCCCACTCACTCTGCGGAGTGGTGTCATCCAGCACAGACTCGATGATGTCCCGCGCCTGTCCACGGATCGTCGGATCACCCACGTCCGAAGGCGGGTTCGACTGGGGTCCCCGGTGCACAGTCGATTCCCCATCGGTCAATGCTGGAAAAGAAGTCTCATCCATTGACATGGTCTATTCCTTTATAAGTGCTGGTCCCGGCTGAGCCCGGGACCCGGCCGTGGATACACCGCATTCTGATTCGAGGATGCGGGAACCGCGAACGTTTCAAAAGCGTACAACGAGACCGGGCTGTCTGTCTGTAGCTGTATCCGACTCGTGATGCTAAGCAGGCGGACTATTCCTCCACGAATTCCGCGGCCAGATGGATGTGGTTGTCCGCCAGCCACACCGGGTTGAAGGCTTTGCTCAGGTAGTTGCTGCCGGCGTCGGGCGCGATTGCCACCACCACGGATCCGTGCGGAGCGGCAAGCGCCACCCTGAGGGCGGCGGCCACCGCAAGCCCGGAGGAAGGACCCAGCGAGAGTCCCTCCTCGTTCAGCAGCCGGTGCTCGGTGGTGTACACCTCGTCGTTGGGAATGCGCAGGAAACGGTCCACGATGCTGCGGTCGAAGATTTTGGGCCACTCGGCCTCAGGCCACGAGTTCCCCACGCCGTCCACCAGGATTTCGCCCGGGTGGCCGCCGCTGTACACGGAGCCGGCCGGGTCGGCGGCGATCACCTCAACATGGCCGCCGGTCTTTTCCTTCAGGTAACGGCCGTTGCCGCTGATGGTCCCGCCCGTGCCGATCCCGGCCACGAAGTGAGTCACTTTCCCGGACGTCTGCTGCCAGATCTCCGGCGCGGTCCCCTCGTAATGGGCCAGCGGGTTGGCCGGATTGTCGAACTGCTGCGGCCGCCAGGCACCGGGATTTTCCGCCGTGATCCGTGCCGCGACGGCCCGCGCGTTCTCCGGCGACTCCGACGGCGCGGTCCAGTCCGTCACCACCACCCGGGCGCCATAACGGTGCAGTGCGGCCAGCTTTTCGGAGGAGATGGTGTCCCCGGTGACCACCACCACGGGATGCCCGGTCAGCGCGCCGATCAGCGCCAGCCCGATCCCGGTGTTCCCCGACGTGCTCTCGACAATGGTGGCGCCGGGCCGGAGCTCGCCGCTGCGCTCAGCCGCGCGCACCATGCTCAGGGCGGTCCGGTCCTTGATGGACCCGCCCGGATTGTCGGATTCAAGCTTGACGTAGACCCTGCTGCCCAGTCCCTTTCCCAGGACGTCCAGCGGCACCAGCGGAGTGTTTCCCACCTGCGCCAGGACAGCGGCGGCGTCCGCCGCAATATCGGCGTCGTGAACCGCGTGCCTGCCTGTCATGATGCTCATCATTGCCTTTCCGCACGGCCGGCAGTGTGGTCGGCCGCGTGATCGGCAGAGCCGATCCGGACGCCGTCCACTAAGCCGTGCAATTCGACGCGGGCCTGGTCCACCAGCGCTGCCGCCGGCAGGTGCCGGGCCAGCAGGCCGGAAAGACGGTCGACGACGGCGGCCGTTCCCTTGCCGAGCGGCCGCACCGCACGCGCTTCCGCCCCGCCCAGCAGGTAGGCGGCTGTCAGCGCCTCGATCGCGAACAGCTTCTCGGCGGCCTCCACTGAGCGCTCCAACTGCTGGAGGGCGAGCGGTGCCAGCGTTGAGTGGTCTTCGACGTCGGCGGACAGCGTGGGCGCGCCCAGCGTGGCCGGCGCCGCGAGAACTTTGAGCTCGGACAGCAGGCCGGCCGCGGAATACCACAGCAGCCCGGGCAGCTCTTCGGGCTGCAGCGGAGCTCCGTGCGTGGCCGCTTCGAGGTGCCGCTGCCGGATCTCCCGCTGCGGCGGGTAGAGCTTGGCGGTCCGCCGCTCGCTGCTGATTCCCAGGTGGGCCAGCCCCAGGCGCAGCGCCTCGAAGGCGAGCGCCAACTGCATGGGCTGGAAGTTTCCGCCGGACACCATCCGCCCGGAATCGACGTCGGTGAGCGGGTTGTCGCCCCGGCCGTTGAGTTCCACCTCCAGGGCATCTTCCAACGCGGCGACCTGCCAGCGGATGGCGCCGTGCGTCTGGGGTGCCGCCCGGAAGGAGAGCGCGTCCTGGACGGACACTTCCCTGGCCGGGTCCTCGAGCCAGCCACCCTCAAGGAGCCGCAGCACATGGCCCGCCGTGACGGCCTGCCCGTTCACCGCCTTGGCCGCCTGCACCGCCGGCGAAAACGGACTGAGGTTGCCGCCGCCGTCGTGCCGCGCCGTCGCCTCGAGCGACAGCGCAAGCGCGGTGTCCGCAAGGTCGGCGAGCCGGAGGATGCGGTGCAGCACCAGCGCGCCCACACCGATGGAGTATGAGTTGGAGCTGACCAGGGCAAGGGCTTCCCCGGGCGCCAGCTCCAGCGGGGCCAGCCCGGCGTCGGCCAGGGCCTGCCCGCCGGGCAGCAGCTGCCCGTCCGCCGCCACCGCCTGGCCCTCCCCGATGGCGACGGCGGCCACGGCGGCGAGGTGGGTCAGGTCTGCGGAGCCTACGGAGCCTTCGCGCGGGACGGCGGGGACCACGCCGCGGTTTAGCATCTCGGCGTAGAAGCGCGCCGTTTCAGGCCGGACTCCGGAGCCGCCCCGGCTGAAGCCCACCAGCCGCGCCAGGATCACGGCCCGGACCTCATCAGCGCCCAGCAACCCGCCCACCCCGCTGTTGTGGTACCGCACCACCTGCACCTGGTACGCGAGGATCGCCTGTTCATCCACGGCGGTGTCACGCCCGGATCCCAGCAAGGTGTTGAGGCCGTAGACGCGGTGGCCGGAGTCGATGGCCCGCTGCACCACCTCGCGCGAGAGGCCGATCAGCTCCAGGGCGTCCGCGCTGAGGACGAATTTCACGTCCGGGTCAGCCGCGGCCTCGGCGATGTCCCGGGCGCGCAGGTGGGCCGTGCCGATCAGGAAGTTCCCGCTGCCGTTGCCCATGGCACTAGAAGTCCAGCAGGTTCCGGCGGAAGCCGCCGTCGCCATAGCTTGTCCGGAGCAGCCCGCGGCGCCGCAGCACCGGGGCCAGGCGGTCCAGCACACCATGGACGGTGGCCGGATCGACGAAGCCGGAGAACAGGAACCCGTCCCCGCCCACCCGGGCGCCGGTTTCCTCGAGGTAGTCGGCAATCTCCTCGGCTGTGCCGATGATGCTGTCCCCCGCGCCGCCGCTGCGGGCTGCCAGGAGCTGGCGTAGCGTGGAGCCGGGCGGACCGGCCTTGGCGAAATGGTCCAGGGTGCCCTGGTTGCTGTTGGTGGTGAGTTCGGGGAGCGGGGCGTCGAGGTCGAACTGTTTGAAGTCGATGACGGAGAGGTAGGAGATGGAGTTCAGCTGGCTGTCGATGTCACGCTGCGTCAGCTGGCGGCGCTGCTCCCTGAGCTCGTCCGCCTCGGCGCGGGAGCCCACCACGGTGGGCTTCAGGACGTACAGCACCTTGACGTCGTCGGGGTTCCGCCCCGCAGCGGCCGCCTCGGCCCGGATCGAATCGCGGTAGGCCTTCATACCGTCCGCACCCCTCGCCAGGGCAATGGCGACGTCCGCGTTGCCGCCCGCGAACGCCTTCCCCCGCGGGGACGCGCCGGCCTGCACCAGCACCGGTTCCTCGGGCATCGGCGCGGTGTTGAGCGGACCGCGGACCTTGAAGAACCGGCCGTCGTGGTTGATCGGGTGGACCTTCGTATGGTCCGCGAAGATTCCGGCGTCGGCATCCTCCACGATGGCGTCCGGCTCCCAGCTGCGCCAGAGCTTGCGCACCACGTCCACGAATTCGTCCGCTTTTTCGTAGCGGAGGTCATGCTCGATCTGCTGGTCCAGTCCGTAGTTCTGCGCGGCGAGGTCGCTTCCGGAGGTCACCACGTTCCAGCCCAGCTGGCCGCCGGAGAAGTGCTGCAGGGTGGCAAGCAGGCGTGCCGCGGTGAACGGCGGGTAGAAGGACGCGCTCACCGTCGGGACAATGCCGAGGTGTTCGGTGGCGGAGAGCAGGTACGGGACCAGTGCCAGCGGATCGTGCTTCGGCGCGAACGACGCCTGTGCGAGCGATACCTCGGCGCTTCCGCCGTACGTGTCCGGCACCGTGAGGGAATCCTCGATGATGAACAGGTCCAGCCCGGCCCGTTCGAATTCCTGCACGGCGTGCTGGTACACGGCCGGTTTCTTCCAGTCGTACCCGATGCCGTAGCCGGGCGTGCCCCAGCCCTGGACGCCAAAGCCGTGGCCCACAAACCAACCGAAGTGCAGCATGGGACTGACTGTATTCCCGTTGGATTCATTCACGGCTGCCTGATTTCATCCGGCGTTACAGCGGTTCATTTCCCGTCATTATCCTCCCGGCGAGGGTTTTTGTAACTGCACCCCGGCGCCGGGCGCACACGCAGCGGCAGGGCACCGGCGGCGCGGTGGTGCCGGGTCCCGTTACGGAAGATGACGACGACGGCGGTGCGGGCCGCCGTCGTAAGTGTTACGTTTTTGGGGAGTAATGAGAACCGGTGACAAGCCCTGACTGGCCGGTCGGCAACCCTCCTTCCGCGGCGGGGTGCCTCAGGTGAATACTCGGCATATCGAACCATTCGACCTGCAAGCGTGAGAGAAGGAGATCCGTCGTGTCTGACGCACCCGCATCACTGGCCCCGGCTACCGAACCGGCCCCCGCCGGCCAGGAACATCCGGCCCAGGACCTGCCCCAGGAAAAGCTGGCCTACCGGCTCATCACCGGCCCCGATGACCGTTCGTTCTGCGAGCGCATCTCCGCGGCCCTGGCCGACGGCTACGTTTTGCACGGGAGCCCGGCAGCCACGTTCAACGGCAGCAGCGTGATCGTGGCGCAGGCCGTGGTCCTGCCGGCAGCCATCGCCAGCTCGGATGCCGCAGTGGCAACCGCGGTGGACGAACTTGAGTTCGACGCCGAATTCCCGGGGGAAGGGTTCGAGGACGAAGGTTTCGAGGGGCACGCGTGAGCTACGCCGGAGACCTGAGCCCGCAGGACGCCTGGGCCAAGCTGGAACAGGGCGCAGTCCTGGTGGATGTCCGCACCGAAGGCGAGTGGGCCCATATCGGCATCCCGGACACAAAAGCCACCGAAAACGATCCCCTCTTCATCCAGTGGACCTTCCCGGGCGGCATCCCCAACCCGGACTTTGTCGACCAGCTGAAGCAGCAGGCACCGGAGGACACCGGCGTCGAACTGGTGTTCCTTTGCCGTTCCGGCGTCCGCTCCGTGGCCGCGGCAATCGCCGCCACACAGGCCGGCTTCACCGCCTACAACGTCCTCGAAGGCTTCGAAGGCGAACCGGACCGCTACGGCGAGCGCACCGTCAACGGCTGGAAGAACCGCGGACTACCCACCAACCTCGGAAAGAACTAAGTGACTTTCAATCCCGACGCCGCCGCCTGGAGCCCCGACACCCAGGCTGTCCGCGGCGGCCTTGACCGCACCAACTTCCAGGAGACGGCCGAGCCGATCTTCCTCAACTCCGGCTTTGTGTACGAATCCGCGGCAGCGGCCGAGCGCGCGTTCACCGGCGAGGACGAACGGTTTGTGTACTCCCGCTACGGCAACCCGTCGGTGGCCACGTTCCAGGAGCGGCTGCGCCTGCTCGAGGGCACGGAGGCGTGCTTTGCGACGGCGTCCGGCATGTCCGCCGTGTTCACGGCCCTCGGCGCGCTGCTGGCTGCCGGCGACCGCGTGGTGGCTGCCCGCTCGCTGTTCGGCTCCTGCTTTGTGATACTCAACGAGATCCTGCCCCGCTGGGGCGTCGAAACGGTGTTCGTGGACGGCCCGGACCTGGAGCAGTGGCGGGCTGCTTTGGCAGAGCCGACGACCGCCGTCTTCTTCGAGTCGCCGTCCAACCCGATGCAGGAAATCGTGGACATCGCCGCCGTCAGCGAACTGGCCCACGCGGCCGGGGCGACGGTCGTCGTCGACAACGTCTTTGCCACTCCGCTGCTGCAGCGCTGCGGCGACCTCGGCGCGGACGTGATTGTGTACTCCGGCACCAAGCACATTGACGGCCAGGGACGGGTCCTGGGCGGCGCCATCCTGGGCACCAAGGAGTTCATCGACGGCCCGGTCAAGCAGCTCATGCGCCACACCGGGCCCGCCCTTTCAGCGTTTAACGCCTGGGTGCTGACCAAAGGCCTGGAAACCATGGCGCTGCGCGTCAACCATTCCTCCGCCTCCGCCCTGCGCCTGGCCGAGTGGCTTGAGAAGCAGCCGGCTGTCAGCTGGGTCAAGTACCCGCTCCTGACGTCGCACCCGCAGTACGAGCTGGCCGCCAGGCAGATGAAGGCCGGCGGCACCGTGCTCACCTTCGAGCTCTCGCCGTCCGCCGGGCGTTCGGCGAAGGAAGCGGCCTTCGCCCTGCTGGATGCGCTGCGGATCATCGACATCTCCAACAACCTGGGCGACGCCAAGACGCTCATCACCCACCCGGCCACCACCACGCACCGCGCGATGGGTCCGGAAGGCCGTGCGGCCATCGGGCTGAGCGACGGCGTGGTCCGGTTGTCGGTGGGGCTCGAGGATGTGGACGACCTTACCCGCGACCTGGAGCAGGCGCTCAAGCAGATCTGACCGGCGCGCCCGACCAGCGCAGGTAAGAACAGAGACCAAAGCTACGGTACTGCGGCCGGACCAAACAGAGTGTTCACTACCTGTTTGGTCCGGCCGCACTCAGGTGTCTAGCTCCCAGTGCAGCCGGATCGCTTCAGCTATGGGACCGGCGGCAACATCCACCCGGAAGGCCACCGGCGCCGTGCCGGTCTCCTCGATGACGGCGTCGTGGTAGACGCGGCCGCAGGCGGGGCACAGCGTGTAGAGGTCCTCGTCCCCGGGCCACTCCGCCAGCCCGGCAGGAACGGGAGTGTCGTCACCCAGATGAACGGGCATGCCTTCGGCGTTGGCCTGGATCAGTCCTTCGTCGCTGACGGTGTTCCCGCAGACGCAGGTAATGGTGGTGACATCGTGGCCGGTGACTTGTGCGAATTCGGTTTCCATGGCGCACTCCGGGGTAGTAGGAACCTGGTCAGGACTGGCGAACGCGCAACAGCACCGGCGCCGCCTCGCGCGCGGCGGCGGCTTCGGCCTGGCGCATGGTGACATTCACTGCATGGGCCACCACGGCGGCCAGCCCGGAGGCAGCGTCCGACGTCGCGTCAAGGTTCTCCTGCATGGCGCGGCGCTGCTCTTCCGAACCGGTCCCCCGGTCCAGGATTCTCCGCACGCCTTCCCGGGCCAGTTCCAGCTCGCCCTGTTCAGCCAGGACCGGCGCCACGTAATCCACCAGGGCCTCCGCCACTTCCGCGGCGGGAGCCGGACGGAAGGTGCCGAAATCGAGCAGGTCGCTGCGAAGCCCGCAATTGCTGGCCTGCCAGGCGGCCATCCGCAGGAGCACGGTGGGTACAGGGGCCGGGTCCACACCGGACCGCCACTCCCGGCTTGCCGATTCCACCAGTCCGCGCACCAGGACGGCAATCAGGGCTGCGTCCTCGGCCTGCAGGCAGACGTCGGCCACGCGGACCTCCACTGTGGGGTGGTTCCTGGAGAGCCTCGCATCGAAATAGATCATGCCCTCGTCCAGGAGCACGCCGCTGTCCAGCAGACGGGTGACCACACGCCGGTACATGGAGTGGGTGCCGAAGATCTGGGACGGCCCCGACGTCGGCCAGCGGTTCCAGGCCTGCGTGCGGTAACTTTCGAACCCGGTCTCCACGCCGTTCCAGTATGGCGAGTTGGCGCTCAACGCCGTGAGGACCGCCAGCTTGTCCCGGATCCGGTCGATGACGGCAACGCCTTCTTCGGGGGACTCGACGAACGTGTGGACGTGGAACCCGCAGGTCAACTGTTCATGGACGGTCAGCCCGAAGCGCTCCTGCATGGTGGCGTAGCGGGGGTTCGGCGTGGTGTGCGTCGTGGAGGCAATCGGCGAAGTAGCGAGCGCGGCCACCCGCGCATTGTGCTTCTTCGCGGCGGTGTCCGCCAGGGCTCGGCCCTGGCGGATCTGCAGGAGCAGCTCCGCATAGTCCAGGCACGGGCGGGTCTGGGTCTCGATCTGCTCAAGCTTAAGCTCAGCCGTCAGCCCCGTGTCGCCGTCGGGCCGGGCAGGATCGTGGGGGTCCGGGATCCGCGGCTTGTCCGGCGCGTCGTCGGCAGCGAGCTTCCGCCCTGTCAGGAGGGCGTCCGCCAGCGCCAGCGGCTCCCCGGTCACGGGGTCCACAATCAGCAGCTCTTCCTCAACCCCGAAAGTTCGCATGCATACATTGTGCCCCCGTGACGCGCTGTTAGACAGGAGCCGGGACTGGACAGGGCCGGATACTGGAGCGGCACCGCAACGGAGCCGTCATCCAGCCACCGTACGGTCAGTCCTGGAAGTACTCGATCTTCGCGCCGATGGTGTTGAGGCGCTCGGCCAGGTCCTCGTATCCGCGCTCAATCACGTAGATGTTGCGCAACTCGGAAACCCCGCGGGCCGCCAGCATGGCCAGCAGGATGCAGGCGGCCGGCCGGAGGGCCGGAGGGCAGCCCACTTCCGCGGCGCGCCACCGCGTGGGTCCGTTCACGTAGATCCGGTGCGGATCCAGCAGCTGGACGCGGGCTCCCAGCTTGTTCAGCTCGGTCAGGTAAATGGCGCGGTTCTCGTAGACCCAGTCGTGGATCATGGTCTGGCCTTCGGCGTTGCCGGCAATGACGGCGAAGAAGGGCAGGTTGTCGATGTTCAGCCCGGGGAACGGCATGGGGTGGATCTTGTCCGCGGGAGCATGCAGCACTGAGGGCTTGGTGGTGACGTCCACCAGCCTGGTGCGCCCGTTGCGGGCAAAGTACTCGCCGGAGATTTCCAGTTCCTGGCCCATCTGTTCCAGGGTGGCGAGTTCGATCTCCATGAATTCGATGGGGACCCGGCGGATGGTGACCTCTGAATTGGTCACGATGCCGGCGGTGATGAGGCTCATCGCCTCAATGGGGTCCTCGGACGGGAAGTATTCAATGTCGACGTCGATGGACGGCAGCCCGGTGATCTTCAGCGTGGTGGTGCCGACGCCGTCGATCTGCACGCCCAGGCCCTGCAGGTAGAAGCAGAGATCCTGGACCATGTAATTGGGGCTGGCGTTGCGGATCACGGTGGTGCCGCGGCGGTGCGCAGCCGCCATGATGGCGTTTTCGGTGACCGTGTCACCGCGTTCGCTCAACACAAAGGTGCGGTTGTCGCCGTCGGCCGGTGGTGCCTGCACGGAGTAGAAGCCGGACGTGGCCTCCACTGACAGGCCGAACTGGCGCAGGGCCTGCATGTGCGGCTCCACGGTGCGGGTGCCCAGATCGCAGCCGCCCGCGTACGGGAGCCGGTACTCGGCGGACTCGTCCAGGAGCGGCCCCAGCAGCATGATCACGCTGCGGGTGCGGCGGGCAGCGTCCACGTCCATGGAATCCAGGTCCAGGACGGCGGGGCGGCGGATCTGCAGGTCATTGGCGTTGAGCCAGGTGCATTCGACGCCGATGCTGGTGAGGACCTCAACGATCCGGTTCACTTCCTCGATCCGGGCCAGCCGGCGCAGCGTGGTGGTGCCGCGGTTGATGAGGCTGGCGCAGAGAAGGGCCACGCCGGCGTTCTTGCTGCTGTTGACGTCCACTGAACCGGAGAGCGTGCGGCCGCCTTCCACCCGGAGGTGCGTCATCTGCGGCCGGCCCACCTTGACGATACTGCGTCCCACGATGGCTTCGAGCCGCTGGATCATCTTGAGGCTGAGGTTCTGCTTGCCCTGCTCCATCCGGGCGATGGCGCTTTGGCTGGTGCCCAGCTCGCCGGCAAGCTGCCCCTGGGTCCAGCCCTTCTCAGTGCGGGCATCGCGGAGCAGCAGGCCTACGTGTTCAGCAGTCTCTTGAGTCATAGGAAAAAAATATCACGCATGAGCTATTTCAGCGCGCAAATCACCCCGCACTGCCGCCAAGGTCACAGATTATTCTCCTGATGCGATATGGCGACGCGAACCATGCAGTTTACTGCTCGAGGAACACCATGTTCCACGTGCCCGCCCCTACTGCCGCGGACACGGCCGAAGCGGCAATCAGGAGCCCTCCGAGCACCACCCAGATGTCCAGCGTGCTGAACGTCGATTCACGTGCCCAGGTCCGCTGCGCACCGCCGAACCCCCGCGCCTCCATGGTGACGGCGAGGCGGGACGCCCGCCGGACGGCCTGGACCAAGAGTCCGAAGCTCTGCCCCAGGGTGGCCCGGAGCCGCTGCGCCGGGCTCCCGTGCGAGCCCACACCGCGGGCACGCCGGGCCATGCCGATGGTCTGCCATTCCTCAGCCATCAGGCCCACAAGCCGCATGGCCGCCAGCGTACCCAGCACAAAGCGGTGCGGCAGCTTCGCTTTCTGCGCCAGGGCGTCGGCCAGGTCCGTGGGGTCCGTGCAGCTCATCAGCAGCACCGCGGGCAGGGCGATCGCCACGCCCCGCAACAGGAATCCCAGCCCCAGCTCCAGCGAACCTTCGCTGATGGACCAAATGCCGACGTCGAGCAGGATCCTTCCGGTGTCCGGCGCCAGGATTGAGGTGCTCCAGCCGCCCAGCGCTGCCGCCAGTATCAGCGGCCAGCCCCGCTGCCAGAGCAGCACGACGGTCAGCCCGGCCAGGGGAAAAAGGAGCAGCTCAAAGGCAAGCGCAACAGAGGCGGACACCCAGTCGATGGACAGCGCCAGCACCACAGTCATCAGCATCACGACGGCGAACTTGGCCAGCGGATTGGCCCGCGTGAGCAGGGCATGGTTGGCGCCCAGGGTCAACGCTTCCCTCACGGTGCGGTCACCTCCGGGTTGTGCAGGCCGGGTTTCAGCGCAGCAAGTTTGAGTTCAGGCGCACCGAGTGTCAGCTCGGTGCCGCCCAGGACATCGCTGAACTCCTGGTCGTGCGTCACGGACACCACAGCGGTGCCGGCGTCGAGGAGCTCGGACAGGAAGGATGCCAGTTCCGCCCAGGTGTTGGCGTCCTGGCCGAAGGTGGGCTCGTCGAGGATCAACACGCGGGGATGGGCGGCCAGCACGGTGGCGACGGACAGCCTGCGCTTCTCCCCGCCCGAGAGCGTGTACGGGTTCGCGTCCACCAGCTTGCCCAGCCGGAGGCGTTCCAGGAGTTCATCCACGCGTTCCTCGCCGTGCCCCAGGTGCCGCGGGCCGAACATCAGCTCGTCCAGCACCCGGCCGGTGACGAACTGATGCTCCGGCTCCTGGAACACGGTGCCGATCCGCGAAATAAGCTGCTCCGCCTTCCACTTGTACGGATCAATGCCCGCGCCTTCGCTGAGGTCCACCGTCGCGGAGACCTTGCCTTCCACCGGCCGGAGCAGCCCGGCCAGGGTCAGCGCAAACGTGGACTTGCCGGAACCGTTGGGGCCGGTGATGGTCAGCGCCTGCCCGGTCCGGACCTGCGCCGTGATGCCGGACTGCACCGGGACGGGCGGGACGGCCTTGAAGCCCCTCCGGCGGGGACGTTCGCGGGAGACGGCCAGGTGCTCCGCTGCCAGCAGGAGGTTCCCGTTACCCGGCACTCCCCCCGAGGCCACGCCCGCGGGCGCCCCGGCATCACCGGGTGCTCCGCCCGCGGCACCGGACCGCGTCCGGGTCGCCGGGACGTACCCGGGCACCCAGACGCCGGCGGCGATGAGCAGGTCCCGCGCCTGTGCCAGGACCTGGTCCGGGGCGCCGTCCAGGAGCACTGCAGAATCCGTGGCGGATCCCGGCTGCAGCACCACGATCCGGTCCACGAGGTCTTTCCACACGCCGACGCGGTGTTCCACCACCACCATCGTTGCCCCGGTCTTATCCAGGCACCGGCCCACGGCGTCGCGGACTTCCAGCACTCCGGCCGGGTCAAGGTTGGCGGTGGGCTCGTCCAGGAGCAGCAGTCCCGGGCGCATGGCGAGGATGCCGGCGAGCGCAAGGCGCTGTTTCTGCCCGCCGGACAGGGCCGACGTCGGGTGGTCCAGCGGCAGGTGCGCCAGCCCGACGTCGTCGAGCGCCTCCCCGACGCGCGTCCAGATGTCCGCGCGGGGCACGGCAAGGTTCTCGGCGCCGAAGGCGACGTCGTCCCCCACCCGGGAGAGGACAACCTGCGTCTCCGGGTCCTGCTGCATCAGGCCGGCGGACCCTCGCCGGGCACGCGGCGGGGCGCCGTCGATCAGCAAGCTGCCGGTCTCGTCGGAGTCCTCGGCGTCCGGCGTGCCCCCGTGGTGGGCGCCGGCGTCGCTGTCTCCAAGCACGCCGGCGAGGGCGTGCAGCAGCGTGGATTTACCGGCGCCGGACGGACCGAGCAGCAGCACGCGTTCGCCCGGCCGGATGTCCAGGTCCAGGCCGCGGACGGCCGGCAGGGACCGGCCGGCGTGCCGCCAGCCCCAGCCGCGCGCCGTGACCGCTGCCGGGCGGACGTAGTCCGACGATGTCATGAGCAGTGTGCGTTCATCAGGAGAAGACGGGCTCCGTTGCTGCCTTGCGGGAGGCGAAGGAGCTGAGCACACCGGTCCTGGCCAAGCCGCGGGTGGCGATCCAGGACAGTGCACCGGCGATGACGGCTCCGGAGATGGCGGTGAAAATGATGTACGCCAGCTTGTCGCCGGCAGCGTAGGCGATGTTCCAGCCCCACGGAGCGAACGAGTCGTTCAGGCCACAGAAGAGGCCTGCAGCGGCACCGGCCAGCAGCGACACGGGCAGGTTGAACTTCTTGTACACGAACACCGCAAAGATGATCTCCGCACCGAGCCCCTGCACGAAGCCGGAGAACAGCACCGACGCACCGTACTGCGAGCCCATGATCAGTTCTCCCGTGGCGGCTACCGATTCACAGAACAGGGCGGCGCCCGGCTTGCGGATGATCAGCATGCCCAGGACGGCGGGAATCATCCAGCCGCCGGCAATGAGGCCGGTCAGCGGCGGGTACACGGCGTTCATGGCCGGCGAAACCGCGGCGGCCCCCTGGGACCAGGCCCAGAAAATGACGCCGCCGGCCACTGCGATCAACGCGGCAACCACAATGTCCACCACACGCCAGCTGCGCTTGCTGTGTGGCAGTGTCTGCTTTGCAGAAATATCAGTCATGTCTTCCTCCTGAGGTACAGGAGGGGAGAGTGGTTGCCGGCGGGGCCGCGGCTTCCGCCGCCTGCTGCCGGTCACTCTGAGAACTCGACTCCCTTGCGCCGGTACTAACCGGATCAGGTTCGAGGGTCTGCGGCTGTCCGCACTCTCAGCGCCCGCCTCCGGTTCCCTGGACTTTTCCAGTGATGCCCGACGGCGACGCTCCCCTGTCGTATCAATTCGCCCTTGTGGGCGTGCATAAGTTTACACCCGCGGGCCCGCCGAATCCCGGGGCCGGTGTCACAATCGGCGGTGATCCGGCGGGGCTGATGCGGTTAGGCTAGGGGAAGTCCTGTTTCCGCCGTCTCCCACCTGTAAGGGGTACTGGATATGAGTTTCTTCATCAAGCTGTTTGGGACCGGAGTAAGCCTGCTGGCCGGGTTCGCCGGCACCAAGGCCGTCGACGTTGTCTGGGAAAAGGTCACCGGCCGGAAGCCCCCGAAGGGCGACAAGGATGACGTCCCCACCACCCTGCGCACCGCCCTGACCTTCGCGCTGATTTCGGCGGCTGTCAGCGCCATCATCCAGGTCCTGGCCAACCGCGGCACCCAGCGTGCGATCACGCGCTTCGCCAAGAGCCAGGACATCGTCTAGGTCCCAACCCAACCCGAGTTTTTGTCCAGATAACGCGAGCTAACCGGCCTCCACGTCGCGTTATCTGGACAAAAACTCTTTGCAGAGTGATCCCTAGGCTGATCCGCGCTGGTGGTCGTCCCCGGACCGCTTGCCCGGGTCCTGCGGCTCGGCAGTTTTCTTGTCGGCGGCCTTCAGCACCACGGCTTCCAGCTCGTCCACCGTCAGGAGCTCCCTGTGCAGGTGCTTGGTGCGGTAGCCGGCCCTTCCCACCATGTGCGCGGACACCGGAACGGTGAGCACCTGGAAGATCCACGCCACGAACAGCACCGGCCACACCCACCAGGTCCGCAGCTGCAGGCCCACCGAGGCCAGCAGCAGGAAGAGCCCCAGCACCTGGGGCTTGGTGGCCGCGTGCATCCTGCTCATCAGGTCCGGGAAGCGCAGCAGGCCGATCGCCGCGCCGAGGGACATCACGGCGCCCACCACCATAAAAACAGCCGACACCGTGTCAATGATGGCGTCCACGGAAGATGGTTCAGGATTCATTGGGCTGCTCCCGCCGGTCGGCCACGAAGCGCGCCACGGTCACTGATCCGATGAACCCGATGATGGACAGCGCCACCAGCAGCATCAGGTTGTTCAGATGCCTGTTCACGGCCATGTCGATGCAGAGCGTGGCGCCGATGATGGCCAGCAGCACGTCCGAGGCCAGCACCCGGTCCAGCAGGGACGGGCCGATGGCGATCCGGACGATGGCCCCGGCTGCCGCCAAGGACAGGATCACGGCCGTTACGGTCAGCACGATGTCCATCATGCGTCCACCTCCTGTTTCAGTGCGGCCAGTTCCTCTCTGGTGCCCATGATCCGGATCAAAGCCGCCTCGGCATCCCGGACCTCCTTGCGCAGGTTCACGATGTCCTCTCCGCTCCGGACGTTCAGTCCGTGAATGTAGAGCGTGGAGGTGGAGCGGTCCACCTCCACCACCAGAGAGCCGGGAATCAGCGAGATGACATGTCCGGTGGCGGTGACCATCAGATCCGAGTGGCTGCGGAGCCGGACCGCGACGACGGCGTTGGTCACCTTGGGCCCGCGGGCCACGGCCAGGTACAGCACCTGGAAGCTGGCGGCCACCACTTTGCCCAGGAAAACGATCGCGAACGGGACGGCCCGCAGAACATTGAACCGGCCCCCCAGTTCCACCGGAGGCAAGTAGAACAACCGCGCCACCACCACGGCGATGAGGGCTCCGAACAGGAGGTTTCCGGGGCTGAAGTCCTGCCAGAGCGCACCCCATACAAAGACCAGCCAGACGAGCAGGGGCAGTTCCTGCCGGATGGAGATCCGCCGGCGGTTCATTTCTGCCCCCCGAGCTGCAAGTCCACCGGCTGCGAGTCCACCGGTTGCGCAGGTTCAGGCTGGGGTGGTTCAGGCTGCGCGAGCGGGGGCACGGGAGCGTTCTCGCCCAGTACCGCCTGGATGTAGGAGGACCTGTCCAGCATGTCCACGGCGGACTGGTCCGCCACCCGGAACAGCGGCCCGGCGAAGACGGTAAGCGCGACGCCGAAAGCGACGAGCCCCATCGTTGATCCCACCATGGTCCGCGGCAGCAGCGTGACATTCCGTTTGCCCGCACGGTCGCCCGTGTCGGCGTCCTCAGGGTCCGCCAGCAGCACGGGGTCCGGGTTCTCGGCGTCCTCGGGCTTGCGCCAAAACGCTCGGTTCCACACGCGGGCAACGGCCAGCAGCGTCAGCAGGCTGGTCAGGACACCGCCGATCACCAGGGCGTAGGCAAGCGGAGTGCCGAGCTCCACACCGGCCTGCAGCAGCCCGAGTTTGCCGAGGAACCCCGAGAACGGCGGGATGCCGGCAAGGTTCATGGCCGGGATGAAGAACAGCAGGGCAAGCACCGGGGACAGCTTGGCAAGTCCGGCTACGCGGTCGATCGACGAGCTTCCGCCGCGCCGTTCGATCAGGCCCGTGACAAGGAAGAGGCTGGTCTGGATGGTGATGTGGTGGGCCACGTAGAACACGGCGGCGCCCAGGCCGGCCACCGAGGACATGGCCAGCCCGAACACCATGTAGCCGATGTGGCTCACCAGGGTGAACGAGAGCAGACGCTTGATGTCGCTCTGGGCCAAGGCGCCCAGGATTCCCACCACCATGGTCAGCAGGGCCGCCACCATCAGCGGAGTGTTCAGCGAGTCCCCCGGGAAGAGGAGCGTCTCGGTGCGCACCATTGCATAGACGCCCACCTTGGTCAGCAAGCCGGCAAACACGGCCGTGACGGGGGCCGGCGCGGTGGGGTACGAGTCAGGGAGCCAGAAGGACAGCGGGAAGACAGCCGCCTTGATGCCGAAGGCCACCAGCAGCATCACGTGCAGCAGCATCCGCGTCCCGGAATCCAGGTCCGCGAGCTTGATGGCGAGGTCCGCCATGTTGATGGTTCCGGTGGCACCGTAGATCATGGCGATGGCGATCAGGAACAGAACGGACGACACCACGGAGACCACCACGTACGTGACGCCGGCGCGGATGCGGGGGCCTGTACCTCCGAGGGTCATCAGCACGTAGCTTGCCGTCAGCAGGATCTCGAACCCCACGTAGAGGTTGAAGAGGTCTCCTGAGAGGAACGCGTTGGACACCCCGGCCACCAGGATCAGGTAGGTGGGGTGGAAGATCGACAGCGGCGCGTCCTGGTCGCCGTCGGCCATTCCCTGGCCGGTGGCGTACACCAGGACGGCGAGGCTGACCGTGGAGGAGACCACCAGCATCAGGGAGGAGAACTGGTCCACCACCATCACGATGCCCCACGGCGGCAGCCAGCCGCCGATATTGACGGCTGCGGTCCCGCCGTCCCAGACCGAGGCCAGCAGCACGCACTCCAGCAGGAGGGTCAGGGACAGGAGCGTGATGCTGACGGCCCGCTGGGCCCGCGAGTGCCGGATCAGCACGAACGTCAGTGCGGCACCGAGGATGGGAAGTACGACGGCGAGCGGGGCAAAGCTTGCGATGTTCACTTCACGCCTCCTTCCGGGCCGGGGGTCACGTTCTGGGAGCCGGGCTGCTCTTCGGCGGCGGCGTCCTTGGCTTTGATCTTGTGGTCGCCCGCCTTCACGGTGCCGGTCTCGGAGTCTCCGGAGCCGGACATGCCCGAATTGGATATTCCCCGGCCGTCGGAGCCCACCATGGTCAGCGGAAATTCGGACGTTTCCACGGGGATCTCGGAATCGTCCTCGGCATCGAAGCTGGGGGTTTCGGCAACGCGGATATCCTCGACGTCGTCTTGGATCTCATCGCGGCGGGCCAGCACCCAGGTCCGGTAGATGATGCCCAGCATGAACGCGGTCACGGCGAAGGAGATCACGATCGATGTCAGGATCAGGGCCTGCGGGAGGGGGTCGTTGTAGTCCCGCGGGTCAGTGTCCTTGCTGAACATCGGGGCCAGGCCTGCGTAGCCGCCGGTGGCCAGGATCAGCATGTTGGTGGCGTTGGCCAGCAGCATCAGGCCCAGCAGCACCCTGGTGAGGCTGCGTTCCATGATCAGGTAGATACCGCACGCATAGAGCGCACCCATGACGGTCAGCAATGTCAGGTTGACGCTCATGCCTTCCCCCTCCCGGTGGTTTCGGCGGGAACTTCATCCGCTTCCTGCGCCGGGGTCTCGGCTTCAGGGTTTTCTTCAAAGTGCTCGTCGATCTCCGCGCCCAGGCTCCGCAGCACGTCCAATACCAGTCCCACCACCACGATGTAGACGCCGATGTCGAAAATGGTGGAGGTGACGAACTTGATGTCGCCGAACACGGGCAGCCACAGCTCGATGATGGCGCTCTGGAACACCTGGCCGCCCAGCAGCAGCGGAACCACCCCGGACGCCGCAGCCGTGGCCAGGCCGATGCCCAGGAGCGTCCCGGCCCCGACCGGAGTGGCCTCCCGCAGTTCGAAGCGGCCGCCCGCGAGGTAGCGGATGGTGAGGGCCAGCCCGGCGGTCAGTCCGCCGGCGAACCCGCCGCCCGGCAGGTTGTGGCCGGCCAGCAGGAGGTAGATGGAGAAGACGATCATCGAGTGGAACACCAGCCGGGTGACCACTTCGAAGATGATGGAGCGGCGCTCGGGAGCCAGGGTGCGTCCCGCCACGAGCCAGGCGTCCCGGGTGGAGGCGGCAAACTTGCGGCTCAGGGCCAGCGCGGCACTGTCCCGCGAGCTCTGGCCGGCTCCGGACCGCCGGCCCACCGTCCCCTCGGCCACGGAGGACGAGGCCCGGATGCCGTCGCCGCGCCCCTTCACGAAAATGAGGCTGGCCACGCCGGTGGCTGCCAGGGCGAGCACGGAGATCTCGCCGAAGGTGTCCCACGCCCGGATGTCCACGAGGGTGACGTTGACGATGTTCAGTCCCCCGCCGCCTTCATACGCGAGCCGCGGAAACTCCAGGGACACAGGCGTCGCGATCCGCGCGCCCATGGCGTAGATGGCCACGAAGATCATGGTGAGCCCGAAGGCCGCCCCGATGATCACGCGGATCACCCGGTATTTGCCGCCGGTGCGGTCCCGGAGCTCCGCGGGCAGGCTGCGCATGGCCAGGACGAATGCCACCAGGATGATGGTTTCCACCAGCATCTGGGTCAGGGCCAGGTCCGGGGCGCCCTGCAGGGCGAACATCAGGGCAATCCCGTAGCCGGTCACGGAAACCATCAGCACCGCGAGGAACCGCTTGTTGGCCTTTACGGCGGCCAGCGCACCGATGACGATGCCGGCTCCCGCCACCAGCTGCAGCGGGGAATTCGGATCGATGAAATAGAGGTTGTCCGGCAGGGGCTTGCCGGCAATGAGCAGGGCGGTGAGCGGCAGCGCGAACGCCACGGTGAGGATCACGGCCAGGTAGAAGAACAGCGAACCACGCTGTGTGCGCCCCGTGACCCAGACGGCGACGTCGTCCAGGGCGCCGATCGTCATCTGGTAGGCGCGGTCCCCGTCCACCCACGCCGGGACCCTGCCCTGGGCCCGTGCAACGAGGTTCCGTCCGTAGTACATCGCCAGGCCGAGCGCGAAGGTGATGGCCGTCAGTCCCAGCGCGGGAGTAAGCCCGTGCCACAGCGCAAGGTGGCCCGCCGCAGCGGCCGGGTCGCCGCCGTCGTGCACGAATTCCGCAGCGTACGGCTGGATCCACGCGTCCACCGGTGCCGGCCACAGCCCGTAGACGATGGTGAGCAGGCTCAGCACGGCCGGGGCGGCAAGGAAGGACGGCTTGATGGCCTTGAACGGCGTGGGGTCGAGGCCCGGTTTCGACGCGAAGGCGCCCCACATGAAACGTGCACTGTAGGCGAAGGTGAGGATGGACCCCAGGACCAGCCCCGCGAGCACCACCAGGCCCCAGGCGCCCGGCTGCCCGCTGGAATCAGGGGAGGTGCCGTAGTGCACGAAGGCCTCGAACACCGATTCCTTGGCTACAAAGCCTGCCAGCGGCGGGATGCCTGCCATCGAGGCGGCACCGATGGCAGCAACAACAGCAAGGGCACGGGAGGACTTGTAGACGCCGGACAGCTTGCGGAGGTCACGGGTCCCGGACTGGTGGTCGATGATGCCCACCACCAGGAACAGGGTGGCTTTGAAGAGGCCGTGCGCCAGCAGCAGGGCCAGCCCGGCCAGCGCTGCGTCCGGTTTGCCGAGGCCAACCACCATGGTGAGGAAGCCCAGCTGGCTAACCGTGCCGTACGCGAGGATGAGCTTGATGTCGGTCTGCCGGAGCGCCCGGTACCCGCCCACCAGCATGGTGGCCAGGCCCAGCCCCAGCACCATGGGCAGCCAGTACGCCGTCTCGGCGAACCCCGGCGCCAGCCGCGCCACGAGGTAGACGCCGGCCTTGACCATCGCCGCGGCGTGGAGGTAGGCACTCACGGGGGTGGGGGCCGCCATGGCTCCGGGGAGCCAGAAGTGGAACGGGATGAGCGCCGACTTCGTCACGGCACCGATGAGGATCAGTACGACGGCGGCAGCCACGGCATCCGCTGCCGGCCCGGCGGCCAGCACGGGAGCCTGTTCCAGGATGGCCGAGATCCGGTACGTTCCGGCGCTGGAGCCCAGGACAATAAGGCCCACCAGCATGGCCAGGCCGCCCGCCGTGGTGACCATCAGCGCCTGGAGCGCGGAGCGCCGCGCGGAGAGCCTGGTGCGGGCGTAGCCGATCAGCAGGTAGGACAGGATGGTGGTGAGTTCCCAGAAGATGAACATCAGGAGCAGGTCATCGGCCGTGACCAGGCCGAACATCGCCCCGGCGAAGGCCAGGAGCTGGGCGCCGAAGCCGCCGAGGTTGCTGTCCTTGTTCTTGAAGTAGCGCGCACAGTAGACCAGCACCAAGGCGCCCACTCCGAGCACCAGCAGGGACATGATCCAGGCCAGCGGGTCCATCCGGAAGGCGAGCTCGATCTTCAGTTCGGGAATCCAGGGAATGATCTCCGTGACGGCGCTTCCCGTGGACGAGTGTGCCCCGGAGGCCTGGCCGGCCGCGCCGGAATAGACGGCCTCACGCTGCAGGAGAAGCCAGACGAACGAACCTGCGGGGACCGCGGCCAGCGCGTAGAACGCGTTCCTGCGGAATTTTTTGAAGAAGAACGGCGCCACGGCAGCCACCGCGAAATGCACGGCAAGGACTGTGATCACTGGTATCTCCGCAACGTCAGGGATTCGATTGTCAAAAGTTGGAGCAGGCGGTCATTCGTCAGGTTCAGTGCCCACAGTTTATCAAGCGGTTGCAATCACTTTTGACATGACTCCGCGGCCTGCAGCACGGAATCCCCGTGACGCCGGGAAGGTTCCACCCTTCGTTCACTCGCAAATCGCTCCCCGTATCGCCGGGGGCGGATACCATTCAGCCTATGAACCGCGTCGCCGCCTCCCCGGCTACCCAGCCCCCGTCCGAACTGGAGTCCGGCACGAAGGCCGCCAGCAAGGGAAAGGTCCTTGCCTGGGCCGCCTGGGACTGGGGTTCAGCGGCTTTCAACGCGGTGATGACCACGTTCGTGTTCACCGTGTACCTGACCTCCAACGCCTTCGGCGGCGAGGACCAGGCCTCGGCCGTGCTCGGCGGAGCCTTGGCGATAGCCGGCGCTGCCATCGCACTCCTGGCCCCCGTGACGGGCCAGCGGTCAGACACCGGCGGCCGCCGGAAGCTGTGGCTGGGGGTGAACACGGCCGCCGTCGCCGTCCTGACCGGATTGTGCTTTTTCGTGTTTCCGCGCCCCGAGTTCCTACTCCTGGGCGTCACGCTCATCGCCCTCGGCAACGTCTTCTTCGAATTCGCCGGCGTCAACTACAACGCCATGCTGGCGCAGATCTCCACCCCGAAGAACATCGGCAAGGTCAGCGGCTTTGGCTGGGGAATGGGCTACCTCGGCGGCATCGTCGCCCTGCTGATCGTGCTGCAGCTGTTCGTCCAGCCCAGCTTCGCTTGGTTCGGCGCCTCCACCCAGGACAGCCTCAACATCCGCCTCGTCGCGGTGTTCTCCGCCCTCTGGTTCTTCATCTTTGCCTTGCCTGTCCTGTTCGCCGTACCGGAACTGCCCAGGCCGCAGCCAGGCGCCAAACTGGGATTCGCGGCCTCCTACGGCCTGCTGCTGCGCCGCATCAAGGCGATCTACCGGACCAGCCCGCACACCATCTTCTTCCTCCTCGCGAGCGCCATCTTCCGGGACGGCCTGGCCGCTGTCTTTACATTTGGCGGAATCATCGCGGCGGGAACCTTCGGCTTCGAGCTGAAGGAAGTCATTTTCTTCGCGATCTTCGGCAACATCGTCGCTGCCGTGGGAGCCATGATCGGCGGCTTCCTGGACGACCGGATCGGGCCCAAGGCCGTCATCCTCGGCTCGCTCGTGGGATTGCTGGTTGCGGGCACTGCCATCCTGGTCCTGGGCAATAGCAGCTACGTCTTCTTCGGCCAGGACTGGGCCGGCACCACCACCTTCTGGGTATTCGGTTTGTTCCTGTGCCTCTTCGTAGGTCCGGCCCAGTCGTCGTCCCGCGCGTACCTTGCCCGGCTGGCGCCGCACGGGGAGTCCGGGGAACTCTTTGGCCTGTACGCCACCACCGGCCGCGCCGTCAGCTTCCTGGCGCCGACACTCTTTACGCTCTGCATCGCGGTGGCCTCGCCGCTCGTGGCGCCGGGGGAAGCCCAGCGCTGGGGAATCCTCGGCATCATGGCGGTGCTGCTGGCCGGGCTGCTGGTGCTACTGCCGGTCAAGCCGCCCGGGAAAGTGGAAATCGCCGTGGTTCCGGCCGCCTGAGCGGGCGGCGGGGAAATAGCCGTTTCGACGCTCCAACTGCCCAGGCGCGGACTAGGCTGGTGCCATGAACGTGGATGAGACAGACCTCCCTGGCCTCGGCAGGCGCAAGGATTTCATGACCGCTTCCGGACGCCGGATCGGCGTGGTGGAGTACCGCGAGGGGCAGACCGAACTGATCGTTTCCACCTGGGACGATCCGGACACGTGCCAGGCGTCCATTCCCCTGACTGCCGAAGAAGCCGCAGCCCTGGGGAACCTGCTCGGCGGACAGCGGCTGGCCATGCAGCTTTCCGAGGAGCACCGCGAAATTCCCGGAATCGTCACCCGCCAGTTCTCCATCGGCGGGGAATCACCGTTCCACAACCAGCCCATGGGCAAGGCCTGCATCCGCACCCGGAGCGGCGTCTCCATCGTCGCCATCATGCGGGAAGGCGAAGTCCTCCCTTCCCCCGGGCCTGACGTCGTCCTTCACCCGGGCGACCTGCTCGTGGCGGTGGGAACGCAAGAAGGCCTCGATACGGCGGCCGATATCCTGCGCAACGGCTAAGCGGCATGGACCCGCTCGCGCTAACCCTCATCGAACTGGGGGCCGTCGTGTTCTGCCTGGGCCTGCTGGCCAGGCTGGCCGGGCGGATCGGGATGTCCCCCATTCCCCTGTATTTGGTGGGCGGGCTGTTTTTCGGCGCCGGCGGCCTGGTCAAGCTCGAGGGCATGCACGAGTTCGCACATATCTCCAGCGAGATCGGCGTCATCCTCCTGCTGCTTATGCTCGGATTGGAATATACGGCCGCCGAACTGGTCACGGGGCTGCGCCGGTCCTGGAAAGCCGGTGTCCTTGACCTCCTGCTGAACTTTCTACCCGGCGCCGGGCTTGCCGTCCTGCTGGGCTGGGGCCTAGTGGGGGCCATGGTGATGGGCGGAGTGACCTACATATCCTCATCCGGCATTGCCGCCAAGGTGATCACGGACCTCGGTCGGATCGGTAACCGTGAAACCCCGGTGGTGCTCTCCATCCTGGTTTTCGAGGACCTTGCGATGGCCATCTACCTGCCCATCCTGACAGCGACCCTGGCCGGGGTCAGCTTCCTCGTGGGACTGCAGACCGTGGGGATTTCGCTTGCAGTGGTGGCGGTGGTGCTGGTGGTGGCCCTCCGGCACGGGCACCACGTGTCCAAGGCGGTACACAGCGAAAACTCAGAGGTGTTCCTGCTGAACCTGCTCGGGGCTGCGCTCCTCGTTGCCGGCCTCGCCGCCGCCATGCAGGTCTCGGCCGCAGTGGGGGCGTTCATGCTGGGGATCGCCATTTCCGGAGCCACTGCACACAGTGCAACCCGGGTCCTCGAGCCGCTGCGGGATTTGTTCGCAGCGCTTTTCTTTGTGGTCTTCGGCCTCAACACGGACCCCGCGTCCATCCCGCCGGTGCTCGGCTGGGCACTGCTCCTGGCGGTCCTCACGGCCGCCACCAAGATGATCACCGGAGTCTGGGCGGCCAAGCGGGCAGGGATTGGGCTGCCCGGCCGCTTCCGTGCGGGGGCCGCGCTGATTGCCCGCGGCGAGTTCTCCATCGTGATCGCCGGGCTGGCAGTGGCCTCCGGCGTGGTGCCGCAGGACCTCGCAGCGCTGGCCACGGCCTACGTGCTCATCATGGCGATCATGGGGCCGCTGGCGGCCCGCTACGTGGAGCCGATCGTCAAGATGCTGCGTCCGGCCAGGGCCCGACCCGTCGCCCGCCCCATCTGACGCTCTCTCACATCCTGCCGCCTCCCCGGCGACGCTCTCTCAGATCCTGCCGCCTCCCCGGCGACGCTCTCTCAGATCCTGCCGCCTCCCCGGCGACGCTCCCTCAGATTTCGGTGCGGTGGAAGTTCAGGTGGCTGCGGCTGGCCGTGGGACCGCGCTGGCCCTGGTAGCGGTTGCCGTACTCGCCGGATCCGTAGGGGAATTCAGCGGCCGAACTCAGCTTGAAGAAGCACAGCTGGCCGATCTTCATGCCCGGCCACAGCTTGATGGGCAGCGTGGCCATGTTGGACAGCTCCAGGGTGACGTGGCCGGAGAATCCGGGATCGATGAACCCTGCGGTGGAGTGCGTCAGCAAGCCCAGCCGGCCAAGTGAGGACTTGCCTTCGAGGCGTGCCGCAATGTCGTCCGGCAAGGTGACGGTTTCGTACGTGGACCCCAGCACGAATTCGCCGGGGTGGAGGATGAACGGCTCGCCGGCGTCCACTTCCACGAGTCGCGTCAGCTCGGGCTGGTCCTCGGCGGGGTCGATGTGGGCGTACTTGTGGTTGTCGAACAACCGGAAGAACCGGTCAATCCGGACGTCCACGGATGACGGCTGGACCATCACCGGATCGTACGGGTCCAGGACAATCCGTTGGGAATCAATTTCGGCACGAATATCGCGGTCGGAGATCAGCACACTCAAAAATACCGCACCATTGCCGAGCCCGCGGTCCGGGGTTACTGTTACTGCTGTTAAGGAACGTCATCTCCGATAAAGGATGAGCGTGAAGTTGCTGTTGTGACAGTGGTTCTCCCTCTCCAGGAGGCGGCGCCTATCGGATCTGGGGTTGGCTTGAGGAAAATTTCGGCACGTGCACTGGCGGCCATGATCTGCGTTCTGGCGCTCATCCCGCCTGCCGCCGGCCAGCTGGGGGGATCTTCCTCAAGCCCGGACCCCGCCGTGTCTTCCGTGGCGGGCGGTCAAACGCAGAGCGTGACCCTCGGCCCGCCGTCGGCCGTGTACGACGGCGGAACAGACGCCGCTGCTGCGTCGCCGGACCGGCGCCTCGCCCCCGCCGTGGACCCCGATATCACAGAAGGGGACCCCGGCAGCCCCGCGGCCGCTTTGGCCGACACCTCGGGAACAGCGGACTCCGTCGCAGCCGCCGGCACGCTCTCCACCGAGGCACAGCCCGACTCTCCCTCCACCGAGGCGTCAACCGAGGAACCGGCTTCGGACTCAGCGCCCGAACCGGCGTCCATTCCCCCGCTGTCGGCCACGGAGTCAGACCTGGCGGCACTCACCCAGGCGTCACCGGAGCAAACGGCCCCCGCGACGGGAACGGAATCCCTCCGCAGCGAGTCGCTGACAACCCAGGCGCTGGTCCGCGACGACGCGTCTTCACAGATCAATGCTGTGTTCAACGCCATCAACAGCTACCGGGCATCATTCGGCCTGCCCGCTGTGAAGTACCACGCCACGGTGGCCGGGATGGCCCAGGAGTGGTCGGACAGCATCGCGTCCCGGGAAGTCATCGAACACCGCTCGAGCTTCTGGACCGATTCGCGGGCCCTTAGCCCCACGAACGGTGCCGGCGAGGTCATCGCAGTCCGCTGGGACCGCGATGCCGCGCAGCTAGTGGAGTGGTGGAAGGGCTCACCCGCCCATAACGCGCTCCTGAAAGACCCGCGGTTCAATGTGATGGGCATCGGCATCACCTTCACGGACGGCAACTGGCAGACCACCCCCAACCGGTACACCATGTGGGGCGTGGTGAACTTCTTTGGGTACAGCTCCTTGCCCGCGGGCACCACGTCCAGCCCGGGCGGCACCAGCACATTGCCGGTGCAGCCAGCGAGTGTGTGCGACCCCCTGTCACGGCACATGCCGCCGACGGCCTCCCTGGCCGCGGCAGCCATCAAGGGTCCCGGCGACCTTGTCTCAGTTGACTCGACAGGCCAGCTCCTCAACCGCCCGTCGTTGGGGAACCGGCAGTACGGCGCACAGCAGGTCATCGGCACCGGTTTCGGTTCCGCCAAGGAGCTTTTTGTCACGGACTGGGAGCGGGACGGTGTCTTTGACGTCCTGGTCCAGTGGACTGACGGGCGCGTCACGCTGCACTCAGGTGCGGCGGGCGGCGGGTTCCTCACCGCCGTAACGCTGGGACGGTCCGGCTGGGCCGGCATGACGGTGGCAGTGGGAGGCTGGTGCGCCAACAACCGGCTCCCGCAACTGGTGGCCCTGGACGGCTCCGGAAACCTCTGGCTGTACCCGAACCGCGGGAAAGTGGACCTGGTGGAACGGACGCTGATGGCATCCGGAGTGACAGCCAACCGGCTGGCCATGGCGGATTACGACGGCGACGGTTTCCAGGACCTGCTGGCCCGGCAGCCGGACGGAAACGTTCGTCTCTACCGAGGCTCGGGCGCGCCGGCGCCGCGGGCCGAAGCCCGGGCCGTGGTGGCCAGCGGATGGACGGACGTCACCGCCATTCGTTCGCTCCGGGATGTCACGGGGCTGAACTCGAGGGGGCTGGCCCTTCGGCGCGCCGGCGACGTGGTGCAGTACTGGGACCTCAGCGGCGGAAGCCTGGCGTCGCCGTCGTCCATCACGGGTGCGTGGGCGGGCCAGCGGCTCGCACAGTAACCCGGTAAGCGGTGCGCCGCGCTGCTAAGACTCGGCCGGCCGGGCTTCCAGAACCTGCTTAAGTCGTTCCAGCTGGGCCACTTCCGTCTTCATGGTCCGTTGGATCATGAAATCCATCAACCCTGCGAGGCCTTTGGGCCGGTACTCCAGCGCGAAGCGGACCCTGGTGTTGGTCCCCTCGCTGCTCAGGTAGTAGCCGCCGTGCGGGCGGGCGGGGCCGGCAACCACCTGGAACTGGATCTCTGCACCGGGCCGCAGGTGCGTAATTTGGAAGTCTGCGGCAATGGGGCGTCCCGCAGGGCCCGTGAGGGTTTGCTGGTAAACCGCGCCCTTGGCACCGACGGCGCCCGCACGAAGTTCAATGTTCCGAATGCCTTCCCGCCATGAGGGAAGGTTCAGCCCGTCCTGCAGGAACCGGTACACGGTCATGGCATCGCGTTCCACGACGACCTCGTACTCTGCAAATGCCACGGGGATCCCTTGGTTGTCGGACAGCGTTCTGGCGTAGCCCGTTCCCCTGATACTGCAGCTAACCCACACAGGATAGTCAGCCCGGGCTTTCCCTGGGCGGCTGCGGGCGCGCCTTAACCGAACAGTTATCGAACGGACCCAAGCGTTACCGAAAGGGTCCTGCTGCCTGACGGACGTGTCCCTGTTCAAGGAGGGTGCACGGCTGGGGTAAAGTAAATCCGGTTGACGCAACCGGGACCTGGCCGAGGTATTGGCGGGACCCCTTGCGGCTGTAGCTCAATGGTAGAGCGCTAGCTTCCCAAGCTTGATACGCGGGTTCGATTCCCGTCAGCCGCTCCATTTCTTCCGCCGGCCTTCCTCACCCCGCTATTCCGCCGGGGCATTAGGTTGCTACCTGTATCGTCAGGAGTCAGGAACCCCTTCGGTTCCGCTACAGGAGCAATCATGGCTGACAAGTCCCCGCGTCAAGCAGCATCCGCAAAATCCGGCAAATCCATCAAGGAAAAACGTGCCGACAAGAGGGCCGCGGCAGCGCCGCCCAGCTCCCTCGACAAGGTAACGGCCGCCAAGGCAGCGAGCCCCAAAAAGAAGTGACCGGTTCCGCGAACCACCTCATCCTCGGAGTCCTTGCCAGCACAAGGAAGCCGGACGAACGCCGGCTCCCGCTGCACCCCCTCCATTTTGACCGCATCGCACCGGAAGTGCGGCAGCAGATCGTCCTCGAAGAGGGCTACGGTGAACGGTTCGGCATCTCGGACGACCACCTGGCCACCCTCGTGGGACGGATTGCCACCCGCACCGAGATCATCGCCGAAGCCGACGTCGTGCTGCTGCCCAAACCGCAGCCCGAAGACCTTGCAGAACTCCGCGACGGCCAGGTCCTCTGGGGTTGGCCGCACTGTGTCCAGGACCGCGCCGTCACCCAGCTGGCCATCGACAAGAAGCTCACGCTGATCGCTTTCGAGGCCATGAACCACTGGGCCAGCGACGGCGGCTTCGGCCTCCACGTCTTCCACAAGAACAACGAACTGGCCGGTTACTGCTCGGTCATTCACGCCCTGGCACTCACCGGTTCCACGGGCGATTACGGCCGGCGGCTCACCGCCGTCGTGATCGGCTTCGGCGCTACAGCCCGCGGCGCCGTGACGGCGCTGAACGCCCACGGCATCCACGACGTCCAGGTGCTGACCAACCGGGGCGTTGCCGCCGTCGGCTCTCCCATCCATTCGGTGCGGATCGCGCAGTTCGACCATGACGACAAGGCGCCGTTCCTCAGCCAGGTCATCACCGAACGCGGGCGCGTGCCGCTGGCTCCGTTCCTCGCCGAGAGCGACATTGTGGTCAACTGCACCCTGCAGGATCCCAACGCCCCGTTGACCTACTTGCGCGAAGAGGACCTCGGAGCGTTCCATCCCGGCAGCCTGATCGTGGATGTTTCCTGCGACGAGGGGATGGGCTTCAGCTGGGCGAAGACCACCACCTTCGCCGAGCCCATGCTCACTGTGGGCGACCACATTGACTACTACGCAGTGGACCACAGTCCGTCCTACCTGTGGAACTCCTCCAGCTGGGAGATCAGCGAAGCGCTGCTCCCCTTCCTGGACACCGTGGTTTCCGGCCCCGAGGCGTGGGCCGGAAATGAGACGATCGCCCGGGCCATCGAGATCCGCGACGGCGAGATCCTCAACAAGGACGTGCTGCAGTTCCAGCAGCGGCAGGCGGAGTACCCGCACGCCCCGCTGGACGCTTAGCCGCTGCGCGGCTGACAATCCGGAGCAGGCGGCGCCGGTCCTTGAGGTCCACTTTGAGGGTCAGCGCACCGCGCCGGGCCAGCACGACGGCGACAGTCAGCGCCGCAAGCACCGGCACCCCGCCGGACACCAGGATGGCCGTGTGCGGATCCAGATGTTCGGCGATCCAGCCGATCATGGGACCGCCGATGGCCTGGCCGCCGATCAGCACCATGATGTACAGGCTCATGACGCGGCCGCGAATGCCCATGTTGGAGCTGATCTGCACCAGCTGGTTCGACGCCGTCAGGAACATCAGGCACCAGAAGCCGGACAGCACCATGGCCGCGCCGAACCAGGCCATGGACGGCGCCAAGGCCGCCAGGCAGAGCATCAGCCCGTACATTCCGGCGCCCAGGACCACTGACCGCAGCCGCAGGTGCCGGCGGCGGGTCGAGGTAACTGCTCCGGCGAGCGCACCGAGCGCCACCAGCGCGTTCAGCAGGCCGTAGCCTCCGGCGCCGGCGTCGTACACGTGGTCCGCGAAGGCGGCCAGCAGCACCGGCAGGCTCATGGCAAAAACCGCAATAAACCCGGCCATCAGCCACGGCCAGTAAATGGTCGGTTTGCTCAGCGCGTACTGCAGCCCCTCCCGCAGCATGCCCTTGCGCTTCGGCGCGGGCGCGCTGATGAACAACCGGTCCTTGCGCAGGAGCAGCAGCATGGCCACCGTCGAACAGCAGGCCACCGCGTTCGCGGCAAAGGCCCAGCCTGCACCGACGGCGGTGAGCAGCAGCCCGGCAAGGGCGGGTCCGATCAGGCCGCCCAGCTGGAACGTTGTGGAGTTTACGCTGATGGCATTGCGCAGGTAGGCGGGTCCGACGAGCTCGTTGACGAACACCTGCCGGGCAGGCTGGTCCAGTACGGTGACGAGCCCCAGGGCAAGGGCGATCGCGTAGACGTGCCACACCTCAATGCGCTGGCTCAGCGCGAGGACGGCAAGGGCCGCGGCGAGAACGGCGGCCACGGCCTGGCACAGGATCAGGATTTTCCGTTTCGGGAACCTGTCGGCCATCATCCCGCCCCATGGACCCAGGACCAGCGAGGGCAGGAACTGCAGCGCCACCGTGATGCCGACGGCGGTCACGGAGCCGGAAAGCTGCAGCACCAGCCAGTCCTGCGCGATCCGCTGCATCCAGAGGGCAATCACCGCGATGAAGTGTCCGATCGCGAAAATGCGGAAGTTGGGAACGCGGAGGGAAATGAAGGTGTGGCGCCACGGGAGCCGTTCACTGACGACGGCGAGCGGCTGGGTCACGTCACGCGGTGGCGGTGGCGGGGACTGCGGGGACGTAGGTGGCGGGGAGGCTGCGGAGTCGATGACGGGCTGGCTGACGGTTGCCGTGGAAGGCGGAGGGGGTGGCACAGGGAATCCTCAAGGTGCGGGCGGGCGGGATATGTCCACGCTATGGTGGCCCCGAGGGATTATGGAAGCGTATTGTTCCTATAACTAACATTGCGAAACGTAATACCGCCGCCCACGCAGTCCAGCCCAGCCCGGGAGTGCCATGTTTGAACCAGCCCAGCTCCGCTCCTTCCTGGCGGTAGCCGAAACCCTCAGCTTCACCAAGGCCGCGGAGCGCCTGGGGCTGGCCCAGCCCACCGTCAGCCAGCATGTGCGCAAGCTCGAGGCGGCGGCAAAGCGGGTCCTCATTGCCCGCGACACCCGGGACGTCCGGCTGACGGACAACGGGGATGCCATGGCCGGGTTCGCACGGACCATCCTCGCCGCGCACGATGCAGCCTCCCGTTACTTCTCCGGGTCGGCGATGCGGGGCCGGCTGCGCTTCGGGACGGCGGACGACCTCGCGATCACCGGGCTCCCCCGCATCCTCCGGGAGTTCCGCCAGATCTACCCCCAGATCAACCTGGAACTCACGGTCGGCCAGAGCGACCAGCTCTACCGGAAGCTGAACGCCGGCCAGCTCGACCTCGTGTTCGTGAAATGGGTCGCCGGTGCCAAGGACGGCACAGTGGTTCAGCACGACGCCTTCGCGTGGGTTGGCCTGGAGCAAACTGCGCTGGAACCCGGCGATCCTGTTCCGCTGATCGCCTACCCCTCACCCAGCCTCAGCAGGAAGCTTGCCATCGACGCCCTCGAGTCCCGCGGCCGGACCTGGCGCATCACCTGCACCACCCGCCAGATCAGCGGCGTGCTGGCGGCCGTCCGGGCGGGCATCGGAGTGGCCGTGATGCCGTCGTCGCTGGTTCCGGACGATCTCAAGATCATCACCCGCCGCTTTGACCTGCCACCGGTGGGAGACGTCGATTTCACCCTGATCCGCAACCCGCTGGCCAATGCCGAAGTGATCGAAGCGCTCACCCAGTCAATTGTGGGCCGCACCCTTAAACGCACGGGTTAGCGGCATTCGAAGTTTCAATTAGGGTGTCGGGGCCTAATTAATCAAGTAGGCACTGACCGCACGCGGGTAATCATGGCACGTAAGTGATTGAAGTTATTACGTGCGTAATTTATGCTTGAATTCTGTTAAAGGTTAAGCAGAAGCCGATGACTACGATTCGATGACGAACCGTGTCCGCCGCCGCTGCCTAGGGGGCGCCTGACGGACAACGTTCGGGATAGGCACGCGATGACGCCAACCACGAACCACCCGCATCTTTCAGTCTCAAATTCAGTCCACTCGTTCAAAACGGTACGCCCGCTGACCGTCGGTACGCACCGCAACACGCAGGCACATCACGAAACAAACGCACACGCTGAGCCGGTCAGTCAGCGCGAACCGCACCCCGCAGCCACCCTGGTGGACACTGAGTTCGTAGGCAGCCCCTATTGCGAGCGATGCGGAACGGATGAATTCATCTACCTGGAGACCTTCGTCCCGGCAAAGTTCCGGCACGACGGCACGCTCCGGAAGCCGGGCGAAGTAACGTACTTCTGCACCGGATGTGAAGATTTCTCGGCCCACTCGGTCCCGGCCTCGTGGGTGCCGCCCGGCTGGTATCTGGGCTAGCCAGCTTTCCCTGCCAACCTTTAACAGCGAAACAGCAATCGCCGCCGGCGCTCACCCCAAGGTGAACACCGGCGGCGATTGCTGTGAACCCACCCTTGAACTGCCCCCCCCCCTAAATCAGGCTGTCCGAGAGGTGGTTGGGCGTTCCGAAACGGTGCGCGGTGATGCTGACGGCCTGCTCATGCAGGAACGGCAGCAGCTCCACGCGGCCGGCTTCAGTGACCGGGTGGGCGTAAACGGCCAGGTCCGGACGTCCCCCGGTGGCTTCGGCCAGGGCCTTCGCGTCACCGCCAAGGAGCCGGATCCGTCCGCCGGACAGCTGTCCGGCGTCAGCGAGCCTTCCCGCGGAGTCCAGCCAGGCGGCGTCGTCCTCCACCGTGACGGTGATGTCCAGGGCGGCGAGCGCTGCCCGCAGCGGAGCGGGAAGTTCGACGGCGGTGGACACTGTGAGGGCCGAGCCGGCCAGGACACCGGCGGCCACTGTCCGTGTCAGGGCAGCAACCTCCTCCTTCTCGGAAAGGCGGACCGTCACCGGCAGGGAACGGTAGCGGAAGATGTTCCGTTCCGCGCTCAGTCCGGAAACATCCTTGGCGGTGCCGAACTCTTCTGCCCAGGCGACGGCGTCGGAGGCCACTGCGCGCTGCAGGGCTTCGACGGCGGGAGCGTCCAGGGCACCCTGCGCGGCACCCACGAGGCGGCGGACCCCGGGGTTGGTCACCGCTGCGGAGGCGCCGGAACCGCTGGCGCTACTGGCCTTGCTGACCCAGTCACCGAGGCCTGCGAGGTAGTTGGGTCCACCGGCCTTGGTGCCGGCACCGACAGCCGATTTCTTCCAGCCGCCGAAGGGCTGGCGCTGCACGATGGCGCCGGTGATGCCGCGGTTCACGTAGAGGTTGCCTGCCTGAATGGTGTCCAGCCAGAGTCCCACTTCCTCCGTGCTCAGCGAGTGAAGGCCGGCAGTCAGGCCGTACTCCACCTGGTTCTGGATGGCGATGGCGTCTTCCAGGGTGTCCGCCGTCATGACGCCGAGCACCGGACCGAAGAACTCGGTGAGGTGGAAGTAGGATCCGCGGCGCACGCCGTAACGGACACCCGGGCTCCAGAGCCGGCCGGTCTCATCGAGCTGCCGCGGTTCGACGGCCCAATTCTCGCCTTCGCCCAGGGTGGTGAGCGCGTTGAGGAGCTTGCCGCCGGCGGGTTCGATGATCGGCCCCATCTGGCTGGCCGGATCCTCGGGGTAGCCCACCTTCAGGGAAGTGACGGCGTCGATCAGCTGGTTGTGGAACCTCTTCGAGGTGGCAACGGAGCCCACCAGGATCACCAGTGAAGCGGCGGAGCACTTCTGCCCGGCGTGGCCGAAGGCTGAGTAGGCAACGTCCTTGGCGGCGAGGTCCAGGTCCGCACTGGGCGTGACGATGATGGCGTTCTTGCCGCTGGTTTCGGCCAGGAGCGGCAGGTCCTTGCGGAAGGAACGGAACAGTTCGGCGGTTTCGTAGCCGCCGGTGAGGATCACTCGGTCCACGGCCGGGTGCGAGATCAGCTGCTTGCCCAGTTCCCGTTCCCCCAGCTGGACCATGGTGAGGACGTCCCGGGGCACGCCGGCTTCCCAGAGGGCCTCGATCATCACGGCACCGCTGCGGCGGGCCTGCTTGGCGGGCTTGATCACGACGGCGGAGCCGGCGGCGAGTGCCGCCAAAGTGGAGCCGGCCGGGATGGCCACCGGGAAGTTCCACGGCGGGGTCACCACGGTGAGCTTGGCCGGAACGAAAGTGGCGCCGTCGACGTCGTCCAGCTTGCGGGCGGACTCTGCGTAGTAGTGGGCGAAGTCCACGGCTTCGCTGACCTCGGGATCACCCTGGTCGATCGTCTTGCCGGTTTCGCTGGCCATGACCTCGAGCAGGTCGGCGCGGCGGGCTTCAAGGATGTCGCCGGCGCGGTGCAGGACCGCGGCGCGCTCGGCACCGCTGAGGGAGCCCCAGGCTTTGCCCTTTTCGACAGCGGTTTCGATCACCGTGTTGAGGGTGTCCACGTCGGTGATCGTGGCGGCCTCCACGGACGCGTTGCCCAGCGTGGAGGACGGAACGCGCTCCAGGATGGCACGGCCCCAGTCGCGGTTGGCCGGCAGGGACGGGTCCGTGTCCGGCGTGTTTTCGAAGGAGTCGTGCGGCATCGGCTCGGCCGGGAGGCTGCGGTTCTGCCGGCGGTTGGGGCCAGGAACCTCGTCGTCGAGCTCTGCCAGGGAAGCGAGGAAGCGCTGCTTCTCGCGCTCAAAGAGCGTTTCGTTTTCGCTGAGTTCGAAGACCGCGGACATGAAGTTGTCCTGGCTTGCGCCCTCTTCGAGGCGGCGGATCAGGTAGGCGATGGCGACGTCGAACTCGGCCGGGTGGACCACCGGTGTGTAAAGCAGCAGCGAGCCGACGTCCTTCTTGACGGCTTCGGCCTGGCCCTGCGCCATGCCCAGCAGCATCTCGAACTCGATACTCTGCTGTGCGGTATCCGCGATGCCGCGCTGCTTGGCCAGAAGCCAGGCGAAGGCGATGTCGAAAAGGTTGTGGCCGGCCACGCCGATGCGGATGTTCTTAATCCGGTCCGGGTGCAGCGAGTAGTTGATGACGCGCTTGTAGTTCGTGTCCGAGTCCTGCTTGGTGTGCCAGGTGGCCAGCGGCCAGTCGTGCAGTGAGGCCTCGACCTGTTCCATGGGGAGGTTGGCGCCCTTGACCACGCGGACCTTGATGGCGGCGCCGCCGTTGGCGCGGCGTTCGGCGGCCCAGTCCTGCAGCCGGATCATCGCAGCGAGTGCGTCCGGGAGGTAGGCCTGGAGGACGATGCCGGCTTCCAGGTTCTTGAACTCAGGCTTGTCCAGGATCCGGGTGAAGACCGCGATGGTCATGTCCAGGTCCTTGTACTCCTCCATGTCCAGGTTGATGAACTTGGCTTTGCCTCCGCCGGTTGCGAAGGACGCCGCACGGGTGAAGAGCGGGGTGAGCTTTTCGACGACGTGCTCCACGGCCTCGTCGAAGGCCCAGGCGGAGTGCGGGGCCACGGTGGAGGAGACCTTGATGGAGACGTAGTCCACGTCCGGGCGGGCCAGCAGGGTGTGGGTTCCCTCCAGCCGGCGGGATGCTTCGTGCTCACCCAGGACTGCCTCGCCCAGGAGGTTGACGTTGAGCTTGATGCCGTCCTTGCGGATCTTGGCGATGGCAGGGCCCAGCTTGGCATCCGTGGCGTCCACGATCAGGTGCCCCACCATTTCGCGGAGCACCTTCCGGGCCACGGGGATGACCACCTGCGGCAGGACCGGGGCCATGGTGCCGCCCAGGCGGACCGCGCTGCGCATGTACCAGGGCAGGAACGCCGGGACCTTCGGGGCCAGGGCAGCCAGGTTGCGGGCGGCGACGTGCAGGTCTTCGGGGCGGACCACGCCATCGACGAATCCGACGGTGAAATCGAGCCCGTTCGGGTCCTTCAGGACGCCGGCGAGCTGTTCAGCGGAGGCATCCACGGGAACCTTTGCGGCCTCCGTCAACCAGTGGCGCACCAGTCCGATGGTTTCCCCGGCCAGGGCCTGGGCTTCGGGGACGTGGGAACCGCCCGCGAGGGCCGATTCGGTGGCCGGCTTTCCGGTACGGACACCGGGCTCCGTCGAAATGTGGGTCATGGCTAACACTCGTTCTTTCCGTTGGTGAGGACCTTCTTTCCATCAGTATGGGCCTCCCGTCACTTAAGATAAAGCGACGTTTTCTGAGCAATACAGATTAGAAAAACCGATGATTCTGCGGTCCCGCAAACCCCGTCCCCGACGCTCTCTCACTTCCTGCCGCTTCCCCGGCGACGCCCTCTCACTTCCTGCCGCTTCCCCGGCGACGCCCTCTCACTTCCTGCCTTAAGCGGCAAACCCCCTCCCACCGGAGTGAGAGAGGGTTCGTCGATATGGCACCGGATCTGAGAGAGCGTCCGGTTAGGTGTGGCAGGAAGTGAGAGAGCGTCGGATGGCTACGCCAGGGGGCGGTGCATCTCCACGGCCTCTTCGTGCCGGGGGCTGTCCGGGTTCATCAGCGAGTGCTTGCGTCCATACCCGAAGTAGATCGCGAGGCCGATAATAAGCCATACCCCGAAACGGGCCCAGGTTTCCCAGTGCAGCTGGAACATCAGGAAGGCCGAGGCCAGAACGCCGAACGCCGGCACCAAAGGCATGAAAGGCAGGCGGAAGGCGCGCGGAGCATCCGGCTTCTTGTAGCGGAAAATGATCACCGCGAGGCAGACGACCACGAACGCGGCGAGGATGCCGATGTTCGTCAGGTCGGCCACGGCCTTGATCGGGAAGACACCAGCCAGCAATGCAGACGCAACGCCCGCGATCCAGGTGACGCGCTGCGGGGTTCCGTGGTGGTCCGTCTTGGCGAACCAGCCCGGGAGCAGTCCGTCGCGGCTCATGGAGAACCAGACACGGGTGACGCCGAGCAGGAAGGTCAGCATCACGGTGAGGATGGACAGGACCGCGAACACGGAGATGATGGTGGCGATCACAGGCAGGCCGACGCCGGTGAACGCGGAGGCGAAGCCGGCCTTCGGGTCGATGTCCTGGTAGTTCTGCATACCGGTAAGGACCAGGGTGGCCGCCACGTAGAGCAGCATGGCGATGATGAGGGACAGGATGATCGCCTTGGGCATGTGCTTCTTGCCGTCAGTCGCTTCCTCGGCCGCGGTGCTCATGGCGTCGTAGCCGAAGACCGCGAAGAACACGGTGGCCGAACCTGCCAGCACCGGACCGAAGCCGCTGGGCATGAACGGGTTGTAGTTGTTCGTGTCGATGTAGAAGATGCCCAGGCCGATGATGAAGAGGATCAGGACAACCTTGATGGCCACCGCCACCAGCTCAAACCGGCCGAATGCCCGGGTGCCGCGGGACAGGATCCAGGTGACGATCAGGCAGACCACAATGGCGGGAATGTTGACGATGCCGCCCTTGCCTTCATCCGGCGTGGACGTCATCCACACGGGCATCTGGATGCCGATGCCGGTGAGGAACGCGTCGAAGTAGCCGGAAATGCCAATGGCCACAACGGCCACGATCGCAATGTACTCGAGGAGCAGGTCCCAGCCGATAAACCAGCCGATCACCTCGCCGAGGGCCACATACCCGTAGGTGTAGGCCGAACCTGCGCGGGGAATCATCCCGGCAAATTCCGCATAGGACAAGGCGGCGGCTGCAGAAGCGAGGCCGGCAATCAGGAAGGAGAACAGCACTGCCGGCCCCACGCCGGGCTCGGATTCGCTGCCGTGGGCAACGAGGCCCGCCAGGGAAAAGATGCCGACGCCGATAATGCCGCCGACGCCGATTGCCGTCAGCTGCCAGAGACCCAGGCTTTTCATCAGCCCGCTGTGCTTGTTTTCCTCTTCGATGTCGTCAATCGGTTTTCGCCGCATGATCGACTGGGATAAATCTTTAGTGCTCATCAGGGACTCCTGCATAGATGTGGACCCATCAATCCGCCCTGTGATGGGACTTACTCAGTCTGTTTAGTATGCAAGCCTCATTGCATTAGATAAAGTGAATTCTCCTAATTAATATTCATTAGATTTAGCGAAGGAACATGCATGCTCGACGTCCGGCGGTTGAGGCTGCTCCGTGAACTCAAAATCCGGGGGACACTCGCCGAGGTGGCGGAGGCACTCCAGTACAGTCCGTCGTCGGTCTCCCAGCAGCTGGCCCTCCTCGAGAAGGAGGCCGGGGTGCAACTGCTGCGCAAGACCGGGCGCCGCGTCCAGCTGACTCCGCAGGCTGAAGTCCTGGTGGCGCACACCGCCCACCTGCTCGAGACGATTGAACAGGCCGAGGCCGACCTGGCAGCGAGCCTCACCACCGTTTCAGGCACCGTCCGGATCGCCGTCTTCCAATCCGCCGCCCTTGCGCTGATGCCAGGCACCCTCACCCGGATGGCGGCCGCCTACCCCGAAGTCAGGATCGAGATGGTCCAGCGGGAACCGGAAACGGCACTGCACGAAACCTGGGCCCGCGACTTCGACCTGGTCATCGCCGAGCAGTATCCCGGCCACGCCGCCCCGCGGTACGCGGAGCTGGACCGCCTCCGGCTGACCGGCGACGCCATCCGGCTTGCCGTGCCCGGGCCGGAAAAGGGCCTTCCGCCCATCCGCTCGCTCGAGGACACCGCCGACCTTGCCTGGGTGATGGAGCCCCGGGGCGCGGCATCCAGGCACTGGGCTGAGCAGGCCTGCCGCAGCGCAGGGTTCGAGCCCGACGTCAGGTATGAAACGGCCGACCTGCAGGCGCAGATCCGGCTGATCGAGTCCGGCAACGCGGTAGGCCTGATGCCCGACCTCGTCTGGACCGGACGGGGAACGTCGGCGCAGCTGCTGCTCCTGCCGGGCAACCCGCACCGGACCGTCTTCACGTCCGTGCGGCGGTCCAGCGCCAAGCGGCCCGCCATCCTGGCCGCCCGCGAGGTTTTGGCCATCACAGCCGATTCGATCGCCCCGGCCGGGCCGGTACCTCCGGAGTCAATCTCCGCATAGGCCCCCGGCGGAAGTACCCTACGTCACAGCGCGGAACTGCGCCGGGCGTTAGACTGGGCACGTTATGAATCGCACAATGTTTAAGTCCAAAATCCACCGGGCCACTGTCACCCATGCCGACCTGCACTACGTGGGGTCGGTCACCGTTGACCTGGACCTGCTGGAGGCTGCTGACATTCTCCCGGGCGAGCTTGTGGCGATCGTTGACGTGACCAACGGCGCCCGCCTGGAGACGTACACGATAGCCGGCGAGCGCGGTTCCGGTGTTATCGGCATCAACGGTGCAGCGGCGCACCTGATGCATGAGAACGACATCGTCATCCTGATCACCTATGCCGAGATGACCACCGAAGAGGCCCGGGCGTACACGCCCAAGGTGGTCCACGTGGACAAGGACAACAAGATTGTCCAGATCGGCAACGACCCCGCCGAGGGGCACACCCGCGGCCTCATGCGGCCCCCGTATGCGCTGAACAACTCCGCCCTGAACTAAGCGCCGGGGCAGCCAGGCAGCCGGGGACCAGGTCCTTCCGGATACCGAGATCCTGCCCACACTGCGGCTTGAGGCTGAATAAATCTGATTAGGCTGGGTGGGTGACCGCCAACGCCCGAAACGCCGTCGTGCCCGGCTCCCCAGGAAACCTGCCCGGGAAACTGCCAGGGGCACCCTGGTGCTAGGCGTTCTCGCGGGCTTCTTCGTAGTGTGGTCCATCATCCTGGTGGGCATGTTCGTGGGCCGGAGGAACGTCCTCGGAGAAAATGCCCGCTCCGTGCTGAGCGCACTGACCTTCTTCGTGGCCAGCCCTGCCCTCCTGTTTGAGACCCTCAGCAAAGCCAAGCTCCACGACGTTTTTGCCGCACCCCTGCTGGTGACGGCCGTCGGCGCCATGGTGACGGCCGCGATCTTCTTTGTGATCGTCCGGTTCATGCTGAAGCGGACCGTGCCCGAATCCCTGACGTCATCCATGAGCGCGTCACTGGCGAACTCCGCCAACCTGGGCATTCCCATCGCCGTGTACGTGCTCGGTGACGCCAACTACGTGGCGCCGCTGCTGATCTTCCAGCTGGCCTTCTTCACGCCGCTCTTCCTGATGGCCCTGGATGCCACTACCAGCTCGCATCGGACCACCCCCGCCGGCTTTGCTCTCATGATCCTCAGGAACCCGATGATCGTGGGGTCAGCGCTGGGCCTGGCGGTGGCCGGAACGGGGTGGCAGGTGCCGGAACTGGTCATGCAGCCCATCCATCTGGTTGGCGGGGCAGCCATCCCGGCCATGTTGATCGCCTTCGGCATGAGCCTGAACGGATCCCGGCCGCTGCAGGCAGCCGCAGGCCGCCGCATGGACACGCTCCTCGCCAGCGCGTTCAAGCTCGTGGTCCACCCGGCCATCGCCTATCTGGTCGCCCGGCTGATCGGCATGGAGGGGCAGGCCCTGTTCGCCGTCGTGGTGACGTCCGCCCTGCCCACCGCCCAGAACGTATTCGTGGCCGCCAGCCGCTACCGCACGGGCATCACCGTGGCCAAGGACACCGTCCTGATCACCACGATCGTCGCAGTGCCGGCCATGATCGGCGTGGCGCTTCTCCTGGCTTAGTTCTTCTGGTGCTGGTCCAGGATCCGGGCACAGCGGATGAAGCCCAGGTGGGAGTACGCCTGCGGATGGTTGCCCAGGTGGGTTTCGGTGCCGGGATCGTACTCTTCCGGGAGCAGGCCGGTGGGGCCGAACAGGTTCACCAGCTGGTCGAACAGGTCCCACGCCTCCTCGATCCTTCCCACCGCCACATAGGCCTCGATCAGCCAGGTGGTGCAAATGTGGAAGCCGCCCTCCAAACCCGGCAGCCCGTCGTCGTACCTGTACCGGAAAACGGTGGGGCCCACCCGGAGCTCCCGTTCCACGGCGGTGACGGTGTCCAGGAACCGCTGGTCCTTCACGTCCAGCAGGCCGGACAGGCCGATGTGCAGCACGGCGGCATCCAGGTCCGGGCTGTCGTAAGCCACGGTGTAGGACGCCGCGCCGTCATCCCAGCCCTCGCGGAGGACTTCCTCGCGGATGGTCGCGGCGGTGGGCGCCCACGCGGGCTCCGGCGCCCGGCCGTGCCGGGCGGCGGTGCGCAGCGCCCGGTCCAGCGTCACCCAGCACATCACCTTGGTGTACACGTGGTGCCGGGGTGCCCGGCGTGCTTCCCAGATCCCGTGGTCCGCCTCGTGCCAGCGGGCCATCACGGCAGAGGCCATCTGGACCATTAGCTCCCAGTGCGAATCGTCCAGTCCGCCCTGGCGTTCACTCACCGCACAGATCAGTTCCGCGATGGGCCCGAAGACGTCCAGCTGCACCTGGTGGTCCGCCGCGTTGCCGATCCTGACAGGGCGCGATCCCGCGTAGCCGGGAAGGCTTTCGATGATGGCCTCCGTGGAGAGCGGCGCCCCGGTGACCGAGTACAGCGGGTGCAGCCATTCCGGACCGGGCGCGTTGTCCAGGATCCGGCCCAGCCAGCGCAGGAATCCGTACGCCTCCGCCGTGGAGCCCAGGTCCACCAGCGCATTGACCGTCATGGAACCGTCCCGCAGCCAGCAATAGCGGTAGTCCCAGTTACGGGTGCCGCCGATTCCCTCCGGCAGCGAGGTGGTGGGGGCGGCCAGCACGGCGCCGGTGGGTTCGTGCACCAGCGCGCGGAGCACCAGCGCCGAGCGGCGCACCAGCGAAGGCTTGACCCCTGGCAGCTCCAAATCCTGGACCCACCGCCGGGAGTGATGGGCGACGGCGGCGCGGCGCTCCGTCTCGCCGCCCACGCCGGCGTGGGTGAATTCGGTGTCACCGCAGCGCAGGTTGAGCACCACGGGACCGTTTTGCAGGTTGACGTCGGCGGTGGCGGTGGCATGCCGGCCGTCCGAGGTAATGGAAAAGCTGACCCCGGGGGCCAGCAGGATGATGGGATCGGATGTGCCCACGACGTGCAGTTGATCGCCCCGGGCCTCCATGCTGAACGGTGCGTTGGCATAGTCTGGCCGGGGTGCGAAGACGATGCGTGCCGCGCCGCTCCCGGACAGCACCCGGACCAGGCTGGTGATCCCGTCCGGGGCCGGTTCGAGGTAGTCGGTGACGGTGACGTCGGCCCAGCGGGTTTCCACGATCATGGTGCTGTCCACGTAGCGCTGGCCCAGGACCTGGGACGCCTTGACCGGTTCCACCGAGAAGTGGCCCGCGGCGTCACCGCCCAGGATGTGGGCGAACAGGGACCCCGAGTCCGGCAGCGGGTGGCTCATCCAGCAGACTTTGGCTTCAGGGGTGATCAGGGCGGTGGAGGAGCCGTTGCCGATCATGGAGTGGCGCTCCAGGCCGACGGCGTCCTCGCCGAAGAGCCAGGCGCGCCGCAGTTCGAACAGGATGGCCAGGACCCGGGCGAAGGATTCGGGGTCACGGAGCCGGTGGGCGGCCGCAGTGGGGCCCTCCCCCACCCTGATGCCCATGTCCGGACCGCGCAGGGTGGCCATGGCCAGTTCGTCGCTGGAGGCGTCCCCGGCGAAGAGAGCGGCGCTCACTCCGAGGCGGGCACGGAGGTGTTCCAGGGCGTCGGCCTTGGACGGTTCCACCACGGAAAGGTCCAGCACGGAGCCGTCCACGATGTAGAACAGGCCGTGGGCGCGGGCCACTTCCTCCGCCTTCTCCAGCACCTTGGCGACGATAGCGGCGGAGGCCGGGCGGGTGTGCACGGACACCGCCACGGGCTTGCGTTCGATGCTGATCCCCTTGTAAGCGCCGATCGTTTCCACGAGGGCCTGGCTTGCCTGCTGCAGCACCGACTCGGTGGCCAGCGACAGGCCGTGGGCAAAGCCCATGTCGAACTCTGCGCCGTGGGAGCCCACCAGGTGAACCTCCGCCGGAAGCCTGGACACGGCCGCCAGGTCCCGCAGCGACCGGCCGGAAATGACCGCGGCGTGGGTGTTGGGCAGGGCGGCCAGCGCCCGGAGCGCAATTGCGGCGCTGCCCAGCGGCAGGGTTTCGGTGGAGATCCCTTCCGCGTCGCAAAGCGTTCCGCCATAGTTGCAGGCCACCAGCAGCCCGGGGGTGCGGGCCAGGATCTTGAGTTCAGCGAGCAGCTGCGGCGTAAGGCCGTCGTCCGCGGCATCGGACTGCACAAAAGCGCGGAGCAGGCCAAGCGGCAGGGAACGGGTCAGGAGGGCGGAATCGGCCACGGACTGGTTGAGCGGAGTAGGCACAGGCGACGTCCTTCGGATAATCCCCAATAATGCGTGAGAAAAGTCCGGCGAGGGACATACCCCCAGTTTCCGATGCCGTCGTTACACCAGAATATCCCCGTCATTGCCGGAATGTAACGTGTGCGGAGCCCCGGTTTCCGGGCGGCGGGCGCGGGCGCCGCCCGCACGCGTACCGCGTCCGTTGCAGCCAGCGCGCCCTTCAGCTACAGCGCGCGCTTCAGCACAACAGCAGTGGCGTCGTCGGAGACGTCGCGGCCCGAGGCCAGCGCAAGGACAGCGTCGCAGGCAGCCTGGGCGCTGGGACTGCCGGAGACGGTGCCGGCCACCACGGCCGTGAGGACGTCGACGTCGGGGTACACATCAAGCAGGCCGTCGCTGACTACCGCCAGCCAATCGCCGGGCTCCAGCGAAACCTGGTGGGCGTCCCATTCCTGGTCCGGCCAGGCACCCACCGGGGGTCCGCCGGTGATCAGCCGTGAGCAGCTTCCGTCCGGCTTGATGTGCAACGCCAGGCCGTGGCCGGCGTCGACGTAGTGCAGGATTCCGGCGGCTGCGTCGAGGCGGGCGTGGAAGAGCGTGACGAAGGAGGCGGACTGTTCGAGGTCGGCTTCCAGGATCCGGCCGGCCGAGCTGAATGCCTCGCTCAGCGGCGTCCGGTACGCCACGGACCGCATGACGGCGCGGACGGTGGCCGCGATCAGCGCGGCACCCATGCCCTTGCCCATGGCGTCGGCCAGCGTCAGCTGCAGCCCGCCGTCGTTCGGGTACCAGTCGTAAAAGTCGCCGCCGACATTGCGGGACGGACGGAAGGATCCCGCGATGTCGAAGCCGTGCGTGGACAGGCCCTCGGCCGGGAGCAGGCTTCGCTGGACTTCGACGGCGCGGCGCAGTTCGTCCTGGGCTGCGGCTTCGTGGACGGCACTGGCTCGGGGCCTGCGGAACAGGGCAGTGATCCGCGAGCCGAGCTCGCGCGGGCTGAAGGGCTTGGTGATGTAGTCATCCGCGCCGGTGTCGAGCCCGGTGAGCCGGTCCAGTTCCTCGCCGCGGGCAGTGATCATCAGGATGTAGGCGTCGGAAAAGCGGCGCAGCTGGCGGCAGACCTCAACGCCGTCAATATCCGGCAGGTTCAGGTCAAGAGTCACCAGTTCGGCGCCGTCGCGCTGCATCAGTTCAACGCCGGCCCGCCCGGACGACACGGCGGAAACCTGGAAACCCTGCTTCGTCAGGATGTGGACCAGCAGGCCGCGGATATCGTCATCGTCCTCAATGACCAGGGCACGGCGTACGTCCGGCTCATCAGTCATGCACCAATTAGACTCCGTGCGGGCTTCGTTGTCACATCGGTCCCAGCCGGGCCGTCCTGTAACACCAGTCCCGCGCCGGGCGGGACGCCAGGTCCGGTGCCCCGTCGGCGCCGGACCCCTCACCGGGCGGCGTTCAGCGGGCCAGGAACGTCACCATGGTGAAGCCCCCGGGCGCCACCGCCACCTGCCCGGACCGGGCAGCGGCGTCGTTCTTTCCGCCTGGCACCGGCTGCCCCGAAGAATCGTACTGGCGCTGGATCATGGTGAAACCGTCCGGTACAGCGACGCTTTCCACCGTGGTGGACCCGGCCGCGCTGACGTAGAGCGTGGAATCGCCGCCGGCCCCGGATACCGACACCGTGGAGATTTGCGGCTGGAGCAGCAGTGCGTCCAGGGCAACGTCGCCGTCAGTGGTGCCGACGACGGCGGCCAGCCCGGCGGACAGCGCCCGTTTGAGGGAGTAGGGGAAGAGGATGCCCGGGGCATCGGTGATGCCCTGTTCCCCTGCCCCGCCGTTTTCCGTGGTGCCCAGCGGCCCCTTGGCGGACGTCCAGGCGGTGGTGCCGGCCGGGGCGGTCCCGCGGTTCACGATGGGGTAGATGTTATGCGGCTGATCCGATGCCGGGAGCGGAATGTCCAGCGAGGCGCCGGCCTGCAGGTCCACATAGGCACCGCCGGAAAGGTTGGCTTCGCCGGTCCAGGCTGAGGCCGGCTTCACCACCGATCCCGGGCCGGTGATGGTGCCGGATTCGGCTTCCACCACGCTCAGGCCATGCGTGGACACCGTCCGGCTGATGCCCAGGGCAGCCGTCTTCAGCGCCGGATCCGCGTCCAGGGCCAGCATGGTGAGCAGGGCATGGATGGTGGATTCCGCGCCGGAGTTGGGGTTGACCCGCCCGTCCGGTTCGATGCCGTCGATGGCTGTTCCCGTGGCGGGGTTGTAGGCCGGGGCGCCGCTGGGGTTGGCGCCGAAGAACCATCCCGCCGTGATCGCGGCAAGGTCCCGCAGGCCCGGAGCGTCAGCCGCCTTGGCGGTCGCCACCAGGCTTTGGACCCGGGAGTCCACGCCGTACGCGATCTGGGCTTCGCCGGGGGCGGGGCTCCACGCATTGTCCGGTCCGCCTGCCGCGAGGAGCTGGGGTGTGAATTGGGCTGTGTCCTTGACTGCCGCTTCGAGCAGCGCAGGACGGTCCAGAACCTCGGAGGCGGTGGCGACGGCGGCGGGAGCCATGCCGCCCCAGGCGTGCCAGAGCGTTTGCGATTTGTTCCACGGCATGATGGCACCGAAGGGCCATTGGCCGGTGGTGCCCGAGGACATGGCGGCCACGCCTTCGCTGAGCCGGTCCAGCGCAGTCGCCGCCAGCTCATCGTCCGGAACGGACGTCACGTAGGAGGAGAGACCCAGCACGGCCTCGGCCGACGCGTCGGCGCCGCCGGCGATCAGCCATGCCGGCACCTGCACGCCGTCGGCAGTGTCATACGTGCCGTACTTTGCCAGTGACTGCCGGTTGAGTGAGCCGAGGGCGAGGCGCAGACGGTCCTGCAGGAACCCGGCGAACTCGGGATCCTCGTCCTGGAATGCCGTGAAGCCTTCCCCGAGTGCCCAGACAGTCCGCGCCAGCCAGTAGGACTCGGCCGAATCGGAGGGGTCCGGCAGTTCGACAGGCTTGGCGCTCGGCGTCAGGCTTCCGTCTTCCTGCTGCCACAGCACCACGTTGCCAGCATTCGGGCCGTCCGTGGTTTGAAGGTATGTCAGCGAACGCAGCGTCTGGAATGCCCGCTCCCTGCTGGCGGCGTCGCCGGTCTGCTGCCAGTGCCGCAGGTACACCACCGCAGTGCGTGCGATGTCATCGGCGTTGTAGGCGCCCTGGGTCCAGTACCCCGTGGCGGGGTCCAGATTCCCGCCGCCAACGCGCCCGTAGCTCCCGTCCGCTTTCTTGTCAGCGTAGGTCCACGGCGCCAGGGCGGACGGGATCTCATCCAGTTTGTAGGTGGTGTGGCCGGGCACGGGCGTGAGCGGGACCGTCTCCATCAGGAAGTCGAGGTGCCCCGTGTTGGTGAGGCTGCCGCCGTCGGCCAGGACGGGTGCCGCCGGCGCGGTAAGTGCGCTGGCGGACGACGGCGGCACTGCCGGTGCCGCTGTCACGGCGCCCGCCTGCAGCGAAACAGCCAGCATGGACACGGCCGCCGCAGCGACCACCGGACGCGCGGCCTTGGGTGAATACGCCACGGGCCTTAGACCCGGTCCAGGCGGGCGACGCCGATCTTCGAATCAGCCATGCCGTAGAACACGAACAGCTGGCCGTCCACTTCTTCGATCGCGGTGGGGAACACCACGTTGGGCACGATGCCGGAGATTTCGTCTTCGGTTTCCGGGGCGAGGAGAGGCTTGTCGCTGCGGGCAATCACCTTGGAGGGGTCGGTGGCGTCCAGGATCATGGCGGCCGCGGTGTAGTTGACCTTCTGCTGGTGGTCGAACGCGGATTTCTCCAGCGCACCGGCCACGCCGTGATGGATGAGCAGCCAGCCTTCGTTAATGCGGATCGGTGCGGGGCCGCCGCCGATCTTGAGTTCCTCGAACGGAAACTCGCTGAGGGCCACGAGGGTGTGCTTGCCCATGTGCACCAGGTTACGGATGTCCTTCTCCACGTCTGCCACGGCCACGTAGGAGATCCAGATGCCGGGACGGTTGTCCGTGACGCCGGCGGGCAGGTGCTCGCCTTCGCCGTCGCGGATCCAGCCGAGGTCCCACATGGGGCGGTGCAGCATGGCGTAGGAGGGAACGCCGTCGGGGTCGTTGACCGGTTCCGGGAAGAACACGGCGTCCTTGTTGGGGAAGAGGTTCAGGTCCATGGAGAGCTCGGCCTTGTACTCGAAGAAGCACGGGCCCAGGCGTTCCCAGCTGCGGAGGTCCTCGGAATGCGCAAAGGCGAGGCGCGGGCCCAGCGGACCGTAGGCGACGTAGGTCATGAGGTGCTTGCCAAGGGTCGGCACCCAGGTGGTGCGGGGGTCCTCGGTACCGGCGTTGTTCATGCCGCGTTCCCAGCCCTCGTCCGGGGCGAGCACCACGCCCTGGCGTTCCACTCCGGTGGGAACGCCGTCCTCGATGACAACCTTGGCAAGGCCGACGCGGGACACGTTGCCCTTGGCCACCAGGCGGGGCAGCAGGTAGAGCTCGCCGTCCGGGCCGCGGCCGCTGGCGGGGTTGAGGACGCCCTCGGCCTCGAAGTCGTTGCCCGCTTCAGGGGACATGATGACCCCGGCGCGGGTGAGGGTGAAGGGAACGGTGGGGAGTGCAGAAGTGTGGGGGGAAGTCATGAATTAGCCCTTTACGCTTGATCCGATATTGGTGGAAATGAACTGGCGCTGGAAGAAGATGAACAGCGCGATGGCAGGTGCAGCGAGGACGCATGCCCCGGCAAGGATGGCGCCGAACGGGTTGGAAGCCGTGGCGGCGACGTTGGAAATGTAGTTGGCGAGGGACACCGCGAGCGGCTGGATGGACGAGTCCTTGGTGACCAGGAAGGGCCACAGGAATTCGTTCCACGGCCCGATGAACGTCAGCAGGATCGCTGTGACAATCGCAGGCCGGACCAGCGGGATGGCGATCTGCCACAGGATCCGCAGCTCCGAGGCGCCGTCGATCCGGGCAGCCTCAAACAGCGTGGACGGCAGCTGCATGAAGTACTGGCGGAAAACGAACACCGCGGTGGAGTTGATGGCGAACGGCAGGATCATGCCGATGTAGCTGTCCGCCAGACCGTAGTCCCGGACGATCATCACGTAGAGCGGGATGAGCAGCAGCTGGAACGGGATCATCTGCACCAGCAGCATCATGCCGAACACGAAGCCCTTACCGCGGAAGTGCATCTGTGCCAGGGCGTAGCCCACCAGGAGGCCGAAGACCACGGTGAACAAAATGACGCCGCCGGTGAAGATTCCCGAGTTGACCAGGCCTTTCAGCAGGTCAACGGAGGCGTTGATGTTGGCATAGTTCTCGCCGGTGAGGTTGGCCGGGTTGGGAAACGCGCCCGCCACCGAGGTGTCCGGGGACGTCTGCAGCGAGCCGATGAACATGTAGTAGAAGGGGAACAGGAACACGAAGGCGCCCACGGCAAGCAGCACGAAGCTGCCAATGCCGAGGTTCCTGCGCTTTTCCACTGTGGAACCTCCGTGGCCGGGAGGAAGGGCACCCGGCCGCCCGGCGTCGTCGTTCTTTCCGTTTTCATTGTTGGCGGCGGTGGCCGCATCGATGACAGACATGTCAGTCCTCCTTTCCGCCCACGAGGCGTTTCTGGATCAGGGCGATCAGCAGGACGCCGATCACCAGGACGACGCCCAGCGCCGCAGCCACGTCGGGGTTTCCCTGCAGGATGCCCTTCTGGTACATCAGGAACACCGGTGAGGTTGAGGCGCCGTCGGGGCCGCCTCCGCCGGTGAGGAGATAGGGCTCGGTGAAGAGGTTGGCGCCGGTGATGGTGGCGAGCAGCGTGACCAGCACGCTGGCCGAACGCACACCGGGAACTGTGATGTTCCAGAACTGGACCCATTTGTTGCCGCCGTCCACCGAGGCGGATTCGTACAGCTCATCCGGGATGTTCTGCAACGCTGCCAGGTACAGCAGGATGAAGAATCCCAGCTGTTTCCAGGTCACATACAGCGCTACCGTTGGCATGGCCAGCCAGGAGTTGGTCAGCCACGACGGGTCCGGGGCCAGCGGCCCCAGCAGCGCATTGACCAGCCCGTTCTGCTGGAACAGGAAAAGCCAGACGCCGACGACGGCGACACTCGCCGTGACGTACGGGACGTAGTAGCTGACCCGGAAGAACGTCCGCAGCTTCGTCACACGGTTGAGGGCGTTGGCCAGGACCAGGGACAGCCCCACGGTCAGCGGAACATTGATGACCAGGAACACGCCGATGTTGGCGAAGGAACGCTGGACGGCGGGATCGGACAGGACCGCAATGTAGTTGTCCAGGCCGACGAAGGGGCGGTCCACCTTGACCCGCGGCGCGGTGAAGAAGAAGTCGTGGAAGGAAATGTAGACGGCGTAGCCCAACGGATAGGCCAGGACGGCCAGGACGTAGATGACGTACGGAGCGCTGAACAGCAGCCCCAGCGGCTGGCGGCCCAGGAAGTTCTTGCGTTTCCTGGGCACCAGCCGCCGGTCCGCCGTTCGCCCGACCGGCGCTCCCGCTGCGGGCGGCCCCGCCGCGGGGCCGCCGTCAGAAGAGCGGAGTGACATTGGGGATCACCCGTTACTTCTGGGCTGCCAGTTGGTCGACCTTTTCCGCAGCGCCCTTGAACGCGGAGTCGATGCTTTCGTTGCCGAAGATCACGGACTTGGCGTAGGCGGTGCGGAAGGTCTGCCACACCTCAACCGAGTTGGGCACGTTGGGCACCTCGACGGTGCGCCCGGCCTGCTCGGCGAACTGGGTGTAGAGCGGGTTCTTGGTGAAGTAGTCGGCGTAGGCCGTAGTCAGGTCCTTGCGCATGGGCATCTGGCCGGTGTCGGCCAGCAGCTTGCCGTCCTGCTCCTGGCTGGTGGCGAACTTCATGACCTCCCAGGCCGTGCCCTGGTTCTCGCAGGCGGAGTACATGGCCACGTTCTTGGCATCGGCGAACGTGGAGGTCTCGGCCTTGGCCTCAGCAGCCGGGACCGGCACAGCACCCCAGTTCACCTTGTCCTTGTAGGCCGCGATGGCCCACGGCCCGGCCATTGCCATGGCCGCCTTGCCCTCGCCGAAGGCGTCACCCTGGAAGACCTCCTTGGAAGCCAGGTTCTCCTTGTAGAGCGTCTCGAACATGGTGGCGACCTGCTTGCCCTGCTCGCTGTTGAAGGTGGCCTTGCCGTCCTTCAGGAGCGGGGTGCCCTCGGAGTTGGCGGCGTAGAACGGGTAGAAGTCGAACCAGGACTGGAAGAAATCGCTTGCCGGGGACGGCCACACGGCGTTGGCCGCGGCACCGGACTTCACGAGCGTCCGGGCGGTGTCCAGGAACTCGGCATGTGAGCCCAGCTTGGGGTTCTCGGCGTCCAGGCCGGCCTTGGCGAAGATGTCCTTGTTGTAGAACAGGACCACCGGGTTGGACTTCCACGGCAGCTGGTACATCTTGCCATCCGCGGACTTGTACTGGTCCGCGAGGTCGCCGGTGCGGTCCTTGATGTACTGCGCGCCGTCCGGGAAGGAGTCAAGCGCTACAAGCCCGCCCTGCTTCTGGAACTGCGGGACGGCCACCGGGGCGGTGTTGAAAACCAGGCACGGGGCGTTGCCTGCCGTGATGGCCGCTCCGATGACTTCCTCGGAACTCTTGCCTGCCGGGATCTCCTGGGCGTCGATCTTCTCGTCCGGGTGCGCGGCGTTCCACGACTCCACCATGGCCTTGCCCCACTTCACCTCGAACTCATTGTTGGAGTACCAGATCTTGATGGGGCCCTTGGCGGCCGTGGCCGAATCGGAAGAGCTACCTCCCCCTCCCCCGCCGCAGGCTGCGAGGCCTGCGCTCATGATGGTCAGGGCGGCCACGGACAATACGCGCGTGGCTGTTGAAAAGCGCTTCATTGCGACTCCTATTTAGGGGAAACAGAGGGGTTGGGGGCAGGGCTAAGTTCAGTGGGGGCGTTGGGGTGGCCCGGCCGGCGGGCTTGGGCCGGGCTAGCCCGCGGGCACCGGGCCGGTGGAGGCCCGGACCAGAAGACTCGGGGCCTTAAGGACGGTGTCTTCGCCGTCGTGGGCGTTGCTGAGCTGGTTGAGGAGCACTTGGGCGGCCACCCGGCCCCAGAGCATTGGCTCCGTGGCCACGGTGGTGAGGGGCGGATTGAGGTATTGCGTGAAGTCGGCATTGTCATAGCCGGTGACGGAAAGATCGCCGGGGACGCTGAGCCCCTGGGTTTGGGCGTACGACTGGCCGGCCGTCGCCATCAAATCATTGGCGTAGACGATCGCCGTCGGCCTGTCGGCCCGCCGAAGCAGATCAGCGGTGGCAGCCATCCCGCCGGCTGCGGTGAAGTCAGCCTCTGCGAACAGGTCGGCGCGGAGCCCCGCAGCGGCCAGCGCATCCTCCCACGCCTGGCGTCGGCTCCGGCCGTGGATGTACTCCTGGCCGCCGCCCACATGCGCAATGCGGGTATGGCCCAGCCCCACCAGATGCTCCACGGCCGCCGTGATTCCGGCGCAGTCGTCCATCGACACGGCAGGAAATGGCGAATCGGCGTCGGGCCGGTTCAGGGTGACGGCCGGGAGCTTGAGTTCCTGCAGCAGCGGGATGCGGGAGTCGTCGTGGCGGACGTCGGTGAGGAGGAAACCGTCAACGCGCCCGTTCTCGGCCAACTTGCGGTAGCAGCGCTCCTCCGCCCCGGCGCCGGTGGCAACGCTGAGCACCAGCGTGTAGTCGTGTTCGGCGAGGGCCGTTTCAATGCCGGCGATGAATGCCGGAAAGAAGGGGTCCGTTCCGAGCAGGGAAGGGTCCCTGGCTACCACCAGGCCCAGCGCATAGGCCTTGGCGGAGGAGAGTCCCTTGGCCCGCAGGCTGGGCTTCCAACCGAGCTCCTTGGCGACCTTGAGGATCCGCTCGCGGGTCCCCTCGCTCACTCCCGGCTGGCCGTTGAGGGCATAGGAGACAGCACCCTTGCTGACGCCTGCCGCGTGGGCGACGTCGCTGATGGTGACTGCCATGGAGCCTGCCTTCGTTCGATCCGGCGGCCCAGTGATACAACTCACTGAACCGGTTCAGTGGTTACTACTAAACCGGTTCAGTGCGGAGTTGTCAAGGGACTGACCCGATGAGGAGGAGGCTGACCCGGGCCAGCCCTGCGGCCTGCCCGCCAGCGGCTTGACGGCGGGGCGACGGCGGGGCGACTGTCAGGCGGTGCAGGCTATTGGCCCCACCGAGCGGTGCCGGCCGCGGAATTCCGCGGCCGGCCGCCGTCGTACGTTCCAAAAGTTTGCCGGGCGTGACGCCGTCCTCCGGACAGAATGCCCGACGGCGGGACTAGTCCACTCGCGTGCGGATGGCGCCGCTCCCAGGTTGAGACTTTGCCACCCCATCAACAGCTGGCAGGTCACTACCAGGACCGCCGTCAGCGGATTGCGGTGCTTCGACAGCGGAAGCAGCAGGCTCCATCCCTGCGTCCCTGACACGGGCGGGAAGGTGCGAGTGGCGGTATTCGTCGGGACCGATCACACCCGCTGCACGGTCCTGGGATTCCAGCACCCGAGCGTAAGGCAACGCCAGCCAGAGCGCCAGCACGATGCCAATGACACCGCCCGCGAGCTTCCCGATAATGAGGGCGAAGACCATGTTCGGCTGGAAATTGGCACTGAACGCCAGATGGTCGCCGAAGGTAAATGCAGCGCACACTGCGAAGGCGATCGTCAGCACTTTGTCCCGGGGCGGCATCAGCGTGATGATGCGGAACAGAGCCAAAATGTTGGCGGCGCCGGCGAGCAGGCCAGTGGCCCCTTCTTCGCTGAAGCCGAGCTTCCCGCCGGCCCTTTCCAGCGGCTTGGCGAGCCATGTGCGGATGGCGTAGACCATGGGGAAGGCTCCGGCGAGCATCACGCCGATGTAGCCGGCTACCTCCAGGGCGCGGAACTGGTCATCGGCGTCGGCAATGAACGGCGCGAGCGGCCAGGGCCCGAAGACGTCGAACACGTTGGTGAAGTACTGCACTACGGACAGGGCCAGGGCCAGCTTGATCAGGATATCCAGGAACCGGCCAAAGTAGATGAACCCTGTGACCATGATCCGGGAAGCAAACCGCAGCCCGAGCGCCAGCAGGACAACGAAGACCGTCAGCGGCAGCAGGTTGAGCAGGATCTCGCCCAATGGCAGGTCAAAGGGCGTCGTCGAGGCCGAACTGGTGGAGACGTCTTCGCGCAGCGGAGTGTGGGCGGTCTGGAGCAGCAACGTGATGATGAAGACGGCAAACGGGATGGCCAGCAGGCCCGCCATCACACCGAGGGCCATGTACTTGTGGTCACGCTTTTGCAGCATCGCCAGACCCACGGGGATGGAGAAAATGATCGTGGAGCCGGCGGTGAAACTGACCGCGAAGGCCATGATCCAGGCGCTATGGCTGCCGGCGGTCTCGTGGGCAAGATGGTAGCCGCCCATGTCGCCGGCGATCAGCGTGGTTGCCGCCAATGAGGGGTCGGCGTGCAGCAGCGAGTACAGCGGTGCCACGTAGCGTGCAACCAGGTCGCTGAGGATCGGGATGAAGCACATAATGCCCGCGACGGGCAGGAAGATGGGCCCGATCGAATAGATCCCCTCTTTAAACTCCTTCCCGAAGCCCTTTTCGTCGTTAAAGATGGCACTGACCGCCCCGACGAGCAGGAACGCCATCATGATGTAGATGATTACTTGGCCGATGATTTCCATGGTTGGTCCGGTTCCGATTCGTTGATCAGGCCAGTAGGGCGCGGGTGTGGTCGTTGAGGAAGACGCCGTGGGGATCGAATTCCCGGCGCACGGCCACGAACTCCTCATATCCCGGGTACAGCGCGGCGACCCGTTCGCGGGTCAGGAAGTGGATCTTGCCCCAGTGAGCGCGGGCATCGAAATCCTGGAGCATCTCGTCCACATCGCGCAGGTAGGGCCAGTAGTTGGTGCCGGGGGCACCGGAGACGGAGAGCACGGTGGTGTTCCTGCCCTGGAAGGGGGAAAGGTAGCCGTCTTCCGCTTTCACCCACCGCACTTCGATGGGGTACTTCTGGTCCGCGTGGCGGGTACGGATCAGGTCCTGCAGGGCCTCCACGGCCTCACGGCCGCGTTCCATGGGCACATAGTATTCGAGTTCGTGGAACGGGATCATGAAGCCGCCGGCGTAGATGCGGTATGCCCTGTCCCGCCTGGCCCCTTCAGCACTGGAAAGATCGGTGCTTTCATCGAGTTCCACGGCGTTGTAGCGCTTGGTGTAGCTGCGGTTGATCATAGATTCTCCCGCGGGGGTGGGCAGTTCATACAGCCCGGCCGATTCCTCGCCCTGGCACCAGAGGAAGGAATAGTGGCGGTTGCTGGAAATATCAGTATCCCAACTCGCCACCGTTTCGCTCCATGTGGGGTACGTGATCTGCTCGGCCAGGTGGTAGCGCGGAGAGACAGCCAGTTCCACCTCCAGGAGGATTCCAAGCGTACCCAGGGCCACTTGCGCGGCCTTCAGCTCGCGCAGGTCGCTTTCGCCGATCTCCACAATCTCGCCGTGGCCGTTGATCAGCCGCGCCCAGCGCAGGGCGGAGGAGAAACTGCCCAGTTCGACGCCGGAGCCATGGGTTCCGGTGGACAGGGCCCCGGCGATGGCCTGCTTGTCGATGTCTCCCTGGTTGGTCAGGGAGAGTCCGGCGTTCCAGAGCGGCTCCCCGAAGTCGCTGATGGCAGTGCCGGCCCTGGCCCGGGCCCGCAGCCGCTCGGTGTCAGTTCCGGTGATCCCCGATATCCCGGCGAGGTCCAGCAGGATTCCGCCGGTCTGCACCAGCGGGGTGAAGGAATGCCCGGCACCAACGGCGCGTACGGGCAGGCCGGCCTTGATGGCATAGCGGACCACCTCGAGCACTTCCTCGTCGGTGCGGGGGCGGACGGTATATGCGGGGGTGGCTGACTGGTTGCCGCCCCAGTTGCTCCATTGGCGGTGGATTTCGTGCGGCACAGCGGGGAACTCGGTGGTCAGGGTCTTTGCGGGCATGGTGTGTCCTTGGTTTGTCAACGAAAGTTGCGGGGTGCAAAGTGCACAGGAGGGCGCGGGATCCTGTCCTAGGCGCCGTGGTTCGTCATGACGTGCTTGGTGCGGCTGAAATCGTCCAGTGCGTAGAGCGAGAGATCACGGCCGTAGCCCGAACCCTTGAAGCCGCCCCAAGGCACCTCGTTGGCGAGTACCAGGTGCGAGTTGACCCAGACAGTGCCAAAATCCAGCTTCCGGGGAATCGCAGTGCTGCGTTTGGCGTCGCTCGTCCACACGGAGGCGGCCAGGCCGTACTCGGTCTCGTTGGCCCGGCGTACGGCCTCTTCGTCCGTCGCAAACGTCTCCACCGTGACCACGGGCCCGAATATCTCGTTGCGAGTGGCCTCGGAGCCCTCGCGGGCACCGGTCAACACGGTGGGAGCGATGAAGTACCCGGGGCCCGGCAGCGGCCCGCCGCCCACCGCCGCCTGCAGGCCTTCGGCGGCCGCGCGGTCCAGGAAACCCTTCACTCGTTCGAAGTGGGCTTCGGACACCATCGGCCCGATCTCGACGTCGGCTCCGGCGCCAGGCTCGCCGACCACCAGTGTGCCGATCTCACGAACCAGTTGTTCAATCAGGGCCTCGGCAACGCTTTCGTGCACCAGCACCCGGCAGGCCGCGCCGCATTCCTGGCCGGAGTTCCAGAAGCCGGCGGTCCGGACGCCTCGGGCAACGTCGGCGAGGTCTGCATCGGCGAACACCAGGACCGGGGCTTTGCCGCCAAGCTCCAGATGTACGCGCTTCCGCGAGGGCGCGGCCGCGGCGGCGACTGCGGAGCCGCTGCCGACGCTGCCGGTGAGCGCTACGAGTGCGATGTCGGGGTGAGCGGATATCCGCGACCCCACGGGATCCCCGTATCCGGTGACGATGTTGACGACGCCGGCGGGAATGATGTCCGCGATGAGTTCGGCCAACTTCAGCGTGGTCAACGGCGTCTGCTCCGAGGGCTTGAGCACCACCGTGTTGCCGGCGGCAAGAATAGGAGCCAGCTTCCAGGCCGCCATCAGCAACGGATAATTCCACGGCGTGATGACGCCGACGACGCCGAGCGGCTCGCGCAGAATGACGGAGGTATGTCCTGCGGCGTAGTCACCCGCTGCAAGGGAGCTCATGGTCCTGCAGGCACCTGCCATGAAACGGAAGGTGTCCACGGCGCTGCTGACATCATCCTCAGCCACTGCCGGGGGCTTTCCGGTGTTGAGGGATTCCAGCCGCATGAGGTCATCGGAATTTGCAGCCAGGCGGTCCGCAATGAGATGCAACACCTCGGAGCGTTCGCGCGGCGTCATGGCGCCCCACGCCGGCTGCGCGGCGCGGGCGGCGGCCACGGCGCTGTCCACGTCGTCAGTGGTCCCGGCAGCAACGGTGGTGATGGGTTCCCCAGTGGAGGGGTTCACGACGTCGATGCTGCCGCCGCCGGGGGTAAAGGTGCCGTTAATGAAGTGGCCGGCAGGAGCCAGCGCATCATCGCGGTGGCCTGACCCGGCGGCGCGGCGGACGTCAGGGAGGATATGGGAAATTATCTGTGTCATCGCGGACTCCGGATTTCTCGGGTGCGTTGTTGCGACCGGCTTGGAAGTGTGCGCCGCATCACATCGGGGAAGATAATTCCATTGAACTTTAGTTTTAAAGGTTTGACAAGGGGTGTGTAGGAACTTTTCTGTCGCTGGGCCGGTCAGCCGTTCTTCAGGATCCCCACAAGCCAAGGGATTCGGCCCGGCTCAGCGGACGGGACCGATACGTAATCATCGAACAGGGCCGCGAAGGCCGAAGGGGAGGTGGCGCTCAGGAGCGTCCCGGTGGAGTGCCGGGCGGTATTGGACGTGACCACGCGCCCGCCATCGTTCACCATGACCACAGCGCGGTCCCTGGTAGCCACGGATTTCAGGAAAATCGACGCTAGTACCGGCAGGAAAAGGTCCGCTCCCAGCGCGCTTGGGCTCCCGTGGGCCGTCTGGACGGGAACGGCCAGAGTCACGATGTTGAGGTCCGTGCCGCCGCTGTCGATGTAAGGTCCCGTGGCCAGTGAGCGCCCGCTCATGGTTGGCAGCTGAAACCAACTCATGGCGGAATACTCGTAGTAGCGGATGGAATTTGGATTGAAAACGTGGGCAGCAAATTCGGGTTCACCGCCCTGCCCCAGGCGCCACCATTCCAGCCACGATGCAGCGTCGTGAAGGACATCGCGGCCGAAAGCTATGCCGGCGCCGTCCACTAATCCGTCGTGGCGAGCCATGATGGCCTGGAGTTGCGGACGTAGCGGCTCGAAATCAGCCTTCGCCGGGCGACCGCCCGGCGAAGCGTCGGCGATGAGCAGGATATCCGGGAGCAAATTATTCAGGTCAGCAAAGACGGCGTCCAGACGCGCACCGATGAGTTCCGCCGTCGCGCGGATGATCCGGGAGAGCTGTTCCGGGCTCATGCTTCCTCCGGGGTAGTGGTGGTTGCCAGTTCGAGGAAGTAGTCCAGCAGCGCTTCGGATTCGCGCTCGAAATGCGCAGCTGAGAGGCGGTCGGCGGCCTCCTCGTCGCGTCGTTCGATGGCGTCGAGTATGGCGTCGTGCTCTTCGCCGGCCGTTTCGATGGATGCTGTTGAGGCCCCGGCGATCCACATCAGCGCCGCCAGCTCGCTGTGGACCTGGATAGTGGCGTTGGTCAGCCGGCGCGACTGGGCCGCCACGCCGAGGCTGATGTGGAAACGGCTATCGGTCCGCCGCAGCTCCTCCGCTGTCGAGGCGCGGGCGAAACGGCTTGCCAGTTCGCGGGAGCGCCGCAAATCCTGCTCGTCCGCCCGCAGCGCCGCCCGCCGGCCCACGCCCGCCGCTACCGTGGCGGCGAGATCGCCCAGATCACGCAGATCCTCCGGGCTCCGGCGCTTGAATTCGGACAGCAGCTGCTCCGGAGTTGTCAGCGCCTTCCCGCTTATGAAGCTGCCGCCACCGCGCCCGCGACGGGTTTCGACCAGGCCTTTCAGCCGCATCTCGGCGAGGGACTGGCGCAACGTAATGGAGGATACGCCAAGCTGTTCAGCGAGGATGTTTTCCGGCGGCAGCTTATCGCCTTCGTTGAGCAGGCCCACCGCAATAGCGCTTTCGAGCTGCCGCGAAATCCGGTCCGACAAGCCGGTGCCCGCGGCATCGACCCCGCGCAGCTGGGCGATCATGTCAATGGTCCCGACGTGGACCGCCGTGTCGACGTCCGGGCTGTGTGCACTCACGCGGCAACACTAGCACCGCCCCCGGTTTGCGCCGGCCGGGCGGCAGCCGGGCGGCGTCAGGCGGGCGGCGTCAGGCGCGGACCAGCCCCGCAGCCATGGCGAGCAGTTCCACGGACCGCAGGCGGGCCTCGGTTCCGTTGCTTTGGTGGGCCACGATCAGTTCGTCCGCGTCAGCATGGGCCGTGAACTCATCCAGGTAGTCCATCACCACATCCGGCGTACCGATCGCCGAGTACTTCATCATCTGGGCCACGTGCTGCCCCTGTGGCGAGTCCAGGATCATGTCCGCTTCATCGTCCGTGAACACCCTGCCGTTGCCGAAGAACAGGGACACCCGGGCGCGCTTGGTGGCCTGGAACATTTCCTGGGCCTCGGAGGCGGAATCTGCCGCTATCACGTTGACTCCGGCGATCACGTGCGGCGCGTCCAGCTGGGCCGAAGGCTTGAATTCCCGGCGGTAGATGGTCACGGCATCCTGCAGGGCGTTGGGCGCGAAGTGGGACGCAAAGGCGTAGGGAAGGCCAAGCTGCGCTGCCAGCCGGGCCCCGAAAAGTGAGGACCCCAGGATGTACAGCGGCACGTTGGTGCCCTTGCCAGGCGTCGCCTCAACGCCCTGGATGCGGGTAGGGCCGGTCAGGTAGCCCTGTAGTTCCAGGACGTCCTGCGGGAAGCTGTCCGCGGACATCGGCTCCCGGCGGAGGGCACGCATGGTGTTCTGGTCGCTGCCGGGCGCCCGGCCCAGGCCCAGGTCGATGCGGCCCGGATGCAGGGTCTCCAGCGTGCCGAACTGCTCGGCGATGGTCAGCGGGGAGTGGTTCGGCAACATGACGCCGCCGGCACCCAGCCTGATACTGCTGGTGTTGGCGGCGATGTGGGCGATCAGCACGCTCGTGGCCGAGGACGCGATGGAAGACATGTTGTGGTGCTCCGCGTACCAGACCCGCCGGTAACCCAGCTCTTCCGCCCGCTGCGCCATTGCCACGCTCCCGGCGAAGCTTTCGGCCGCCGTCTGGCCCTTAGCGATGGTGGCCAGGTCAAGGATGGAAAGCGGAACAGTCACGGAGGAGCCGGCCTTTCGTAGCGGTGCATAGCGGGCGGCCCGCTCCGGTGGCGGAACAGGCACACTGGCGACAACGACGGCGGCGCCCGGGTTATTTCTGGAGGGTCACCGTGGCGCCGGACACGCGGGAGCGGGGCCACCGTTTCCGGCCGCCCCGCTCCGTTTTAGCTCGCTTGTGCTATTTTGCGTCTACCGCGCCTACTTCACCTTGAAGTTGGCGGCGATGACGGAACCGTCGTCGGCCAGCGTCGAGAGCTGGAAGCAGGCCCCGGGCAGGTTTGGTGTCTTCCAGTTGTAGATGAACTGGCCGCCCGTCGAGTCGTACCGCAGCGACGTGTTCCCGGTGGCCGTGATCTCGATGTTGTCCTGGACCGCCAGCGGACTGCACGCGATCTGCCGGATCTTCATCTCCACGAAGCTCGTGTCCGTCAGTTCCGTTGCACCGGCGAACAGTTCGAACTTGGCAGGAACCGTGCTGCCCGCCTTGACCGTGTTGACGACATTCGCCCCCATATCAATGGGCTGGTAGAACCCCTTTGTTTCCCAGTGCTTGACCGTGTACGTGTGCGTCGTGGTGGACGTGCGGCCCGCAACATCCGTGGCCGTGGCCGTCAGCGTGTGGGTGCCTGCAAGCGAAGAATATCCGCTCACTACGCAGCCGGCCGGGCCGGAGCCCGAATCAGAGGCCGTGCACGTGGGCTCGGCGCCAACGAAGCCGAAGTACGCGTCCGCAGGAACGGAATCGAACGCTGCAACCGGGTCGGTCAGGTCCACGTTGAAAGCATCGCTGGACACTTCGCCGGCGGGGATGGTGTTGTCCGCCCTGTCAGTGAAGGCCGGGCTGGTCAGGACCAGGCCTGTGCCTTCGCTGCTGGATACCGAGGTCCCTGTAGGCGACTCAAGGCCGGACAGCTCATCCGTACCGGTGAACGTCGCGGTGACCGGGCCGGTGAACCAGCCGTTTGAGCCCTCGAGCCCGCTCAACCCGGTGAAGGAAACGAGGGGCACCGTGACGTCGATATCGAAGTTAGCCGACGCCGTACCGGCCTCTGCCGTGTTGCCGGCAACGTCCTCAAAAGCAGGGCTGTCAACGACCACACCAAATCCCTCGCCGACGGACGCTGCGGTCTGCGTCGCCAGGGCCGGTCCGGAGACGGCGTCGGTCGCGGTGAACGTCGCCGTGACCGGAGCGTTGTACCAGCCGTTGGCATTGGGCGCCCGGTCGGCTTGCGTGTAGGCCACGGACGGGGCTGTCCCATCGATGCTGAAGCGCTGGATGACCGCACCAAGAACGGACGAGTTGCCGGCGGTGTCGCTGAACACCGGACTCCTGACCTCAATCGATTCGCCCTCCGCGCCGTCGGCTGTTGTTGCGGTTGCCGTTTGCGACGCCGGACCGGACGTTGCGTCGGTTGCTGTGAAGGTTACAGTGACGGGTCCCCTGTACCAGCCGTTGTTGCCGGCCAGGCCTTCCGCTCCCGTGTAACTGACTTCGGGGTCGGTGGCATCAAGTCCAAGCGGCACGGTATCCACGGAAGCCGTCCCGCCCGCGCTGGTTGCAGAGCACGGATAGGCAATCTTTACCTGGTCCGCAGTAATGGACCGATCCTCGCAGCCGGTGAGCGTCAGGGAACCTGGCGACTCTGCATCGGTGACCGTCCAGCTGAGGTTCAGCGGAACAGTGAACCATTCGCTGAGGCCGTTGGGGGTCCCCGGGGTCAGGGTGTAGCTGATCTGCGGCCCACTGGGGTCAGCAATGTTGTAGGTCGCGGAGCCGCTGGCGGTGAGGCCGCCGCCGTCCGTGTAGCTGCAGTTCGCTGTCCGCTCGCCGATGCCGTCCGACGAGTATGGACCGGTGATGTCGCTCAGTGTTGCGGCGAACGATTTGAGGCCGTCTTCAGCGTCCACGACGTCGCAGGTGGCGGCAGGGACCGAGCCCTTGTCGTAGGAGGCACCCGTGCTAACTCCGACCACCGTGAGTGTTGGCGCCGTGTTGGCAGGGGCGGGAGCTACCACGTTGACGGTGAATGTCGCCGGCGCAAGGTTGAAGGTTCCGCCGGTCGTGTTGGCGGTCTGGCGGGCGGTGACCGTCGCGGTGCCGCCAGCCACCGGCGTGACGGTCAGCACTTTGGTTTCGCCGCAGCTTCCGAACGTCACGGATGCTGGGCTGACGGTTGCTACTGCAGCGTCACTCGATGCGAGACTCAGGGTGAGTACGGTGCTTCCGGTCAGGTTGCAGCCGCTCTTGCCGTCTAAGCCAGTGATCCGAAGTGCCAGCGTGGTAGTCCCCGCAGCCCCGCCCACATTCAACGGCATGTTCTCGGCCACTGCGTCAATTATCCCGTCAAGATCGTTGTAAATAATGTCCGCCTGCGCCACACCGGCCGCGGCAAGAAGCATCCCGCCCGCCGTCAAAGCGGCCAGCACTTTCCGGCCTGCACCGCCCGCGGACCACGCGGGCCCCCCGGCCGTTCCTTGCCCGCTTTCCGGTCCCCGCCCGGGGCCCCTTCTCCCTGATTTGTTCACTGCAGCGCCTCCCATCGCAACAATGCGGCCGTCCTTGGCCGCAAATGTAGTCCCGATGCTAGGGCGGCGTGCTCAGAAAAACACCAGTAGATTCCACTCGACTTTCGGTGGTTTTATACCTGTTTTTTATCCGTAGTACTCACTTTTGCACTCTGGTTAACTCTGGCAATAAATAGTGCACAGCTGTCACACCGCTTACGCGCCGCCTACTTGCAGGCGACGTTGTAGTCGAGGCCGCCGGAGACATACTGCGCCAGGGCCACCCTGCTGCCCGGCGTCAGGCCCGGAAGGGAGCAGTTCGACTTGGCGCCCCTCACGGTTCGGGCGCCGGCGAGCCAGCTGGGAAGCCCCGCCAGGTTGCTGGTTGAGGGAACGGTTCCGGCAATCTTGCCCCACTGGTAGCCGGTGGAGTAGATCCCGACGTCGGCGCCAATGCTTTCGAAGTAGGCGGTCATGCCTTCCAGGTCGGCCCGGTTGGCTGCCGTGTCCGGCTGCCAGCTGTTTTCCGTCTCCACATCCAGCCACCAGAAGTAGGTGTCCGCGTCATCCACTCCGCGCAGCACGGCGTCGTCATACGCCTTCGCATAGCCGTATATGTAGGCGCACGCTGCATCGTTCTTACCCTGGCAGTCCCCGTAAGGGTTGTCCACGGATGCCCCCATGTAGACGTTGGAGGAGGGCCACCAGGAACCGGCCAGCCCCGGGTTGGCGGTATTCACGTACAGGGCAACGCGCGGCTGGCTGGTTGCCTGCGGATACCTGATGGTGGCTTCGGCCCAGTCCAGCTGTTCCTGGAGGCAGGGATTCGTGGTGTTCGCGAGCCCGTTGTTGACGCCCACAATCGCGAAGGCAAGCCCTTCGGGAAGGGTCTGCCCGCATTGCGGCCAGGAGACGTCGATGCCCGGGGAATCAGACGGACGCGGAGGCGCTGCGGTCGCCGGGCCGCCGCCCATCAGTGCCAGGGTAAGCGTGGTGGCAACGGACAGAACCATCTTCAACAGTGACGAGGCCATGCCAGAGTCTACTGCGGAGACCTGCCGGCGAGGAATACTCAGCGTACTTACCGTGTTGCCGCCCCTATGAGCCGGTCCGGACGGGCCGGCAGGACAGGAGCTACATCATGGCAAACATTCTGATGGTCGTATCCGGCGCCGATTCCCTCACCATGCGGGACGGCACCCAGCACCCTACTGGCTACTGGGCGGAAGAGCTGGTGGTATCGCACCAGACATTGCGCGACGCCGGACACACGGTGCACATCGCAACCCCCGGCGGCGCCAAGCCCACCGTGGATGAGGTGAGCCTCGCCCCGGAGTCGGCCGGCGGCCAGGACCGCGCGGACAGCTTCCGTAACTATCTGGCCAGCATTGATGCCGAGCTTTCCGCGCCGCTGGTGCTCGCCGACGTCGACCCGTCCGCTTACGACGCCGTGGTGATGCCGGGCGGCCACGGCCCCATGGCGGACCTGTACCAGGACGCCGATCTGGGCCGTATCCTGGCCGCGGCGGACGGGGCCGGTAAGGTCATCGCCCCGTTCTGTCATGGCCCGGCGGGCCTCCTCAGCGCCGTTGACGACGACGGGAAGTTCACTTTCGCGGGACGCCGCCTCACCGTGTTCACGAATGAGGAGGAACTCAACGGCGGCACCGGACCCAATACCCCGTGGTTCGTCGAGGATGTGCTGAAGGAAAAGGGTGCCATCGTGGAGAACGGCGCCGCATGGGGCTCCAACGTGGTCCGTGACGGCAACCTGGTCACCGGGCAGAACCCGCAGTCCAGCGAGGACGTGGCAAAGGAAGTCATCAAGGCCCTCGGAGAGTAGGACGGCTTCCCCCTGTCTCGCCGGGTTGCACCGGGCTTTGACTATTGGGGCTTGCAGGGTGCTCCGACCCCGGCGCGGCGGCGGCTTCCGGGTCCGCCCCGGCAACGTCGTCCACGGGCGTCAAGCAGTTCAACCTCTCACCGGAGCAGGACCGCGTAGCGGCTGCCGTGGACCCGGCAGTCGCGGCGCTGGTGCCGGAAGCCATCAAGAAGGACGGCAAGCTGACAGTCGCCGTCAGCCCGTTCGCGGCACCGCTGGCTGTCTACGCCACGGACAATAAGACGCCGGTGGGCAACGAGGTGGATATCGCCGTCGCGCTGGCCCAGACGCTGGGACTGGAAGCTGACATCGTTCCCACCGCGTGGGCCGACTGGCCCCTCGGCGTGGAGTCCGGGAAGTATGAGGCCGTGCTGTCCAATGTCACGGTGACTGAGGAGCGGAAGCTCAAGTTCGACTTCGCCAGCTACCGGGACGACAAGCTGGGATTCTATGCGAAGGGCGGACCTGACGTTCGGGCCGAATGCGACGGCGGCCTTCAAGGCGGCTTCCGACGCCAAGACCAAACTGGTCGGTCTGGTGGACGGCGGCTGGCCGCTGAAGGCAAGCATCGCGGCCACCACTAAGAAGGGCAACGGCTTTGCCGCCGCAGCCCAGGCGGGCCTGAACCACCTGATCGAAGACGGCAGCTACGCCAGGATCCTGGACCGCTGGGGCCTCCCCGCGGAGGCCGTCCAGAAGTCGGAGCTGAACCCCGCGGGACTGACCAAGAAGTAGCCCGGGCTTTCCACGGGGAATGTGCCGGGCAGCCGGCGGCTGCCCTGCACTTTCGTCGTGGCAAACGTCTGCGCCGCGGCGTACGCTCAGGACATGACCCCGCAAGAGCTCGCCAACCTTGCGCACCTGCGCCGGGCGCGGGACCTGATCGACAGGGACTTCGCCCGCGCCCTGGACGTGCCCACCATGGCGCGGAAAGCACTGATGTCACCGGCCCATTTCTCGCGGCAGTTCCGGGCCGCGTACGGCGAAACCCCTTACAGCTACCTGATGACCCGCCGGGTTGAGCGGGCCATGGCGTTGCTCCGTGGCGGCATGACCGTCACCGATGCCTGTATGGCGGTGGGCTGTACTTCGCTGGGATCCTTTAGTTCCAGGTTCACGGAGCTCGTGGGGGAAACGCCCAGCGCCTACCGGGCCCGCGAACACAGCGCGGTGGAGGCCATGCCCGCGTGCGTGGCGAAGATCCGCACACGGCCTGCCCGGCACAGCACGGGCACTGCGGCCGGCGCCCAAGTGAGCAGGATTCGAGAAGCGGCCCTGACGCCCGCGGAATAGCTTTGTTGCATGAACATTTCACTCCAGTACTGCAACATCACTGTCGATGACACCGAGAAAGCCCTCGCCTTCTACCGCGACGCCCTCGGCCTCGAACTGCGCAACGACGTGGCTTCCGGAGGATTCCACTGGATCACGCTCGGCAGCGCGGACCAGCCCGGCCTGGAAATCGTGCTCTCGGAACCGCACGCCGGCCGGTCCCCGGAGGACGGGGACACGATGCAGGAGCTCCTGACCAAGGGAGTCCTGCCGATGCTTGTCTTCCGCACCGACGACCTCGACGCAACCTTCGAAAAGGTGCGCGCTTCCGGCGCCGAGGTCCTGCAGGAGCCCATCGACCAGCCCTGGGGTCCGCGCGACTGCGCCTTCCGCGACCCGGCCGGCAACATGGTGCGGATCAACCAGGCGCCGAAGGACTGACTAGAGATACTGCTGCCAGACAGTCAGCTGCAGCCTGATGGTGTCCGCAGCTGACTCCCGGTCAGCATCTCCCGCGTCCGTGCCGGACACGCCCTCGCCCATCGGCTCAGACCCTCGCTTCCGAGGGCGCAGCCCTGACGGCGGCCTCAGCCCCGGGATGCTCCGGTGCCGCCAGCCCCAGGTTTTCCCGCAGCGTGCTGCCCGCGTATTCGGTGGGGTAGACATCGCGTTCCTGGAGCTCGGGCACCAGGTGGTTGACGATGTCGTCCAGGCCGGTCGGGATCAGCCACGGCGAGATGTTGAAGCCGTCCACTGCGCCGGTTCGGGCGTACTCCACCAGCCGGTCAGCCACTTCGGCATAGGAGCCTGTAAAGGTCGCATCCACGCGGCTGGTCTTGGCGGAGACGAACTGGCGTATGGACAGTCCCTTCTCCTGGGCTTCGGCCCGCCACTGGTCGGCCAGCTGCCGGGCCTTGGCCCCGTGGAAGCCGCTGCCGCGGGTCTCGGAGGTCTCCTCCACCACCGGATCAATCTCCGGCAGCGGGCCGTCCGGATCGTAGCTTCCCAGCTCGCGCCCCCAGAACTGTTCCAGGTAGGCGATGGCCTGCTGCGGGCCGATCTGGAGGCTACGGACCCAGGCCTCCTTTTCCAGGGCTTCCTCCGGCGTTGCGGCAAGGATGAATTCGCTGGCAGGCATGATCTTGACGTTGCGAATCCGTGGCCGGCGGGGCGTTCCGGCGTCACGGTCCGGGGACGGCAGAGTTCAAACGCATCTGGACGCACTCCGCCCACCGCCGCCGCGGCCTGGCCCGGTTCGTGCCGGCCGAACTCGAGGCGCTGGCCGCCCGCCGCGGCTACAGCCGGTTGTACCTGACCACCGGCCCGCGGCAGCCCCAGGCCAAGCACCTCTACCTGAACTCGGGATACGAGCCGCTGTTCGATCTGGCGGCCGATCCGGAAACCATCAAGTTCCTGGCATTCAGCAAAGATCTGGAGCCCCGCGGCTAAGCTATCGGCATGGCCATCAAATCCACCGCAGATAAAGTCGCCACCATCCAGAAGGGCTACACCCTGGAAGGCGCCACCATCGAGCTGGGAGCCGCGATCGTCGACGGCGAAGTCCACAAGGACGCGCCCGTCCGGCTGCCGCTTTCCATGATGAACCGGCACGGGCTGGTGGCCGGCGCAACGGGCACCGGCAAGACCGTGACGCTCCACATGATGGCGGAGCAGCTGTCCACGGCCGGAGTTCCGGTGTTCCTCGCGGACATCAAGGGAGACCTCTCCGGGCTGGCCACCGCGGCCGCGGGCAGCGAGAAGCTGAAGGCGCGCACTGACGGCATCGGCCAGGCCTGGTCAGGCAAGACCTTTCCCGTGGAGTTCCTGGCGCTCGGCGGGGACGGCAACGGCATCCCCGTCCGTGCCACCATCACCTCCTTCGGCCCGATTCTTCTCTCGCGCATTCTGGAGCTGAACGACACGCAGGAATCCAGCCTGCAGCTCATCTTCCACTTTGCGGACAAGAACAACCTGGAACTGATCGACCTCAAGGACCTCCGGGCAGTCATCCAGTTCCTCAGCTCGGACGAGGGCAAGGACGAGCTCGAGGCGCTGGGCGGCCTCTCCAAGGCGACGGCCGGCGTCATCCTCCGCGAACTGGTGACGCTGGAGGCCCAGGGCATGGAGGCCTTTTTCGGCGAGCCCGAATTCGACACCGCCGAACTGCTGCGCACAGCCCCTGACGGCCGCGGCGTCGTCACCTGCCTGGAGCTGCCCACGCTGCAGACCAAGCCCATGGTGTTCTCCACCTTCCTGATGTGGCTGCTCGCGGACCTCTTCGAGGACCTGCCCGAAGCCGGGGACCTCGACAAACCGAAGCTGGTCTTCTTCCTCGACGAAGCCCACCTGCTGTTCAACGATGCGTCCAAGGCCTTCCTCGAAGCGATCACCACCACTGTCCGGCTCATCCGGTCCAAGGGCGTGGGCATCTTCTTCGTCACCCAGACGCCGAAGGACGTGCCGGCCGATGTCCTGGGGCAGCTGGCCAACCGCATCCAGCACGCCCTCCGCGCGTTCACACCGGAAGACGCCAAGGCCCTGAAGGCCACCGTCTCCACCTTCCCCATGAGCGACTACGACCTCGAAGAAACCCTCACCTCGGCAGGGATTGGCGAAGCCGTCATCACGGTGATGAATGAGAAAGGCGCGCCCACCCCGGTGGCCCTGACCCGGCTGCGGGCCCCGGAATCGGTCATGGGCCCCAGCACCGAGGAACTCGTCAAGAGCACCGTTGCCGGCTCCGCACTGCTCGTCAAGTACGGCACTGCGGTGGACAACGTCTCCGCCTACGAGAAGATCTCGGGGAAAGCTGCCGCGCCCACCGGAGCGGCAGCCCCCGGCCAGCCTCCCACGCCGGCCGCGGAGGTTTTTGTTCCCGGCAGCCCTCTTCCCGGCAGCCCCGTTCCGGGAGCCGTGGACCGTGACGCGGTCGACGCCGATGCCCGCCGCATCGAGGAAGAGATCCTGGGGCGCCCCAGCAGCAGGCCTGCTCCGGAACCGGAACAGCCCCGCAACGGAAGGCGCCAGGCTCCCCCTTCACGGCAGGAATCAGGCGGAGGCATGGTGGACGACCTGGCCGGAGCCCTGGGCGGTGCCCTCGGCGGCGGCCTCAAGAGCATGGCGCGGTCCCTCGGTACGCAACTGGGCCGCGAGCTGCTGCGGGGCGTGTTCGGCACCTCCTCCAGGCGCCGCCGCTAGCGGTTCGGCGGGATTCACGGCGGGGTGGCCCGGGGGCCGGCAACCCGCCGTCGGACTGTCCGAGAACGGCTCACAAGCGTCATGCGGGGCATCCGCTACACCTGCTTTCGCGCGCCTTGCAGGTAACGTAAGGTGCGTGCAGATGAGTCAAGCGTTGGTGAGGATCGCGGCCGGGTGGCTGCTGGGCCTTATGCTTGCCATCGCCGGAGCCATCGTGGCAGTGAACCTGGTGAACGCCTCCGTGGCCAGTCCCGAGCAGCCCGTCCGTGAATACCTGGACGCCTTGCAGAAGGGCGAAGGCGAAAAAGCGCTCGGTCTCCTGCGCGCCTCCGTGCCGGACAGCGACGCCGCCATGCTGGATGGAACGGCGCTGCAAACCGCCGCCTCCCGGGTGACGAACGTGAAATTCGGCGAGACCCAGGAGCGGGCCGGAAACCAGGTCGTGGTGCCCATGGAGTACTCCATCGACGGCAGCCGGCTCAGCACGGAGTTCCTGCTGGAGCGGACCGGGACCGAGTGGCTCTTCTTCAACAAGTGGGCCTTCGTGCCCGCCGCGCTGCCCGTCCTGGAAGTCACAGTGGTCAACTCCAACCAGGCCACCCTCAACGGCATCCCTGTGAACATGCCCAACGGCCGCAATTCCTTTGCGGTCTTCTATCCCGGCGAGTATGAGGCCAGCCTTAACGGCGAATTCTTCTCGGCCCCGGCCAGCCGCGCCACCGTGTCCGGCCGCGACGTGCCGACTGCCCCGCTGAGCCTCCTAACGGAAGCCACCCCGGCGCTGAAGGACGCGGTGGGCGCCAAGGTCAAGGAATTCCTGGACACCTGCGCCGCAGGGGCCGTGAAGGAGCAAAAGCTTCAGCCGGACTGCCCGTTCTACCACGCCACCTTCAACCGGGTGACGCTGGGGACCATCGACTGGAGCATCAGCGAGTACCCCAAGGTGTCCATTGAGCCGTTCGGCGGCCGCTGGGTGGTGGCCCCGCTGGACGGAAAGGCCCGGCTGAAGGCGCAGCAAACCGACCTGTTCACTGGCGCCGTGACCAATCTGGATGTGGAACACGACTTCAGCTTCACCACCCGCCTGGACGTTGACGGCGACACCATCAGGGTCACCCCGCTCCTCAGCTACTAGGCGCCGTCGTGGTCCCGCGGCCACCTGTCACGCGGCGCGCAGCACGCAGCGCGCGTCACGCAGCGCAGACTTTCACACTGAGGCGGAGCATATCTGCCCGGAATCCCGCGGCACTTCATGCCTTAGCGGCTCAAAAGCATGCGTGCAGTGACGGCAGTTCAGGGCTCCCCACGACGGTGCCCGGCAAGCACCGCGAGAACTTCGGCCAGCATTTGGCCAGGGTTGTGGACAACGTCGGCGTAGTAGTAGCGAAGCACTGTGTAGCCCTGCACAACAGACCGGTTGTTCCGGCGCTGGTCCTTCTTCACCTGGGTCCATTCGCCGTGCTGGCGCCCATCCAACTCGATCACGAGCCAGCCATCCAGCAACAGGTCCACGTAACCGACGCCGTCGATATATACCTGAACCTCGACCTGGATCCCGGCCTGCCGAAAGCACGTCCGTGCCAGGGTTTCCAGCATCGAGTCCGCTCCGCGGTCCACCCACTGCAGGACCTCGCGGGCACGGCCGTTCCTTCGCCCGGGCAGCCGGTGCCGGAGAAACTCCAGGGTCATGTCTCCCCGTCCCACGGCGCATTCCACCATGACCAGCGACTCCCGCAGCGGCAAACACCTTAGGGCGTGGATCAGGACGTCGCCGAGAGACGCTACGGGTCTGGTGGGGTGAGGTGGCAGCAGCAGCCCGCCGTGCGGCACGTCGCCGTCGAACGCATCGCCCCGTGGGTGATACACATGGGCCGGGGCTGACGGGCCCAGCGTCCACAGCCCATACAAGGGCGCGGCACTGACACAGGTGAGGAGTTGGCGGCGCAGGAGCAGGCCCACAGTGTCCGGATTGGCCGTCTGGAGCGCATAGAGCCCGCGGGCAGGCTGTCGTACGCCGGCCCGTACAGCCCGACGCAACGCAGCATCGTCAACGCCGAGCCGGGCAAGAACGGGCCGCCGCGCCGCTCCCCCGCACGCAGCAAGCGCTGACTTCACCTCCATGCCGCCATATTGCACGCGGCGGGAGCCCCCAGGCAGCTGCGGACAAGGCTATGTGGAAATCCACTGCGTCCGCCTCCGGCGTCACGCCGTGCAGACTCTTGCGGCCGGACCGACAACGTCGCCTTGGATCCGCGGCGTCTGCAGGCTTCCTTAACGCCAAAAGGCTGCGGCGCGTGACGCTTGGTCACGGGCTCCAGCCTTTAGCGGTGCTTAAGGAGGAGCTCAGTCCATGCCGCGGAGGTCCAGGACCAGCTCGGTGTCGCCGTCGGCCTGCAGCACCACAGGGATGCCCCAGTCCTGCTGGTAAAGGTGGCAGGCAGCGTGGTCCGGGATCTCGCCGTTGGCCGTTTCGGGGCCGTCGCAGGCCGCCGCGCGCGCCGTAATGTGGAGCACGCCGTCGGGAATGTCGGAGGAGAGCTCCAGCGTTCGCTGCAGGCCCACCGACGTTCCGCCGCCGGCCACCAGCAACTCTGGCGGGGTGGACGAGATCTTCAGCTGTGTGGGGTCTCCCCAGCGGTCGTCGAGCTTCTGCCCGGTGGGCGCCGTGAAGCGCACGGTGAGCTCCAGCGTCCCGGGGGCAACAGGGCTCTTGGGCCGGTGTGTCTGCACCGCGCCCTCGTCCACCTGTTGCGCTTCCTTGGGGATGGGCACATAGATCAGCTGGTGTTTGTTGGCTTCCACCACCACCAGCAGCGGCTCGGCACCGGCCGTGTGCGTGTGGTCCACAATCACGTCGGACGGCTCGGACAGTCCCCGGGCCAGCGTGGACACCGTTCCGCTGGCGGGGTCGTAGCGGCGCACGGCACCGTTGTAGGTGTCGGCGATCGCCACCGAGCCGTCCGGCAGCACGGTGACACCGAGCGGGTGCTGCAGCCGCGCCTCCTCGGCCGGCCCGTCGCGGAAGCCGAAGTCGAACAGGCCCTTGCCGACGGCGGACTCCACGGTGACCGTACCGTCGTCGCCGATTACCAGTTTGCGGAGTGCGGAGGTCTCCGAGTCCGCCACCCAGATGTTGCCGTCGGCGTCCTCCGCCAGGCCGGAGGACTGGGCGAACCAGGCCTCATGGGCGGGTCCGTCAAGGAGTCCCTCGAGACCGTTGCCGGCCAGGATGGACACCGCGCCGGAAACCGGGTCGAAGCTGAAGATCTGGTGGACGCCGGCCATGGCGACCACCACGGCGTCGAGCTTGGCCGACCAGACAACATCCCATGGCGAGCTGAGCGCGACGTCCAGGGGATGGTCGCTGAGGCGGCCGGTGAAGCCTGCGGCGTCTTCGTCCACCCGCGCCGGCCCTGTCTCGAGCAGCCGCTGCACGCCGCTGCCGGCGAGCGTGGTGACGGTTCCGTCCGCAAGGGACAGCCCCCGCAGGCGGTGGTTGACGGAGTCTGCAATCACGACGTCGTAACCCGTCTTCGCTGCCACGTCTTCCGGCAGGAGCACAAGGCCCTGCGGTTCGTTGAACTGTGCGGTGGGCTTGACGGAGTCGACGTCGGCGCCGGGACCGTCGGCGTAGCCCTTCGTTCCGGAACCGTAAGTGCGCAGCACTGAGTGGAAGTCAGTGTCCAGCTCCACCAGGCGGTGGTGACCGGTGTCCGTGACGAGCCAGGAACCGGCGTCGGGCGCGGCGCCGTCGGAAGTCCCGCCGTCGGAAGCTTCCGCGCCTGACGCTCCGTTGGAGCGGGCGCCGCGGCCGGCCGGAAGGAAGAGCGCCTTGCCAGGGAAACGCAGCGTGCCCGACGTCGGCTCCGGCGCAACGTAGGGGCCGTTGCCGCGGTGCAGGGTGCCCTTGGCCTCGTGCTGGGCGATGAGTTCCGGGATCAGTACGGACAGGCCGTCCGCGTGGCCTTCGCCGGAAAGGTGCGCCACGATGTAGCCCTCGGGGTCGATGACCACCAGGGTGGGCCAGGCTCGGGCGGTGTAAGCCTTCCAGGTCTCCAGCTCGGGGTCGTCCAGGACCGGGTGGTGGATTTCGTAGCGCTCCACGGCGGCGGCGAGGGCAACGGGATCGGCCTCGTGTTCAAACTTCGGCGAGTGCACACCCACCGTCACCAGGACGTCGGAGTACTGCTCCTCCAGCGGGCGCAGCTCGTCGAGGACGTGCAGGCAGTTGATGCAGCAGAAGGTCCAGAAGTCCAGGAGCACGATCTTGCCCCGCAGGGCTTCCAGGTCCAGGGACTTCCCGCCGGTGTTCAGCCAGTTACGGCCCACCAGTTCGGAGGCGCGGACCCGGAGGTGGGTGCGTACGGTTTCGCTCATCAGCGTCCTTCCAGCTTTGAGTTGCGTTCAGCCAGCTTGGCGTCGCGTTCAGCCAACTTGGCAAACATATCGTTGTAAGCAGTGAGATCGGCGTCGTTATTCCTGTCCGCCGCGCGGTCGGACCGTTTGGACTCCCGCGCATCGGAACGGGACCACATAATGGCGACGCCGATGGCCACCAGGAGCGTGGGTACTTCGCCGATCCCCCAGGCGACTGCGCCGCCCATCTGCTGGTCTAGCAGTGCGGAGGGTCCCCAGGTCCGGCCCAGGTTGCCGAAGTAGTCAGCGGCCAGCAGGTTGGTGCCGCCCATGATCGCTACGCCGAAGAAGGCGTGGAAGCCCATGGTGGCCAGCAGCAGCAACAGCCGCATGGGGTACGGCGCGCGGCGGGGCAGCGGGTCCGTGCCGATCATGGTCAGGACGAAGATGTAGCCGGTGAGGGCGAAGTGCAGGTTCATGAGTTCGTGGCCCACGTGGTCGCGCATGGCATAGCCGAACGCGTCCGAGTAGTAGAACAGAACGATCGAACCGGCGAAGTTGGCCGCGGCGAAGAGCGGGTGGGTCACCAGCTGGGAGAACTTGGAGTGCACGAACAACAGCAGCCATTCGCGCAGGCCCCGCGAGCCGTCTCCGCGAGCCGGCAGTGCCCTGAGCGCCAGCGTCACCGGGGCGCCGAGCACCAGGAAGATCGGGGCCACCATAGTAAGCGCCATGTGGTCTACCATGTGCGCGGAGAACAGCACGCGGCCGTAGACTGCCGGCGGGCCCGAGGTGATGTAGGTGAGCACCACCAGTCCGATCACCCAGTTGACGCTGCGGAACCAGGACCATTTGTCGCCGCGGCGCAGGACCTTGGCCACACCGAGGAAATAGGACACCAGGCCGACGGCAGCGACGGCGATCCAAAGCCAGTCCAGCCGCCATTCGGTAAGCCAGCGCTCCGGAGTCAGCTCAGGCGGCAGTTCGTAGCCGGAGAGGATGAACGCCGGTGAGGCATCAGGGGCGAAGGTGGTGGGCTGCGGCGGGGCGGAACGGCCCAGCGCGACGGCGATTCCCGACGTCGCGCCCATGATCAGCAGTTCCGCGATGACCAGCTGCCACAGCACCCGCCGGGAGGACAGGGCGGCGCCCTTGCGGTTGAGCTGCGGGATGACCCACTGGCGGTGCATCAGGCCGATACCGCCCAGCAACAGCGTGGCCATGGCCTTGGCAAGCACCATCTGGCCGTAGGCGGATCCCAGCAGGTCATTCCAGCTGGTGATCCGGATGCTCGCGTTGATGACACCGGAGGCAAAGACCAGGATGAACGCAAACCCCGCGAGCGAGGAGAACCGGCGGAGCGTGGGCTCGGTGATGTCGGCTTTGCCGCCTGGGTTGGCTTTGCCGCCTGCGCTGGCCTTGCCCCCGGTCAGGATGCCGGACAGGAGGGCGAGCATGATGATGCCGCCCACCCACGCGGATACGCCCACCAGGTGCAGGGCAAGGGAGTTGATGGCCCCTTCGTGGTCGCTGGAGCTTGAGGAGTGGCCGATGAGGGCGATCGGGACCATTCCCACCAGCGACAGCACCAGCGTGATGGCCAGGCCGGTGAGGGACCGCACGCCGAACAGGGCAGTGGTCACCACAGCGGCCACGATGGTCACGGCCAGCCAGGCGCGGCCGGTCTCGATGTCGGTCATGAAATAGACCAGCGCGCGGGTGAACTCGGCATCCCCGGAGAGTGACTGGCCAGCCACATCGGAGTACGTCAGCACCAGCACCGCGATCGCTGACAGTGTCCACGCGGCACCTGCCCCCGCAGCCACAGCCAGGGCACGGGCGAATGCCGGATGCTCGGGCGCGCTGGAGTCCTTGGCGCGGGAACCAGCGGCGTTACGCGGGAGAATGCCGGCAGCGAAAATCAGGCCGCCGATAACGGTGGCCAAGGAGACGTTGTGGATGGCCTTGCTGACGGGCAGGCCCCACCGGATCAGCGCCCCGGGGTCGGACACCTCGCGTGCGGCGGCCGCTCCGGAGAACAGGAGGGCTGCTGCGAGGCCCAGAATGAGCGCAGCAAGGCCGGCGAACTGCCACAGCCGGGAAATACCCGCCGCACCGCCGGACACCCCAGTCTTCCCCGGCGTGGGGGAAGGCTGCGGATGGGTGGGGCGGGATTTTGCTGCTGAGGGCACCTATCCATTGTCCGCTACGGGTGCCTGCGCCGCGAATCGGCGGCTGCGCTCAAAGGCTCGCAGGGGCGGGTTAACGCAAAGGGAGCGGCAACCCTCGGGTTGCCGCTCCCTTTCAAGCGTTGGACGCCGGATGCTACTTCTTGGAGACAGCAGCCTTCAGCTTGGAGCCGGCGGTCAGCTTGACGCTGTGGCCAGCGGCGATCTGGATGGTCTCGCCGGTCTGCGGGTTGCGGCCGGTACGGGCTGCACGGTCGGTGCGCTCAACTGCGAGCCAGCCCGGGATGGTGATCTTCTCGCCCGCGGCGACAGAGGTCTCGAAAACCTCGAACAGTGCATCGAGTACGGAGTTGACGGCTGCCTGGCTGGTGCCGGCCTTGCCTGCTACCTCTGCAACAAGTTCACTACGGTTCTTAGCCATTTATGTCCTCCTGGACGGTCATGATTTCTGGAGCCTGAACGCGGCATGCGCACAAGCCACTGTTCGAAAACTTACCAGCTTGCCGCGGTCAGGTCCGCAAATTCCGCGTGTTTCCGCCATTTTTTGAGGTAAATCACCGGTTTTGAGGCCTTTTGGCCCCGTTTTTCGCCATCAGCGGACGGCCGCCCAGGCTCCCGCCAGGAGGGGCGGGCGGGGTCGCGGTGAGGTCTGGCGCTGCGTGCGGCAGCCGCAGCCCGGGCCGCGGCCAGCACCGGAGGCGGGGTCGGGGTCGGGGTCGGGGTCGGGAGGGCAGCTTCCCTAGCTTTCCGCCCCCCTGCGACGCTCTCTCAGTTCCTGCCGGGTTTCCCCGCGACGCTCTCGCAGTTGCTGCCGGGTTTCCCCGGGCGCTCTCTCAGTTCCCGGGGGTGGGTGTTCGACGGCGGGTGTGCCGGGTGGGGTGTGCCGGGTCCCGGCACGGGTGCGAGAGGGTCCGTCGAAAAGGTGCGGGTACTGAGAGAGGGTCCGGCAAAAGGGGTGCCGGATGTGAGAGAGGGGGTGAGGGTGGGGGTTTGGGTGGGGGTTTGGGTGGTTAAAGTGGGAGAGCCTCCAAACGGGTGTTTGGAGGCTCTCGACCTGAATGATGTTCCGGCGGTGACCTACTCTCCCACACCCTCCCGGGTGCAGTACCATCGGCGCTGTGGGTCTTAGCTTCCGGGTTCGGAATGGGACCGGGCGTTTCCCCCACGCTATGACCGCCGTAACCCTGTTACCCGTTCCCCCGTCGGTTGTGTGCCCTGGGGGGTGGGAAAAATGTGGTTACAACATTGTGGTGTTGTTATTTAGTTGTCGGTTCGCCAAAGCAACGGGTTTGTTGTTTGGGAACCACATAGTGGACGCAAGCAGTCTTGTTTTCTTTTTACCACCCCTGGGTGCAAACCTCTTTTGAACGGTTTGCGGGGGTGGTGTGTGGTGTAAGTTATCGGCCTATTAGTACCGGTCAGCTTCACGAGTCGTTAGTCCTCGCTTCCACATCCGGCCTATCAACCCAGTGGTCTGGCTGGGGGCCTCTCACACACAAGGTGTATGGAAATCTCATCTCGAAGCGAGCTTCCCGCTTAGATGCTTTCAGCGGTTATCCCATCCGAACGTAGCTAATCAGCGGTGCACTTGGCAGTACAACTGACACACCAGAGGTTCGTCCGTCCCGGTCCTCTCGTACTAAGGACAGCCCTTCTCAAATTTCCTGCGCGCGCAGCGGATAGGGACCGAACTGTCTCACGACGTTCTAAACCCAGCTCGCGTACCGCTTTAATGGGCGAACAGCCCAACCCTTGGGACCTACTCCAGCCCCAGGATGCGACGAGCCGACATCGAGGTGCCAAACCATGCCGTCGATATGGACTCTTGGGCAAGATCAGCCTGTTATCCCCGAGGTACCTTTTATCCGTTGAGCGACGGCCATTCCACAATGTACCGCCGGATCACTAGTCCCGACTTTCGTCCCTGCTCGAGATGTCTCTCTCACAGTCAAGCTCCCTTGTGCACTTACACTCGACACCTGATTGCCAACCAGGCTGAGGGAACCTTTGGGCGCCTCCGTTACTTTTTAGGAGGCAACCGCCCCAGTTAAACTACCCATCAGGCACTGTCCCTGACCCGGATTACGGGCCGAAGTTAGATGTCCAAAGTGACCAGAGTGGTATTTCAACGATGACTCCACCCGAACTGGCGTCCGGGCTTCAACGTCTCCCACCTATCCTACACAAGCCACTCCGAACACCAATACCAAACTATAGTAAAGGTCTCGGGGTCTTTCCGTCCTGCTGCGCGTAACGAGCATCTTTACTCGTACTGCAATTTCGCCGAGTTTATGGTTGAGACAGCGGGGAAGTCGTTACTCCATTCGTGCAGGTCGGAACTTACCCGACAAGGAATTTCGCTACCTTAGGATGGTTATAGTTACCACCGCCGTTTACTGGGGCTTAAATTCTCAGCTTCGCCTTGCGGCTAACCGGTCCTCTTAACCTTCCAGCACCGGGCAGGAGTCAGTCCGTATACATCGTCTTGCGACTTCGCACGGACCTGTGTTTTTAGTAAACAGTCGCTTCCCCCTGGTCTCTGCGGCCCCGATCCCCTCCCACCAGCAAGTGGTGTTCAAGGTTGGGGCCCCCCTTCTCCCGAAGTTACGGGGGCATTTTGCCGAGTTCCTTAACCATAATTCTCTCGATCGCCTTAGTATTCTCTACCTGATCACCTGTGTCGGTTTGGGGTACGGGCGGCTAAAACCTCGCGTCGATGCTTTTCTAGGCAGCATAGGATCACCGAATCCCCCCCTACGGGGGTCCCGTCAGGTCTCAGGCATCATGAACAGCGGATTTGCCTACCGTTCGCCCTACATCCTTGGACCGGGACAACCATCGCCCGGCTCGGCTACCTTCCTGCGTCACACCTGTTAATACGCTTACCTCCCAGGATCAGGTCCCGCGCTCCACCAAAACCCTCACACCACAAGGGTGATCGGGCAGGTCTCGGGCAGTTAGTATCCCCTGTTCAGCATGGGCGGTTTTTCGCCGGTACGGGAATATCAACCCGTTGTCCATCGACTACGCCTGTCGGCCTCGCCTTAGGTCCCGACTTACCCAGGGCAGATTAGCTTGACCCTGGAACCCTTGATCATTCGGCGGACGGGTTTCTCACCCGTCTTTCGCTACTCATGCCTGCATTCTCACTCGTGTAGGCTCCACCGCTGGTTTACACCGCGACTTCACTGCCCACACGACGCTCCCCTACCCATCCACACTCCTGAACCACAAAGGCTTGGATAAAATGTGAATGCCACAACTTCGGCGGTGTACTTGAGCCCCGCTACATTGTCGGCGCGGAATCACTTGACCAGTGAGCTATTACGCACTCTTTTAAGGATGGCTGCTTCTAAGCCAACCTCCTGGTTGTCTTCGCAACTCCACATCCTTTCCCACTTAGCACACGCTTAGGGGCCTTAGTTGGTGGTCTGGGCTGTTTCCCTCTCGACTATGAAGCTTATCCCCCACAGTCTCACTGCTGCGCTCTCACTTACCGGCATTCGGAGTTTGGCTGACGTCAGTAACCTTGTAGGGCCCATTAGCCATCCAGTAGCTCTACCTCCGGTAAGAAACACGCAACGCTGCACCTAAATGCATTTCGGGGAGAACCAGCTATCACGAAGTTTGATTGGCCTTTCACCCCTACCCACAGCTCATCCCCTCCATTTTCAACTGAAGTGGGTTCGGTCCTCCACGACGTCTTACCGTCGCTTCAACCTGGCCATGGGTAGATCACTTCGCTTCGGGTCTAGATCACGCCACTGCAACGCCCTATTCAGACTCGCTTTCGCTACGGCTGCCCCACACGGGTTAACCTCGCGACGTAACACTAACTCGCAGGCTCATTCTTCAAAAGGCACGCCGTCACCAGAATCAGACTGGCTCCGACGGATTGTAAGCACACGGTTTCAGGTACTGTTTCACTCCCCTCCCGGGGTACTTTTCACCTTTCCCTCACGGTACTGGTCCGCTATCGGTCATTAGGGAGTATTTAGGCTTATCAGGTGGTCCTGACAGATTCGCACGGGATTTCTCGGGCCCCGTGCTACTTGGGATACTCTCCAGGCGGTACACAACATTACGGTTACGGGGCTCACACCCTCTCTGGCCGGCCTTTCAAGACCGTTCACCTATGCCTGCACATCACACCTCACCAGTCCGGCAGAACTGATACGGAAAGTCCCACAACCCCGACCATGCAACGCCCGCCGGCTATCACACATGGAACGGTTTAGCCTGATCCGCGTTCGCTCGCCACTACTAACGGAATCACTATTGTTTTCTCTTCCTGCGGGTACTGAGATGTTTCACTTCCCCGCGTTCCCTCCACGCACCCTATGTGTTCAGATGCGGGTCACCAGGCAACTCGCGCCCCTGGCGGGGTTTCCCCATTCGGACACCCTGGGATCACAGTCCGGTTATCGACTCCCCCAGGCTTATCGCAGATTCCTACGTCCTTCTTCGGCTCCTAATGCCAAGGCATCCACCGTGTGCTCTTAAAAACTTGACCACAAAAGATCAAAAACGCTAATTTTCGAGAGAACCACGAAAACCACTGCACCATCCCGAAAGACAGCACAACAGATCCAGGTTCATATTCTTGGAAATTGCTTCTTATAAAAGATGCTCGCGTCCACTATGTAGTTCTCAAACAACAACCCCGTACCACACACCCCACACACCACCCCTCCCGAAGGAAGAACAAACCGTGTGATCGGTGCAGCCAGGAAACCAGAAACAAACAAAACCCACACCACCACGAACGCCTCCCCGAAAGGAAACCCCGCAATGCCATGGCCCTGTTGCCTCAGGACCCAACAGTGTGCCAAACACTAAACCACCCGTCACCCTCCCCGCACCGTTCCAGGACAACCCTCCACAAGTGAAGAACATCCGTACTGGGTGCCGGCAGGAAACCAGCGGCCGCTATTTGTTGATATTCCACCCGTGAGCACCCGCCGCAGAACTTGCGTCTGCGCAACGGGCAACTTCCTGACAACACCACCACACCCGCATACACGGGGTGAGGTTGCTGTAGGTGCTCCTTAGAAAGGAGGTGATCCAGCCGCACCTTCCGGTACGGCTACCTTGTTACGACTTAGTCCCAATCGCCAGTCCCACCTTCGACAGCTCCCTCCCACAAGGGGTTAGGCCACCGGCTTCGGGTGTTACCAACTTTCGTGACTTGACGGGCGGTGTGTACAAGGCCCGGGAACGTATTCACCGCAGCGTTGCTGATCTGCGATTACTAGCGACTCCGACTTCATGGGGTCGAGTTGCAGACCCCAATCCGAACTGAGACCGGCTTTTTGGGATTAGCTCCACCTCACAGTATCGCAACCCTTTGTACCGGCCATTGTAGCATGCGTGAAGCCCAAGACATAAGGGGCATGATGATTTGACGTCGTCCCCACCTTCCTCCGAGTTGACCCCGGCAGTCTCCCATGAGTCCCCGCCATTACGCGCTGGCAACATGGAACGAGGGTTGCGCTCGTTGCGGGACTTAACCCAACATCTCACGACACGAGCTGACGACAACCATGCACCACCTGTGAACCGGCCCCAAAGGGGAAGGACTGTTTCCAGCCCGGTCCGGCCCATGTCAAGCCTTGGTAAGGTTCTTCGCGTTGCATCGAATTAATCCGCATGCTCCGCCGCTTGTGCGGGCCCCCGTCAATTCCTTTGAGTTTTAGCCTTGCGGCCGTACTCCCCAGGCGGGGCACTTAATGCGTTAGCTACGGCGCGGAAAACGTGGAATGTCCCCCACACCTAGTGCCCAACGTTTACGGCATGGACTACCAGGGTATCTAATCCTGTTCGCTCCCCATGCTTTCGCTCCTCAGCGTCAGTTAATGCCCAGAGACCTGCCTTCGCCATCGGTGTTCCTCCTGATATCTGCGCATTTCACCGCTACACCAGGAATTCCAGTCTCCCCTACATCACTCTAGTCTGCCCGTACCCACCGCAGATCCGGAGTTGAGCCCCGGACTTTCACGGCAGACGCGACAAACCGCCTACGAGCTCTTTACGCCCAATAATTCCGGATAACGCTTGCGCCCTACGTATTACCGCGGCTGCTGGCACGTAGTTAGCCGGCGCTTCTTCTGCAGGTACCGTCACTTTCGCTTCTTCCCTACTGAAAGAGGTTTACAACCCGAAGGCCGTCATCCCTCACGCGGCGTCGCTGCATCAGGCTTTCGCCCATTGTGCAATATTCCCCACTGCTGCCTCCCGTAGGAGTCTGGGCCGTGTCTCAGTCCCAGTGTGGCCGGTCACCCTCTCAGGCCGGCTACCCGTCGTCGCCTTGGTGAGCCATTACCTCACCAACAAGCTGATAGGCCGCGAGTCCATCCAAAACCACAAAAAGCTTTCCACCCCCCACCATGCGATGAGGAGTCATATCCGGTATTAGACCCAGTTTCCCAGGCTTATCCCAGAGTTAAGGGCAGGTTACTCACGTGTTACTCACCCGTTCGCCACTAATCCCCCAGCAAGCTGGGATCATCGTTCGACTTGCATGTGTTAAGCACGCCGCCAGCGTTCATCCTGAGCCAGGATCAAACTCTCCGTTGAAGTAAAACAGACACAACCAGGAACCACGGGAAAACGCGGAACCAGGCTGCACAAAATTTGAAACCAGCTGTAAAAACCAGACCCATCCACGGGGTGGACAAACCTGGCCAAAACAACCAATCAATAAAACAATTGGTATCAACAAACTTGGCACACTATTGAGTTCTCAAACAACAGACACACCCGGCACCACCACAACCAACATCCAGCCAGTCGCAGCTCGCTCCGGAGCAACTTCCCAAACTTACCCGATCCCGGACCGCTTTGCAAACCGGCGTTACCGCCAACCACAAGCACCACAGGAAGGGCCCCCGCCCGGTTTCCGCACGCCATAAAGGCGCCGTTTTTCAGGCCATTCAGAAGGGGGTCGGTCGCAATCTTTCCGCATCAGCGGCGGCGACTCGAATTACTTTACACGCCCACAGCACCACACACAAATCCACCCCCACACACCAAAGAACAGCCCAAAAACCGTGGAATTCCGCGGTTTTCGCGCCCTTCCCGCCGCCTGCTGCCGCCCCCGCGGCTCGATCAGCTTTATGTGGACTGAGTCACAGCAAAGTCGAACGAGAAGTCCGCCTCCCCCGGTTCCAGTCGGTAGCCCTCCAGGACTCCCGGACCGCACGCCGCAGTTCCCACCCCATGCACCGCGTGATCGAGGTACATGTAGCTGCGCCCGTCCGGCACAAGGTCGGGCCGATGCGTCGCGGCGTCGAGTACTCCCAGGCTGTACGGGCGCACGGTAAGGGCAAACGGTTCACCCCTGACGGTGAGCCGGCCGGCGTCGAGGTTCATTGCCGCGGAGCGCACGCCGGAGCGGGCGCCGGACTCCTGCGGCCGGACATAGTCCACATCCATGTCTCTCAACGGCAGGTTGTGCCAGCCGAGCCTGGCGCCCTGGCCGGTATCCGGATAGCTGTGATGCGGCCCTTGGCCGAACCACTCCACGGATTCGGTCGGCGACTTCAGCACGAGTTCCACGCCGATCCGCGCCCACGGCACCGGCCGGCCGGAGTTGGTCCACGAACCGTCGGGTTTGACCGTTGTCCGCAGGCTGACACTGTCCCCGTCGCTGGTCCAGACATAGTTGGCGAGCACACCAAACTGCTTGCCGGCAGGGGCAACCCGGGTCCGGACAACGAGCTCCTCCCCGCCGCCGGCCGTGGGACGGGAAGAAATACCGACGAGCCGGGCATGCATCCGGTTGAGCCCGGCGTCCAGCCATTGCGTAGCCACGGGACGGGGATCCGGGCTGTCCCAGCCGGCACCGAGGTCGTTATCCGTGGGTACGCGCCACAGCAGGAGCCGGAATCCCTCGACGGCTGTGCCGCCAAGCCGGACGAGCTGACCCGTGGTCCGTTCGAATTCGGCCGGCCCCAAGCGAAGGAGACCGCCGTCCACCTCGACACCGGCCGTGGCCGCAGGCCGCTGCGCCACACGCACGTTGGCTGATTCCTGGCCCCAGGCAAGCTCGTGGCCCGCGGGGGCCCAGGCGGAATCTTCCTTGAGCACGGCATGCACCGTCAGCACCGCCGTCGCCTGCGCGGCACGTTCCCGCAACCCCGCCGGTAACCGCACGTCGGCGGATTCACGCGGCGCCACGGGCGCAACGTCAACCCGGCCGCCGTCGACCGTTCCGCCGTCGGCCTCCACCCGGTACCGGAACTCCAGCCCCGACGTATCAGCGAAATCGAAGCGGTTGGTCACACTGAACGCGGACCAGTCCTCCGCCACCTCAATGGATAGCGGCTCGATGACCTTCTTGAAATCCAGGAGGCCCGGCCGGGGGACACGGTTGGCGTCCACCAGCCCGTCCGTGACGAAATTGCCGTCATGCACTTCCTCGCCGAAGTCTCCACCGTAAACGAAGTACTCCTGGCCATCGGGCCCCGTCCGTGTGATGCCGTGCTCCAGCCACTCCCACACAAAGCCGCCCATCAGCCTCGGGTAGCGATGGAACAGATCCTGGTACTCGGACATGCCGCCCGGCCCGTTGCCCATGGCGTGGACGTACTCGCACAGGACAAACGGCATGGCACGCCGCCGCGCATCGAGGCCGGCGTCATCCAGGGGAGGTTCCACGCCCTGGCCGATCAGCGCGGTCTCCGCCTGGCTTGCGTACATCCGCGAGTACACATCCACGTAGGCAGAGCTCCAATCTCCCTCATAGTGGATGGGCCTGGACGGGTCACGGAGTTTGGTCCAGCGGGACATGGCCGCCAGGTTCCCGCCGGTGCCTGCCTCATTGCCCAGCGACCACATGATCACCGATGCATGGTTCTTGTCGCGTTCCACCGTCCGGGCCATCCGGTCCAGGAGGGCAGGCTGCCACTGCGGATCCGCGCTGGGATTCTGCTGCCAGGCGCCCTCTTCGAAACCGTGCGTTTCAAGATCGCATTCGAGGACAACGTAGAAGCCGAGCTGGTCCGCCAGCGCCAGGAAGTCCGGGTGCGGAGGGTAGTGTGAGGTCCGGATGGCGTTGATGTTGTGCTGCTTCATGAGCCGCAGCTCGCTCTCCATGACCTCCCTCGGCACCACGCGGCCCAGCCGGGGATGGTGTTCGTGGCGGTTGACGCCGCGGAGCAGGATCCGCTGCCCGTTCACCTTGAACTGCGCGTCCTCGATGCTGATGGAACGGAAGCCGAGCTGCACCGAAACTGTCTCGCCCGCAGTGCTGACAGTGGCGTTGTACAGCCTCGGCAGTTCTGCCGACCACGGTGAGATATCCGGGAGGCGATGCGCCTCGCCGGCGTGCAGTTCCAGCGCCAGTTCCGGGACGCGCACGACGGCGGCAACCGGCTCGCCTGCCCGGCTCACCTCAACGCGCAGGATGCCTTCGCCGCTGTGATGATCGAAGTCCGCATGGACAAAGACGTCGTCGATGCCCTCCGACGGGCGCGCCTGCAGCGTCACGTCCCGGAAGATGCCGGGGAGCCACCACATGTCCTGGTCTTCGACGTAGCTGGCTGCCGAGAACTGGGCCACCTGGACCGCCAGCACATTCCGGCCCGGAACCAGCACACCGGTGACATCGAACTCATGCGCCAAACGGCTTCCGCGCGTGGTCCCCAGCAAAGTGCCGTTCAGCCACACCGTTCCCGCCGAGTCGATGCCGTCGAAACGAAGCAGGGCTTTCGGGAAAAACTCCGGGCCGGCCTCGAACTCAACGAACAAGTCACCGACGGGGTTGGCATCCGGGACATGCGGAGGTTCCACCGCGAAGGGGAATTGCACGTTGGTGTACCAGGGTGTGCCGTGGCCGTGCATGGGCCAGCTCGACGGCACCGGGAGATCGCCGAACTCCGGCCTGTCCCCGCCGGCCTGCCAGCCGTCCTGCGGCGCCTGCCGGATGCCCGGGTGGAGCCTGAACTTCCACACGCCGTTCAGCGACATACGCGGCGCAGTGCTGTCAAGGTAGGCCCGTGCCGGCAGCGTGCCCTTCGGTGGTGCCACCGAAGCGAGGTCAGCGACCTGCGCGGCGGCCGCCTCGAGCGTCCGCACGGCGGAACCTGGACTAGAGGCTGGGGCTGGGGTGGCGGCGGAAGACTCAACAGTCATGGCATTCCTCGGTGTGGGATCGATTTCGGTAAAGCACGTACATCACGACGGCACCGGCGCAATTTCGTGAACGTTCACGTTCCCATCGATCGTACTCGGACTCACCACGTTTGGAAAGGGTGCGTCAGCTGCCCGAGCCTCCCGGAGGCGGCAACACGGTCCCGGCGGTTTCGCCGCCGTCGATGACGAACTCGGAACCGGTCACAAAGGAGGATTCGTCCGACGCAAGGTACACCACGAGGTCGGCAACCTCCCGGGGCTGGCCGATGCGGTGCAACGGTACGTGTCCGACGTCGAACGTCATGCCCGCCGTCATGGGCGTCTCAATAACCCCCGGGTGCACGGAATTCACCCGTGTTCCGGTTATTCCGAGGTCCAGGGCAGCGCTCTTCGTCAAGCCGCGGACACCCCACTTGGACGCCGTGTAGCCGGACAGGCTTTCATATCCCCGTACACCGGCAATGGACGAGATGTTGATGATCGAGGCGGATCCGGCATGCGCCAGGGCCGAAGCGGCTGCCTTGATGCCGTTGAACACGCCGGTCAGGTTGACGTCGATGATCCTTGCCCACTCTTCATGGGGGTACTCCTCGATCCGGCCAAAGTTGACGATGCCGGCGTTGTTGACCAGCACGCTGAGACTGCCGAATTCGGTGACAGCCGCCTGGACTGCCTGCTGCCAGTCCGCGGGGCTCGTCACGTCGAGCCGGACGAACCGGACATCGCTGCCGAGCCTGGCTGCGAGATCGGACCCTTCCTGGTCCAGGACGTCTCCGATGATCACCCTGGCGCCTTCTTGCAGCATCCGCTCGGCGATCGCCGCTCCGATTCCGCGCGACCCGCCGCTGATGAGGCCTACCTTGCCGTCCAGTCGTCCCATCCCTGCTCCTGTTCACCAGTTGGCGCCGAGCGGCCTTGGTGCGCTCACGCGCGGACCTGCAGCGCCCACCTGGACGGGCAGCAGTCCGCTCCCAGCTTGAGGCTCGGGACGTGCGGGCGAAAGGGCACTACGACTCATATCTACTCGGCGAACCCATGCCGGCGGCAAAATCAGGCTGTTTCCCGGTGAATCAGCTGATGTCTAAGGGTGAGGCGTGACGCCTCTGATCCGGGGATGACGGACCCCGAAAGCAAACCATCAAGAAGTTCGACGGCGGCCCGTCCCACTTCCCGCAGGTCAAGTGCCATGGTGCTGAGTTGGGGGGTCAGGAGCACACCCAGCGGGATACCGTCCATGCCGATCACGGCGCAGTCCCCAGGGACCGTGCGCCCTGCCGCAGAGAGTGCTTTGAGCACGCCGGCGGCCATCAAATCGTTGAAGGCCAAGAACCCGTCCGTCTCCGGATGCTCCCGGAGAAATCGGGCCACTGCCGCCCTGGCTGCCTCGGCCGTCTCCTCGGCGACAATCAGGGACCACGACGTCCCGAGGTGCTGCAGCCGACCGGCCACGGCTTTCCCTCGGACGGTGCCCGGAGATTGTCCGCCACCGCCGGCGGCAAATCCTGCCTCCAGGTAGGCGATGTTCCTCCGGTTCGATTTCACCAACTGGTCAACGGCCAGTTTGGCTGCGTGGTCGTAGTCAAAGTTGATGCTTCCCGCCGCATCGCCAGGAGTCTCGTCCAGGACTATGAGGGGCCGGCGGCCAAGGGCGGACTGGGCCTGCTGCGCGTAACCGCCAAGGTAGCCAATTACGGCATCCACTTGGGGCGCCAGATGCTGGACGGCGTCCAATCCGCTGCGGCCGCCGTGTCCGTAGTCATCGACCACGACGTGCCAACCGCGGAGTGTGGCCAGTTCCACGACGCTTGAGGCAAAAGCCGGGAAATACGGGTTTGTGAGGTCGGGGATCGCCAGGCCTACCGAAGTCCGTGCTCCCTGGACGAGGCCTTTGGCGAAGCGGCTCGGGGTATAGCCAAGCTCCTGGGCCAACTGCTGCACACGTTGGCGTGTGGATTCCTTGATGCCCGGCATGCCGTTCATGGCCCGAGTCACTGTTTGGCGCGACACCCCGGCGGCAGCGGCCACGTCGAGGATGGTGGCCCGCTTGGCCGGGTATGCCGGCGGTGAGTGGCTCATGAAGAGTAAGTCTAGAGGCCTCAGGAGGTGGGGGTTTGGGTGGTTAAAGCGGGAGAGCCTCCAAACGGGTGTTTGGAGGCTCTCGACCTGAATGATGTTCCGGCGGTGACCTACTCTCCCACACCCTCCCGGGTGCAGTACCATCGGCGCTGTGGGTCTTAGCTTCCGGGTTCGGAATGGGACCGGGCGTTTCCCCCACGCTATGACCGCCGTAACCCTGTTACCCGTTCCCCCGTCGGTTGTGTGCCCTGGGGGGTGGGAAAAATGTGGTTACAACATTGTGGTGTTGTTATTTAGTTGTCGGTTCGCCAAAGCAACGGGTTTGTTGTTTGGGAACCACATAGTGGACGCAAGCAGTCTTGTTTTCTTTTTACCACCCCTGGGTGCAAACCTCTTTTGAACGGTTTGCGGGGGTGGTGTGTGGTGTAAGTTATCGGCCTATTAGTACCGGTCAGCTTCACGAGTCGTTAGTCCTCGCTTCCACATCCGGCCTATCAACCCAGTGGTCTGGCTGGGGGCCTCTCACACACAAGGTGTATGGAAATCTCATCTCGAAGCGAGCTTCCCGCTTAGATGCTTTCAGCGGTTATCCCATCCGAACGTAGCTAATCAGCGGTGCACTTGGCAGTACAACTGACACACCAGAGGTTCGTCCGTCCCGGTCCTCTCGTACTAAGGACAGCCCTTCTCAAATTTCCTGCGCGCGCAGCGGATAGGGACCGAACTGTCTCACGACGTTCTAAACCCAGCTCGCGTACCGCTTTAATGGGCGAACAGCCCAACCCTTGGGACCTACTCCAGCCCCAGGATGCGACGAGCCGACATCGAGGTGCCAAACCATGCCGTCGATATGGACTCTTGGGCAAGATCAGCCTGTTATCCCCGAGGTACCTTTTATCCGTTGAGCGACGGCCATTCCACAATGTACCGCCGGATCACTAGTCCCGACTTTCGTCCCTGCTCGAGATGTCTCTCTCACAGTCAAGCTCCCTTGTGCACTTACACTCGACACCTGATTGCCAACCAGGCTGAGGGAACCTTTGGGCGCCTCCGTTACTTTTTAGGAGGCAACCGCCCCAGTTAAACTACCCATCAGGCACTGTCCCTGACCCGGATTACGGGCCGAAGTTAGATGTCCAAAGTGACCAGAGTGGTATTTCAACGATGACTCCACCCGAACTGGCGTCCGGGCTTCAACGTCTCCCACCTATCCTACACAAGCCACTCCGAACACCAATACCAAACTATAGTAAAGGTCTCGGGGTCTTTCCGTCCTGCTGCGCGTAACGAGCATCTTTACTCGTACTGCAATTTCGCCGAGTTTATGGTTGAGACAGCGGGGAAGTCGTTACTCCATTCGTGCAGGTCGGAACTTACCCGACAAGGAATTTCGCTACCTTAGGATGGTTATAGTTACCACCGCCGTTTACTGGGGCTTAAATTCTCAGCTTCGCCTTGCGGCTAACCGGTCCTCTTAACCTTCCAGCACCGGGCAGGAGTCAGTCCGTATACATCGTCTTGCGACTTCGCACGGACCTGTGTTTTTAGTAAACAGTCGCTTCCCCCTGGTCTCTGCGGCCCCGATCCCCTCCCACCAGCAAGTGGTGTTCAAGGTTGGGGCCCCCCTTCTCCCGAAGTTACGGGGGCATTTTGCCGAGTTCCTTAACCATAATTCTCTCGATCGCCTTAGTATTCTCTACCTGATCACCTGTGTCGGTTTGGGGTACGGGCGGCTAAAACCTCGCGTCGATGCTTTTCTAGGCAGCATAGGATCACCGAATCCCCCCCTACGGGGGTCCCGTCAGGTCTCAGGCATCATGAACAGCGGATTTGCCTACCGTTCGCCCTACATCCTTGGACCGGGACAACCATCGCCCGGCTCGGCTACCTTCCTGCGTCACACCTGTTAATACGCTTACCTCCCAGGATCAGGTCCCGCGCTCCACCAAAACCCTCACACCACAAGGGTGATCGGGCAGGTCTCGGGCAGTTAGTATCCCCTGTTCAGCATGGGCGGTTTTTCGCCGGTACGGGAATATCAACCCGTTGTCCATCGACTACGCCTGTCGGCCTCGCCTTAGGTCCCGACTTACCCAGGGCAGATTAGCTTGACCCTGGAACCCTTGATCATTCGGCGGACGGGTTTCTCACCCGTCTTTCGCTACTCATGCCTGCATTCTCACTCGTGTAGGCTCCACCGCTGGTTTACACCGCGACTTCACTGCCCACACGACGCTCCCCTACCCATCCACACTCCTGAACCACAAAGGCTTGGATAAAATGTGAATGCCACAACTTCGGCGGTGTACTTGAGCCCCGCTACATTGTCGGCGCGGAATCACTTGACCAGTGAGCTATTACGCACTCTTTTAAGGATGGCTGCTTCTAAGCCAACCTCCTGGTTGTCTTCGCAACTCCACATCCTTTCCCACTTAGCACACGCTTAGGGGCCTTAGTTGGTGGTCTGGGCTGTTTCCCTCTCGACTATGAAGCTTATCCCCCACAGTCTCACTGCTGCGCTCTCACTTACCGGCATTCGGAGTTTGGCTGACGTCAGTAACCTTGTAGGGCCCATTAGCCATCCAGTAGCTCTACCTCCGGTAAGAAACACGCAACGCTGCACCTAAATGCATTTCGGGGAGAACCAGCTATCACGAAGTTTGATTGGCCTTTCACCCCTACCCACAGCTCATCCCCTCCATTTTCAACTGAAGTGGGTTCGGTCCTCCACGACGTCTTACCGTCGCTTCAACCTGGCCATGGGTAGATCACTTCGCTTCGGGTCTAGATCACGCCACTGCAACGCCCTATTCAGACTCGCTTTCGCTACGGCTGCCCCACACGGGTTAACCTCGCGACGTAACACTAACTCGCAGGCTCATTCTTCAAAAGGCACGCCGTCACCAGAATCAGACTGGCTCCGACGGATTGTAAGCACACGGTTTCAGGTACTGTTTCACTCCCCTCCCGGGGTACTTTTCACCTTTCCCTCACGGTACTGGTCCGCTATCGGTCATTAGGGAGTATTTAGGCTTATCAGGTGGTCCTGACAGATTCGCACGGGATTTCTCGGGCCCCGTGCTACTTGGGATACTCTCCAGGCGGTACACAACATTACGGTTACGGGGCTCACACCCTCTCTGGCCGGCCTTTCAAGACCGTTCACCTATGCCTGCACATCACACCTCACCAGTCCGGCAGAACTGATACGGAAAGTCCCACAACCCCGACCATGCAACGCCCGCCGGCTATCACACATGGAACGGTTTAGCCTGATCCGCGTTCGCTCGCCACTACTAACGGAATCACTATTGTTTTCTCTTCCTGCGGGTACTGAGATGTTTCACTTCCCCGCGTTCCCTCCACGCACCCTATGTGTTCAGATGCGGGTCACCAGGCAACTCGCGCCCCTGGCGGGGTTTCCCCATTCGGACACCCTGGGATCACAGTCCGGTTATCGACTCCCCCAGGCTTATCGCAGATTCCTACGTCCTTCTTCGGCTCCTAATGCCAAGGCATCCACCGTGTGCTCTTAAAAACTTGACCACAAAAGATCAAAAACGCTAATTTTCGAGAGAACCACGAAAACCACTGCACCATCCCGAAAGACAGCACAACAGATCCAGGTTCATATTCTTGGAAATTGCTTCTTATAAAAGATGCTCGCGTCCACTATGTAGTTCTCAAACAACAACCCCGTACCACACACCCCACACACCACCCCTCCCGAAGGAAGAACAAACCGTGTGATCGGTGCAGCCAGGAAACCAGAAACAAACAAAACCCACACCACCACGAACGCCTCCCCGAAAGGAAACCCCGCAATGCCATGGCCCTGTTGCCTCAGGACCCAACAGTGTGCCAAACACTAAACCACCCGTCACCCTCCCCGCACCGTTCCAGGACAACCCTCCACAAGTGAAGAACATCCGTACTGGGTGCCGGCAGGAAACCAGCGGCCGCTATTTGTTGATATTCCACCCGTGAGCACCCGCCGCAGAACTTGCGTCTGCGCAACGGGCAACTTCCTGACAACACCACCACACCCGCATACACGGGGTGAGGTTGCTGTAGGTGCTCCTTAGAAAGGAGGTGATCCAGCCGCACCTTCCGGTACGGCTACCTTGTTACGACTTAGTCCCAATCGCCAGTCCCACCTTCGACAGCTCCCTCCCACAAGGGGTTAGGCCACCGGCTTCGGGTGTTACCAACTTTCGTGACTTGACGGGCGGTGTGTACAAGGCCCGGGAACGTATTCACCGCAGCGTTGCTGATCTGCGATTACTAGCGACTCCGACTTCATGGGGTCGAGTTGCAGACCCCAATCCGAACTGAGACCGGCTTTTTGGGATTAGCTCCACCTCACAGTATCGCAACCCTTTGTACCGGCCATTGTAGCATGCGTGAAGCCCAAGACATAAGGGGCATGATGATTTGACGTCGTCCCCACCTTCCTCCGAGTTGACCCCGGCAGTCTCCCATGAGTCCCCGCCATTACGCGCTGGCAACATGGAACGAGGGTTGCGCTCGTTGCGGGACTTAACCCAACATCTCACGACACGAGCTGACGACAACCATGCACCACCTGTGAACCGGCCCCAAAGGGGAAGGACTGTTTCCAGCCCGGTCCGGCCCATGTCAAGCCTTGGTAAGGTTCTTCGCGTTGCATCGAATTAATCCGCATGCTCCGCCGCTTGTGCGGGCCCCCGTCAATTCCTTTGAGTTTTAGCCTTGCGGCCGTACTCCCCAGGCGGGGCACTTAATGCGTTAGCTACGGCGCGGAAAACGTGGAATGTCCCCCACACCTAGTGCCCAACGTTTACGGCATGGACTACCAGGGTATCTAATCCTGTTCGCTCCCCATGCTTTCGCTCCTCAGCGTCAGTTAATGCCCAGAGACCTGCCTTCGCCATCGGTGTTCCTCCTGATATCTGCGCATTTCACCGCTACACCAGGAATTCCAGTCTCCCCTACATCACTCTAGTCTGCCCGTACCCACCGCAGATCCGGAGTTGAGCCCCGGACTTTCACGGCAGACGCGACAAACCGCCTACGAGCTCTTTACGCCCAATAATTCCGGATAACGCTTGCGCCCTACGTATTACCGCGGCTGCTGGCACGTAGTTAGCCGGCGCTTCTTCTGCAGGTACCGTCACTTTCGCTTCTTCCCTACTGAAAGAGGTTTACAACCCGAAGGCCGTCATCCCTCACGCGGCGTCGCTGCATCAGGCTTTCGCCCATTGTGCAATATTCCCCACTGCTGCCTCCCGTAGGAGTCTGGGCCGTGTCTCAGTCCCAGTGTGGCCGGTCACCCTCTCAGGCCGGCTACCCGTCGTCGCCTTGGTGAGCCATTACCTCACCAACAAGCTGATAGGCCGCGAGTCCATCCAAAACCACAAAAAGCTTTCCACCCCCCACCATGCGATGAGGAGTCATATCCGGTATTAGACCCAGTTTCCCAGGCTTATCCCAGAGTTAAGGGCAGGTTACTCACGTGTTACTCACCCGTTCGCCACTAATCCCCCAGCAAGCTGGGATCATCGTTCGACTTGCATGTGTTAAGCACGCCGCCAGCGTTCATCCTGAGCCAGGATCAAACTCTCCGTTGAAGTAAAACAAAAACAGACACAACCAGGCACCACGGGAAAACGCGGAACCAGGCTGCACAAAATTTGAAACCAGCTAAAAACACCAAACCATCCACGGGGTGGACAATCCGGCAAATTCAACCAATTCAATACAATAAATTGGTATCAACAAACTTGGCACACTATTGAGTTCTCAAACAACAGACACACCCGGCACCACCACAACATCCCAGCCGTGGATCGCTCCGGAGCAACTTCCCAAACTTACCTGAACTCAAGACTCAAAGCAAATCAGCGTTTCCGCGATCTGCCGGTCATCGAGACCATCCCCGCCTTCGAACCGCACGCCAAGTGGCGAACCGTTTTTCGGCTGTTTAGAAGGGGTTTTGGCCGCCTTCGGTAACCAGCTTCTCGCCGGCCCCCTCTCGGCGACTTAGAAAACAATACACCTACTTTGGCCCCACCGCAAACCCTCCCCCGCGTGGACGCCAAACCCCGCCAATCCGCGGCGAAACGGCCACCGGGGGCACTTTCCGGGACGCCGGCGTCGTCCTTGGATTCTGTGTGCTGCATCACCGCCCCCTGATCCAGGCCGGACGAGATAGCGGTTAAGCGCAAAAAGGGCCGGCAACCGTGAGGTTGCCGGCCCTTTTTAGACCGCTGGAATCAGCAGTGCTGGTTTAGCAGCAGTGTTGGATTACCAGGAAGACTTGGTGATGCCCGGGAGCTCACCGCGGTGAGCCATGTCGCGGAAGCGTACACGGGAGATACCGAACTTCTGGAAGGTACCGCGGGGACGGCCATCGATGATGTCGCGGTTACGCAGACGTACCGGGGAGGCGTTGCGGGGCAGCTTCTGCAGGCCGAGGCGTGCAGCTTCGCGTGCTTCGTCGGTTGAGTTGGGGTCAACCAGGGCCTTCTTCAGTTCGAGGCGCTTTGCAGCATAGCGCTCGACGATGACTTTACGCTGTTCGTTCTTAGCGATCATTGACTTCTTAGCCATAGTGCTTAGCGCTCCTCTCGGAATTCGACGTGCTTACGGATGCGGGGGTCGTACTTCTTCAGAACCATGCGGTCCGGGTCGTTACGACGGTTCTTGCGCGTGACGTAGGTGTAACCCGTGCCAGCGGTCGACTTGAGCTTGATGATCGGACGTACGTCCTTGTCCTTTGCCACTAGAGCTTCACTCCTCGTGCCAGGATTGCGGCGACGACAACGTCGATGCCACGTACGTCGATGGTCTTGATGCCACGTGCAGAGACCTGCAGGGTGACATTACGGCGCAGGGACGGAACCCAGTAGCGCTTCTTCTGGATGTTCGGGTCGAACCGGCGCTTGTTGCGGCGGTGCGAGTGCGAAATGCTGTGTCCAAAGCCCGGCTCGGCTCCGGTCACCTGGCAGTGTGCTGCCATGACGACTCTCCTCATGAAAATAAATGAAACGGTCCGCAGAGTTCCGCGTCCCGTGCGACAGGCGGCGTCCGCATCCAGCGTCCAGATCAGGATGTCCGCAGGCGTGGACAGCCGGTGAAAGCCGGCTGTTTCCGTCCCTATGGGCGAACGTGATTGGCCACGAGTACCGGGCAGCGGAATCCACTGCGAAGTACCGGGATGCTGGGCGAATACAGGAGTGCACGCAACTTGAGCCCCTAACTACCGGCCTTTAGGACTGTCGAATGTTTGGACAGATCCCGCCAACCGGAGCAATTGCACACGCTCCGCGCCACCTAGCGCCTACCAAGTCTACGAGCTTGACTAATTAAAGGCCAATCGGGTAGCCGCCATTGCCCGCTGCGGGTGTATAAGGCCGCACTCCTCACCGGTCGAAAGTGCTTCGCCGAACACCTTCACAGGTCACAACGGAGCTGCAGTCTTTTCACAGCAGAACGAAAGGATCGGGCCGCACCGTTGAAGCATGAACACACAACTCCTCCCGGCGCTGCCCGCCGGTTCTCCGGGCTCGCGTAAGGGCCCTGGCACGTTTGGGGCCCGGCACCGCCGGCGCCTGTTGCGGGCGGACCTGCTGACGACGGCGGCCTGGGCTTCCCTTGCGGTCGCTGTGGCGTTGTGGCTGGCCGACGGCGTCGCAACGGGTTTCTCGACACCCGCCGGAGCGTTCACCGCCCTGGGCATTGTGGCCGGGCTGGCCGGCATGGACCTTGTCCTGCTGATGCTGCTGCTCGCGGCACGGATTCCACTCATTGACCAGACCGTGGGCCACGACCGCGCCCTGGAATTCCACCGGAAGCTTGGCAAACCGTCGCTCTACCTCCTGCTGGCGCACGGAACCCTCATCGCCACGGGCTACGGCTTGGCCGAGGGGCTGGATCCGCTCAGCGAAGCAGCTTCCCTCTGGGTGCTGGTGCCGGATATGTGGCTGGCCTTCATTTCGATGGCGCTCTTTGTCGCCGTGGTGGTGACGTCGCTGGTTGCCGTCCGCAGGCGCTTTCCTTACGAGTTCTGGTACGCCGTGCACCTGCTGACCTATGCCGCCGTCGTCACCTCGCTGCCCCATCAGTTCAGTGTGGGCGGGCTGTTCGCCGAAGGTACCTGGCAACGCTGGTACTGGCTGGCCGTATGCATCGCCACCGGCGCAGCCCTCCTGCATTACCGCGTCCTCGAGCCGCTCGTCGCAACATTCCGGCATCAGCTGACCGTCAGCCGCGTGGTCCAGGTGGCACCCGGTGTGGTCAGCATTGAGATGCACGGGCTGCGGCTCAATGAGCTGGCCGGAACCGGCGGAAGGTTCTTCATCTGGCGCTTCCTGGCTCCCGGCCTGTGGTGGCACCCGCATCCGTACAGCCTCTCCGCCGAGCCGCTGCAGTTCGATTCGTCAGGGCGGGGCCTGCTGCGGATCACCGTCCGCAACCTGGGGCGGGGATCGGCCCAACTTGCAGGCCTGCAGCCCGGGACAAAGGTCGCGGTGGAGGGACCATACGGCATTTTCAGCACCGCGGCACGGAGCCGGGACAAGGTGGTAATGATCGGTGCCGGGATCGGCATCACGCCACTCCGTGCCCTCTTGGAATCCACGCCTTTCGCACCGGGACAAGCCACCGTGATCCTCCGGGGCCGCAGTGAGCAGGAACTGTACCTCGGCGACGAAATCCTGGAACTTGCCCGGAACCGGGATTCCACCGTATTCCACCTGACGGGCGTCCGCTCGGCCCGGCAGCCGGGAAGCTGGCTCCCCGGCCATGCCACCGACGCCGGCTATCGGCTGACGGACTATGCCCCCGACATCGCCGCAGCGGACGTCTACGTCTGCGGCCCGGCGGCGTGGGCACGCAACGTTCTTGACGATGCCCGTGCCTCGGGTGTCAGGGAAGACCAACTCCACTACGAAAGGTTTGACTGGTGAGAATACGGGCAGCAATATCGGCAGCACTCGCCTGCGCAGGCATCCTCCTCGCCGGATGGCAATCAGGAATCCACGTGGAGGCTACGGGGAGCGCCGCGGCCAGCACGTCGGCGGGAGCCAACGGTGCCACGGGCGCCGACGGTTCGTCCGGCACCACAGGTTCTTCCGGTTCCTCGAGCTCCAGCTCGGGATCCACCACTGGATCCAGCTCGTCCGGCGCCACCGGGAGGGGCTCAGGCGCGGCAGCAGAACCCACCACGGGTGCCGCCGCAAAGGCCGGCGGGACGTATGCAGGAAGCGTGGTCCAGACCCGCTTCGGCGCGGTCCAGGTCCAAATCACGGTGAAGGCGGGGGCCATCACCGATGTAGAGGCCCTGCAGCTGACAGATGACGACCGCAAGTCCGTCCAGATCAGCAACCGGGCGGCACCCCTCCTTAAGGCTGAAGTCCTCGCCGCCCAGTCAGCCGACGTCCAGACCATCGGAGGCGCCACTGTAACCAGCGACGCCTACCTGAGCTCCCTCCAGGCGGCCATCGATGCAGCGAATCTCTGAAAACCACACCCGGGCTGAATCCCTGCGGCGGCCCGCGTTGCGGGCCAGGACCTTCAACTGCATGGGAACGGTAGTCAGCCTGACCGTTCCCTCAACCTCGGGCGAGGACGAGCTGGTAGCGGCCACCGCCGTCGTCGAACAGCTTTTTGCCGGGCTGGACGAGACGTTCAGCCTCTACCGCCCCGACTCGGAGGCGAACCGGATCGCGCGGGCCGAAATCATGCTGCCGGATGCGTCCGAGGACATGCGACGGCTCTACGCCGATGCCGTGGGCTGGCGGCTGGTGACCGAAGGGGCCTTCACCCCGGAACGGCCGGACGGCGTCCTGGACCTGTCCGGGATCGTGAAGGGATATGCCATCGGGGAGGCGGGGACATCCCTGCTGGCGCTGGGCCTTCGCGACTGGTGCCTTAATGCCGGCGGCGATGTCCTGGTCAGTGGATCGCCCGTGCCTGCGAGCGCCGAAGCCGGGACCGGGACCGGGACCACGGTATCCGGTTCCCGTGAGCCGTGGCGGGCAGGGATTGTCGACCCCGCGGACCGCCGCACCCTGATTGCCGGTTATCCGCTGGGCGGCCACCCGGAGGCGAAGCTGGCGCTGGCGACCTCCGGTTCCGCCGAACGGGGAGACCACATCTGGGCGGCTGGCGGAGGGACCGGAGCGGGCCGCGGGCCGGGCACCGTCGCCGGTGGCGGCCGGGCAGCTCCGGCGTTCCGGCAGGTATCCGTCGCTGCGGCGGACATCGTGACGGCCGACGTGCTGGCGACGGCGATCGTGGCCGGCGGGATGCCGATGCTGGACCGTGCCACGGACGGATGGGACATCGACGTACTGGCAGTCCGGGCTGGCGGCGGACTGGTCGCGACGCCGGGCTTCCGGCGGTAAGTTCCGGCGGATGCGCCAGCGAAAATTAGAGGCGGGTGAGCTGGCTGTAACGCGGCTGGAGGCCGTCGCCCGAGGACCGTCCGGTGACCCGGCGCATCACCCAGGGGCCGGCGTGCTCCCGCACCCAGCGGGCGTTGGCCCGGATGGCGTCCGCCCGGCTCAGCTCAGGGACGGGGGTCATGGGCGGCACATCGATGGAGTGGTCGTGCTCAAGGACGGTCAGCACCCTCTTGGCCATGTTCGCGTGTCCTGCGGCGGACATGTGCATCCGGTCCTTGGCCCACATGCCCCAGTCGTAGTATTCGCTGAAGCGCCAGTAGTCCACCAGCAGGGCGCCGTGGTCGCCCGCGATGCCGCGCACCAGCTCGTTGTAGATGGCGGTACGGCCGCGCATCGTGCCGAAAACCTTCGAACCACGGGCATCAAAGCCCGTAAACATCACCACGGTGGCACCCGTGGCACTCAACTTGCGGATGCCGGCGTCGTACTCCGCCAAAAGGCCGTCAATGTCTATTCGTGGACGGAAAATGTCGTTGGCCCCGGCGTAAATGGTCACCAAGGTGGGCTTAAGTTCGACGGCGGCGTCCACCTGCTCGGCCATGATCTGCCGGAGCTTCCGGCCCCGGATGGCGAGGTTGGCGTAGCCGAACGACGGGTCCGCGGCGCATAGCTGCTCAGCCACCCGGTCCGCCCAGCCGCGCACACCGTTGGGCCGGGCCGGATCGTCGTCGCCGAGCCCTTCCGTGAACGAATCTCCCAGGGCTACATAACGGGCGGAAAAATCCATATCGACAGTCTGCCATCCCGTTGCCGGGAGCAACAAAGCAGCGGGTTACCCGTTGGGGCCGTACGGCCGGTCAGGACTCCCGCAGGATCCAGTGGTCGGCATCCAGGCGGCCCACGATTTTCTCCCCGATGCGGGCCAGGTCGGCGACGTCACGATCGGTCAGGGCATCGAGGAACAGCGACCGGACGGCTTCCACGTGACCGGGTGCCAGCTCCACGATGGTGGCCATGCCGGCGTCGGTCAGGTGGGCGGTTGTCACGCGTGCGTCGCGCGGATGGGGACGGCGTTCCACCCACCCGCGGTTCTGCAGCTTGGTGACCACGTGGGACAACCGCGACAGCGATGCGCTGGTCCGGGCGGCGAGCTCGCTCATCGGCAGGAAGCGGCCTTCCGCTTCAGAGAGCATGGCGAGTACGTTGTAGTCGAAGAGGGAAAGCTTGCCCGCCGCGTGCATCTTTGTGTCCAGCGCCGCCGGCAGCAAGGTGTTAATGCTCAGCTGGGCAAGCCAGGCGCGGCGCTCATCGGCGTTAAGCCAGCGGGGTTCGGTCATGGATACATCCTAGGAGAAAAAATCATTGACAGTTCAAGCCCCGGCTGTCCGATGGAAGGAAGCGTCATGACGGACATCACGATCATTGGCACCGGCAACATGGCGGCCGGCATCGCCGCCCGGGCTGCCAGCGCGGGCCGCAGCATCCAGATCCTCAGCCGCGATGCCGTGGCTGCCTCCGCCCTGGCCTCCGCAACGAACGCCTCCGTCGGAACCACCGGGAAGGACATCGAAGGCAGCATCGTTATCCTGGCCACCTTTTTCGACGTGTCCAAGGAAATCGCCAGCCGTTACGGCACAACACTGGACGGTAAAACGATCGTGGACATCTCCAACCCCGTGAACACGGACACTTATGACTCCCTGACCGTGCCCGCCGGAAGCTCCGCGGCCGAGGAAATCCAGGCGCTGGTTCCCGGCGCGAACGTGGTCAAGGGCTTCAACACGGTCTTCGCCGCCACGCTGGCTGCCGGAGAAGTTGCCGGGCAGACCCTGGATGTCTTGCTGGCCGGCGATTCCGACGAGGCCAAGGCGGCCGTGGCCAGCTTCATCAATGATTCCGGGTTACGCGCCGTCGACGTCGGGCCGCTGCGCCGCGCGCGGGAGCTGGAAGCCTTCCAGCTGCTGGTGGTGGGGTTGCAGCTCAGCGACGCCCACCCGGAGTACAACTGGAACAGCGCGCTCAAGCTGCTTCCTTAGCGGCCCCGGACCGGGTCGGGTAACGCTCGCGGGGGCGATTCGGGAACGGGTAGGCTGTCCGCATGTACGTAGTCTCCCTGACCTACAAGGTCCCCGAAGAGATCGTCGATTTCCACCTCAAAGCCCACGTTGAATGGTTGCAGGACGCTTTCGACCGGGGCATCTTCATTGTGGCCGGCCGGAAAATCCCACGCACCGGCGCCCTGCTGCTCTCCAATGCGGACCGTGCCAGCCTGGACGCGTCACTGGTCAAGGACCCGTTCTACACGAACGGGGTGGCGGAGTTCGACGTCGAAGAATTCCATGCCGGCAGGGTGGCTCCGGGCTTCGAAAACCTGCTGGACAGCTAGTTTTCCCGGGGCTCCGGCCCGGGCATCTTCTCGACGAGTTTTTTCAGTCCGCCCTTCCTGGGGACTTTGACGGGTTCGGGCCACCGGGGACTGAGACTGTCCCCCAGCGTCACACCGCGCAGTTTGCGGCCAAAAAGTGGCAGCACCCAGTCATGCAGCCAGCGGCGTTGCCGCTGTTCCCACTCCCGCAGGCTCAGTTTCGACGGCGGATCCCACTCCAGCGGGCTGATTTTGTGCGGCACGCCCAGGTGGTCCAGGACCTGGGCGGCGAGGTATTTGTGGCCGGCTTTGGACATGTGCAGCCGGTCCGAATCCCACATCCGCCGGTCGTGGAACGCATCAAAGCACCAGTAGTCCACCAGCACGGCGTTGTACTTGGCCGCGATTTCCCGGACGCGCCTGTTATAGGCGGTATTGCGCTTCCTCAGGGGCTCCAGGACAGCGGACACCTTGACATCGAAACCGGTGAACAGCACCACCGTGGCACCCGTTCCGGCCAGCCGGGCCACGGCGGCTTCGTACTCGGCCATGAGCGCATCCACGTCGGTGCCGAAATCGAGGATGTCGTTGCCCCCGGCGTACAAGGTCACCAGCGTGGGTTCCATCGCGAGCGCCGGTTCCAGTTGTTCGTCGATGATGTGGCGAAGCCTCTTGCTGCGGATGGCGAGGTTTGCGTACTCCCACCCCGGTTCGGCTTTGGCCAGTCTTTCGGCCACCCGGTCAGCCCAGCCTCGCACCCCGTTGGGCAGCCGCTTGCTCCGGTCCCCCACGCCCTCGGTGAACGAATCCCCCAGGGCGACAAACCGCCGTCGCCCTTCCCGGTCCGGAAGTAAAGGAAATGAACCCACCCCGGCACCCTAGCCGCGAAAAGAAACGACAGGGTTAACGGCCAGCCACAGGAAGTGCAAGAGCGTTTGCGATTGAGCGACAGGAAGTGCGAGAGCGTGCCAAGAAAACGCGCAGGAAGTGAGAGAGCGTTGGAGTCAACCGGGAGGCCGGCGGGGAGGCATCCGGCAGCGTGCGTCTAAGCTGGGCCCACGGCGACAGGATTCCCTGGCCGAGCCTGCGAGGTTAGGGAGTCGCTGGCGAGGAACGAGCGAGCACGCAGAGGATGTCTGTGCGCCGGCTGAACTCGAGTCTTTAAAGCTCCGCTTTCCCCTGGCGCCAGTAGCCCATGAAGGCCACCTGCTTGCGGTCGATCCCGACGTCGCGCACCAGGTAGCGCCGCATCTCTTTGATGACTCCCGCTTCGCCGGCAATCCAGGCGTAGAACGGCATGGCTCCTGCGGGCATTCCGGGGTTTTTCGTGGCGGCAATGGCCGCGGTTTCCATCCTGGCAGGCGTTTCCCAGAGGATGTCCTGGTCCACGTCCACGTCTTCCGGTTCCGGTCCGGCCCCGCCGGACGCGGCCTTGATGCCCACCCAGCCTGGCTCGGGTACGGCGGCGCGGACGGCTTCCTGCAGCAGTTCGCCGTGCGGACGTGAGCGTCCGATCGAGGCGCCGCGTGCCAGCCAGGTGATTTCGACGTCGGCGTCCGACTTCAGGTCAAGGAAGTCGCCGGCCTCGGGGACTTCAAGGAACGCGTGCCCGCTCATATAGGCTGGAAGGCTTTCGAGGATGGCACTGATGGCGGGAACTGCCGTTTCGTCTCCTGCGAGCAGGACGCGCTGGGCCAGGCCCGGCCGCCACTCGATGCCGGAGTAGATCTCTGCAGTGACGCAGTGCGCGGCGCGGTTGTTGGGGCCGATGATCGTGAGCGCGTCTCCGGGCTTGGCGCCCAGTGCCCAGTTGGCTGCGGGACCGCCGTTGCCCGCGGCGTCGAAGTGCATCACGAAGTCCACGTCGATTTCGGGGTAGACGGCGTCGAGCCGTTCCTGCCTGACGGTGTAGGTCCGCATGGAGCCGCGGGTCGCCGGATCCATGGCCAGCCATTCCCGGTACCAGCCGGACTGCTCCATCTGGAAAACAGGCAGCGGCAGTTGGGTGCCGTCCTCGGCAAGGGACGGGATCATCAGCTTCACGCGCAGATCCAGGGTGCCGCCGTGGACGCCGAAGTCACGCAGGGAGTAGCCGCCAAAAGTGATGCGGCGGAAGTTGGGGCTCAGTTCCTGGACGGCGGTGACCGTCACGTCGAACGCCAGGGTCATGGGTTCGGTGGTGGCAATGTCGCGGGTTTTCATGAAACGAGCTCCAGTTCAGTTGCAGTGGTGTGGTGCCGGCCGAGCGGAATGATCAGCGGAGTGCCGGAAACGGGATCGGGAAGCACCCGCGATTCCAGGCCGAAGACGTCCCGGACCAGGTCCTCAGTGACCACGTCGGTGGAGGCGCCCTCGGCCACGATCCGGCCACCCTTCATGGCGATCACGTGGTCGGCGTAGCGCACCGCGAGGTTCAGGTCGTGCAGGACGATGGCCACGGTGGTGCCCCGCTTGCGGTTGAGGTCCGTGACCAGGTCCAGGACTTCCACCTGGTGGGCGAGGTCCAGGTACGTGGTGGGTTCGTCCAGGAGCAGCACGTCGGTCTCCTGGGCCAGCGCCATCGCGATCCAGACCCGCTGGCGCTGGCCGCCCGACAGTTCGTCCACGTTGCGCCCGGCGAGTTCCAGCGTTTCGGTGGCTTCAAGCGCGCGCTGCACTGCGGCGTCGTCGTCCGGTGACAAGCTACGGAAGAAGCCTTGGTGCGGATAGCGCCCGCGTCCCACGAGGTCGCGGACGGTGATGCCGTCCGGGGCCGTGGGATGCTGGGGCAGGAGGCCCAAGGTCCGGGCGACGTCGCGGGCGGAGCGGCTGTGGATGTCCTTGCCGTCCAGCATCACGGTGCCGGCGGCCGGCTTCAGCAGCCGGGACAGACCGCGGAGCAGGGTGGACTTGCCGCAGGCATTGGCGCCCACGATCATGGTCACCTTGCCTTCGGGAATTTCCGCATCAAGCCCGTCAACCACCGTGCGCTGGGCGTATTTGAGGGTGAGGTCCGTGGCGCGCAGAACAGCCATCTCAGGCATCCTTTCGGTTGGAAGTGACCAGCAGCCACAGCAGGAACGGTGCGCCCAGGGCGCCGGTGACCACGCCGACCGGCAGGACGGTGCCGTCCAGCAGCAAGGGCGCGATGTTTGCGGCAAAGTAGTCCGCCGCCAGCACGATCAGTGCCCCGACGAAGGCCGACGCCGGAAGGCTGGCTTTCGCGGTGAAGCGGCGGGCGATGGGACCGGCCAGGAAGGCGACGAACGCAACCGGACCTGCTGCCGCTGTCGCCACTGCCGCAAGGGCCACGGCAACCACCACAACAGCCAGACGGGTGAACCCGACCCTGATGCCCAGGCCGGCGGCGGTGTCGTCGCCCAGTTCCAGGATGCGCAGGGGGCCGGACAGCGCTGCAGCGGCCGGGACGAGGACCAGGAGTGCAAGCCCCAGCACGCCGGCGCGGTCCCAACTGGCGGAGTTGAGGGAGCCGTTGAGCCACACCAGGGCGTCGGCAGCGGTGCGGATGTCCGCCCGCGTCATGAGGAAGCTGACCACGGCGTGGAGTGCTGCGGCGATGCCCACGCCGGCCAGGATCAGCCTGCTGCCGGCGGCGCTGCCGGTTCCACCGGACCCCAGGGCCCCGCCCCGCGAGATGCCGTAGATCAGCGCGGCGACACCCAGTGCACCGGCGAGGGCCGCACCGGAGACCACGGCGCCGGACGCACCGAAAACAACTATGGCCGTGACGGCGGCGGCGCTGGCCCCGTAGCTGATGCCGATGACGTCGGGGCTGGCCAGCGGGTTGCGGAGCATGGTCTGGAAGAGAGCGCCGGCCAGGCCGAAGGCGGCGCCGATCATGGTGCCGATCACCGCGCGCGGAAGCTTGTTTTCCATCACGATGAAGCTTGCGCCGGGGATTTTGGGGCCGCCGGTGAGGTGGGCGAGCAGAATCTTGAAGAAGTCCGGGATGGTCACGGTGTAACTGCCCAGCAGCACACTGACGGCGAACAGGACCACGACGGCGAACGCCAGGACTGCGGTCCGGTTCACTGTGGTGCGGCTCAGCGTGGTGCGGTTCCGCACACCATCGCGAACGGACAGATCAGGCCCTGTTTTCGCGTTTTTGAGGGCATTATCTGCCCGTTCGCGCCCCGCGTGGGCCAGGTCAGACCTGCTCACAGCCCGGCCCCCTTCCCGCGGCGGACAAGCCACACGAACACCGGAGCGCCGACGAGGGCCGTCATGATGCCTGCCGGGACTTCGCCGGGCAGGAGGACCACGCGGCCCAGGATGTCGGCGGACAGCAGGAGCACCGGCGCCAGAACGAGGGAAAACGGCAGGATCCAGCGGTAGTCGGGTCCCGTGAGGAATCGGACGGCATGGGGAATGACGAGCCCCACAAAGCCGATTGGCCCGGCCAGTGCCGTGGCGGAACCGCACAGCAGCACGATGCCCAGGGCGGTGATGCCGCGGACCAGGCCAACCCGCTGGCCGAGGCCGCGGGCTATGTCGTCGCCCAGTGCGAGGCTGTTGAGGATCCGGCCCGTTGCCAGCACGATGCCTGCGCCAAGAATGAGGAACGGCACCCCGGGCAGCACCACGGACCAGTCGCGCCCGGCAATGCCGCCCACCTGCCAGAACCGGAACCGGTCCAGGGTGTCCTGGCTCGAGACCAGGATGACGTTCATCAACGAGTACAGTCCGGCACTGAGGGCGGCACCGGCGAGGGCGAGCTTCACCGGCGTCGCACCGTCCCTGCCCAGCGAGGCGACCAGGTAAACGAGGGCGGCGGCCGCCGCAGCGCCGATGAACGCGAACCAGATGTAGCCGGTCAGCGAGGAGATCCCAAAGACGTAGATTCCGGTGACCACGGCCAGCGCGGCTCCGGCGTTGACTCCCATGATGCCGGGATCGGCCAGCGGATTGCGGGCCACGCCCTGCATGGCGGCTCCCGCCAGGCCCAGGGCCCCGCCGGCGAGCAGTCCCAGGACAGTGCGCGGGATGCGGGCGTGGACCACAGCGTGGTTGCCGTTGGCCGGATCGAACCGGGCCAGCGCCCCCCACACGGTTTCGAGGGGAAGCCCGCGGGCGCCGACGGCCAGCGATACTGCTGAAACAAGAACAAGTACGACGACGGCGGCCAGCAGCCACGCGGCACGCCTTCCGGCTGCCCGCGGGGCCTTAAGTGTCCGTTCGCGCTGGGCGGGACGGCTGGAAGGCGAGCTCAAAGCATGGCCCGGACCCGCCGCCGTCGTACTTGTTGTCATCGCGGAATGCTTACTTCACTGCGTCCGCTGCGCTGGCAAGCTGCGGCAGGAACGTGTCCAGCGACCACGGCAGGCTCAGGGGCGATGACGCCGAGATGGACAGCGTGAGCGTGTTGTCCGAGTCGGCCACCAGGGCGCCGTTCTTGATGGCCGGGATCTGGCCGAGCAGGGGGTCGGCCTTGATGGAATCGGTGGTGGCGGCGTCAGGAACCCAGGTCACGAAGATGTCCGATTCGAGCTCGTTGGCCTTCTCAGCGGACCACGGGATGAAGAACTCCTTGGAGCCCTTCGAGTTCTCCTCCACAACGGGAGCCAGCGTCATGCCGATCTCCGAGAGGAAGCGCGGACGGTTGTCGTTGGCCGTGTAGACGTTCACGCCGTCGCTCTTGGCGGGTTCCAGGTTGCCGTAGATGAAGCTCTTGTCTGCCAGCTGCGGGTACTTGGAGACCTTGTCCTTGATGGTGGCTTCGGTGTCGGAGACCAGTTTGGCGGCCTCCACTTCCTTGCCCAGGGCCTTGCCGATGATGCTGGTGGAATCCTGCCAGGACGTGCCGTAGGCGATTTCGGGGTGGGCGACAACCGGCGCGATTTCGCTGAGCTTCTTGTAGTCCTCTTCCGTCAGGCCGGAGTAGGCGCCCAGGATGACGTCCGGGTTGAGCTTGGCGATCTCGGTGAAGTTGATGCCGTCCGTCTCGGAGAACTGGACCGGCGCCTTCTCGGTGCCGAAGCCGGCGCCGAGCTCTTCCAGCTTGGCGTCCTTCCACGGCGTGGAGCCCTTGTCATTGCCGCCCCACTCATTCTTGGGAACGCCGACCGGAACAACGCCCAGTGCAAGCGCAACATCGTCATTGACCCAGGAAACCGTGACGACGCGCTGCGGCTGGGACTCGATGATGGTCTCGCCGAAGACGTGCTTGATGGTGACGGGGAACTGCGAGCTGGCTGACTGGCTGGCCGTTGCGGTGCCGGCGCCGGATGCTGCCGGACCGGTGGAGCAGGCGGTGAGTGAAAGGGCGGCGGCGGCCAGGACGGCCGTCGCAGTGCCTGCGGTCTTGAGCAGGGCGCGGCGTGGGAGAAGGGAAGCCACGGGACTCCTTAAGTAAGTGATGCGAACTCAAGTAAGGCTAGCCTATCCTTCTGTGAATTACGGAAGCTTTGCGTAACGTAATTGTCTCAATGCTCCACCGCGGGCCGGACCTGGGTCAAAAGTGAGGAGTCGCACGGCCAAATATGTGGAGTATTGGGGGTGAACAGTGGTTCACTCTTAAGAGAGTAAACACGCGTTCACCCCGGTGGCCGCCACACGCCAGAAGGTTCCATGACCCAATCCCGCAGCAGATCCCTGTCCCCCGGCGCCATCACGGCGGTCCTCGCGCTGAGCGGAACCGTAGTGGCGCTCATGCAGACCCTCGTGGTGCCGCTCCTTCCGGACTTCCCCGGGATCCTCGGCGTGACGGCCGACGACGCCTCCTGGCTCGTCACCGCCACCCTCCTCTCCAGCGCCGTGGCCACCCCGATTGTGTCCCGCAGCGCGGACATGTACGGGAAACGGAAGATGATGGTGATCTGCCTGGCCATCATGGTTACCGGTTCGGTGGTGGCAGCCGTCGGGGGAAGTTTCCTGTGGCTCATCATCGGCCGGGCACTGCAGGGGTTCTCCTCGGCCTTGATTCCCGTGGGCATCAGCATCATGCGTGACGAGCTGCCCAAGGAAAAGATGGGCTCCGCCGTCGCCCTGATGAGCGCCACGCTGGGCATCGGCAGCGCCCTGGGCCTCCCGCTCGCCGGGGTTCTCTATGAGAGTCTGGGCTGGGAATCCATCTTCTGGGTCTCCGCTGCCGCCGGCGCCCTGCTGCTCGCCGCCGTCGTCCTGGTGGTCCCCGAATCCAAAGTGCGCACGCCGGGCCGGTTCGACTACCTCGGAGCAGTGATTCTTTCCGGCGCCCTGGCGGCACTGCTCCTGGCCATTTCCAAGGGCGGTTCGTGGGGCTGGGGTTCGGAGCCGGTTCTGCTGCTGTTTCTGGCCGCCGCAGTCCTCCTTGCCGCCTGGCTGCCGTACGAACTGAAGGTCAGCCAGCCGATGGTGGACCTCCGCACATCCGGCCGGCGCCCTGTCCTGCTGACCAACCTGGCATCCCTCCTGGTGGGCTTCGCCATGTTCGCCAACATGCTCCTGACCACCCAGCAGCTTCAGCTGCCCGCCTCCACCGGTTACGGGTTCCAGCTGAGCGTGATCACCGCGGGCCTCTGCATGGTCCCGTCCGGCCTGGCAATGGTGGTTTTCGCTCCCGTTTCGGGCGGGATCATCCGGCGCTTCGGCGGGAAGTCGGCGCTGATCGCGGGTGCCGCCGTCATGGTCGTCGGCTACGTGGGCCGCGTCTTTTTCTGGGATTCCATTGCGTCGGTGATCATCGGCTCCACGGTGGTGAGCATCGGCACCGCCATCGCCTACGCCGCGATGCCCACCCTGATCATGGGCGCCGTGCCCATCACCGAAACAGCCTCGGCCAACGGCCTCAACAGCCTGGTCCGGTCCATTGGAACCTCGACGTCGAGCGCAGCCGTCGCCGCCGTCCTCACGTCCGTGACCATCACCGTGGGATCCGCCCGCCTGCCGTCCTTCGAGGCGTTCAAGGACGTCTTCTGGATGGCTGCGCTGGCGTCCGCCGCTTCCATGGTGGCTGCGGTGTTCATTCCCCGGGCCGCGGCCGCCGCCAAGGCAGCACTCCCTGCACCCGCCGCCGAACTGGTGGTGCAGGGACGCGTCCTGACAGCCGACCGCCGCCCCGTCACTCCCGCCGTCGTCACCGTCCTGCAGACCGGCGGCGAACCGGTGGACTGGAGCCGGGTGGACAGTGACGGCAACTATTCCGTGGCGCTGCCCGGCGCGGGCAAGTACCTGATGGTGGCCAATGCCGCCGGCTGGGCGCCGATGGCGGAGGTATTCGACTTTGACGGCCGCACGCTGCAGCAGAACTTCCATCTGGAGGACCGCCTTGAACTCGCCGGAACCGCCTCAGCGGGCGGCACAGTGCTGCCGGACGCGGTGGTGACGCTGCTGCAGGCCTCCGGTGAACATGTGGCAACCGTGCGGACCGATTCAGAGGGCCGGTATTCGCTGCCGCTGCCCCTGGCCGGCCGCTACATCGTGACCCTGCTGCACCCGGCGACCCACCAGGCCATGGCACGGAAACTGGCGGTGGACAACCGCTCAGTGTCCGCGGACCTGGCAATGGACTCCCCGGCCGGGCAGCTGGTGGACGCATGAGCGCAGCCGGGATGTCCAGCCGCGATGCCGTCCTGGATTCCGCCGGGAGGCTGTTCGGCGAACGCGGCTACCGCGGCGTGACCGTCCGCGACATCGCCTCCGACGCCGGCGTCTCGGCGGCGCTGGTGATGAAGCTGTACGGTTCCAAGGAGAAACTGTTCGCCGCCGCCAAACCGGACGAATCGTTGCTGTCCGAACTCGACGTCCCGGCCGCGGAACTGGGCGCGACGCTCGTGTTCCGCGTGCTGATGCGGCGGGAGCGCGGGCTGCAGGAGCCCTGGGCCATGCTCCCGTTCACCATCCAGGACTCCCCGACGCCCGACGCCGCCCGCGCGGACACGCGTGAACGGTACCTTACAAGCATGGCCGGGCTCCTCGAAGACCCGACGCCGGACCGGCGTTACGCTTCCACGGTGGTGGCGCTCATGACCGGTTTTGGCGAGGCTGTACGCACGCTCGGCATGTTCGAAGGCTGGGACTTCGACGAGCTGGTGGCCCACTACGGGGCGATCGTCCAGTCCCAAATCGACGCCTGCCGGCCAGCCCGTCCCTGACAGGCTGGCCGGCAGCCGGACCTTCGGCCCGGCAATCAGCTGGACGACATGCTCAGCAACAGCGCCTTGAGAGCCTGGCCCTCGGCGCCTTCCAGCCACGACCTGGCCGCCTCGTCGCTGGAGAAGGGCTTCTCGATGAACCGGACATCGGCCACCAGGACCTTGTCGCCGACCCGGATGATCCCGTCAACCCGGGAATCCTCCCCGGCGGGAGGCGCCCCGGCCGTCAGGTGCATGCGGTAGGTCGGGTTGTCATCCATCCGGTCCACATAGAAGGAATAGTGCGCGGCGGGAGCGGGCTGCTGGCTTAGTCCCGGCACGGGCTCGGACTCGAAGACGGTCCTGGCCACCCGATGGCTGACAGCATCCGCCACCTGCCCGTAATACACCGTTGCCTGCTCGGTACCACCCGCGTCGAAGACGGTCGCCGTACCCGACAGTGAAGGATCCCCTGCCCCGGTGAACAGGTCCACCCGCCAATCCGCCGGGTGCTGGAACGACAAGCGCCCGCCCGGGAACGTATACGTCGCGGTGCTGGCAGAAGCGGGAGCGGACGACGACGGCGGGGTGCCTTCCGCCGTCGAACTCGGCGTGGTGGGGGCAGACGTCGCACCCCCCGATTCCGAGGGAACGCTGACGCCTGACGGCGATACTCCGGAGGAGGCCTCAGTGACGCCCAAACCGCAGCCGGACAGGCCGAGGACGGCCGCGGCAGCGAGGGCGGGGATGAAGGGGACGCGACGCGCAGAGTGCATGATGGTGCCTTTCCCGAAAAGGCCGTCAGCTCGGTGGGACTGGCTTCCGGCCTGCCGTTGGGGCCGTGGCTCGCGGCGACCCTACGGGAGCGTGTGGCGATGTGTTGTGCTCTACAGAATCGCACGCACGGCAACCGCCCCTCCAGAGGAACAACAATAAATCCATCGATTTGTTATAAATCACCGCGGCGACGTCTGACCCGGCGAAAAGTGAAAGAGCGTCCGCCCAAACCCGACAGGAAGTGAGAGAGCGTCCGCCCAAACCCGGCAGGAAGTGAGAGAGGATCCGGATGGGCGGGTGGGGTCAGCGCAGGACGATGTCCACCGGGTTCGCCTCGGACCTCCACTGCCCGTCGGCCCCTCCCCCGATTACTGGTGCCGTGAGCACGCCGGAGCGGTTGGTGCGCTTGTCCCGCAGGATTTCCGTCACGGAGCCGAGGTGCCTGGACAGGTCGATCACGTTCTCCGGCGCCGCCAGCAGCAACTGGAAGCCGAATTCGTGCAGCGCCTTGATGCCCGCCCCGGCGAACTCCTCCGACGCGAGGACAAACGCCTCGTCCATCATCACGGTGCCGTAGGTGGTGAAGCCCTGCTCGGCAATGCCCAGCTGGTAGCTCAGGGCAGCAGCCATGATGAACGCCGTGAACCGCTGCCGCTCGCCGCCGGACATGGAGCCCGTGTCCGCGTGCATGAACACGTCGGTCCGCTTGCTCCCGCGCGGGCCCTGTACCTCCCGGTGCTCCTTGCATTGGATGAAAAGGTGCCCGCGCACGTCCAGCACCTCTGCCCGCCAGCGCCGGTCCTCCGGCGTCTGCGAGCCCAAACGCTTCACGAGCGTTTCCAGCGACTTGTAACGGTTGGTGAGCTCGGCGTCGTCGTCCGTTTCCGGGGTGGAGGCGCCGGAACCCGTAGCCGCCGCACCTGCGGACCGCGAGGGCCGGGTGTGCCGGGTCCTCAGTGCGTTCTGGATGGCGTCCTTGAACTGCTTCGCGCTGGGCGGCAGCGTCTGCTTGATGTCCAGTTCCAGGAAGCTGCCCTCGTGGAAGTTGACCTCGGACAGGATCCCGTTCAGCGGCAGGATCCGGCTGGTGATGGACCGGCGCTCCTCGTCCAGCAGGTGCAACAGCGTGCTGAACGATTCGTGCGTGCGCTGGTTAAAGAACTGCCGGAACTCGGCCTCCTGCGCGGGCAGGCCGTCGCTGACAATGGCGTGGTACCGGGCCTCGAACTCCCCCGCGGCGCCGATGGACGTGCCGTGGTCCGCGGAGATCGCAGTGCCCCATTCCCGCACGAACCCCTCGAACATCCGGGTGAGCCGCTCGGACGTGGCCTGGCCGCGGGACTCGGCCGCGTGCAGCTCGGCGAGGAGCCGGGTCCGCACCTGGTTCGCCACGTTGTCCAGCTCGTGCATTTCCGTGATGTCACCAGCGCCGGCAAAGTAGGGTTCCAGCGCTGTAACGGTGGCGTCCGACGGCGGTGCCTGGTCCAGGCGCGTCCGCGCGGCGTCCAGCAGCGAATCCGCGGCGGTGAGCTGCTGGTCCAGCGCCTTGTATTCACTCTGCAGGACTGCTGCGGCTTCGGTGCTGGACTGGTGCTTCTGCCGGACCGCTTCTATGTTTGCCCGCAGCGGTTCCAGGTCGGCCTGCGCGGCGAGGGCATCCCGGAGGCGCTGCTCGATCTTCGCGAGCTCGTCCTGCGCCACCGCGGCGGACACCTGCTCCCAGGGCCGGTGGTCCTCGGCGATCCGGCGCAGGGCCTCCAGCTGGCGGGTCATTCCCTGGTGCGACTCTTCGCGGCTTTGCGCCAGTTCAGCGGCTTTGGCCAGTTCCTGCTGCAGGTCCTCCACCTGCGCGGCCACAAGCTCAAGCTTCGAGGCGTTGTCGAAGCCGAGGACGTAATCCTGCCTGCTGGTGAAGCGGTCGTCCTTCTCCACGGTGTGGCGGTTTCGCTTGACCACACCGCCCAGGCTCAGGCCCTTGTCCAGCGCAGCGAGTTCGTTCGGGTCCTCGACGCAGGGGTACGCGAAATCAACCGCGATCCGCTCACGGATCCACTGCCCGGCGTCGCCCGCCGTCCCGGTGGTGAGGATGTCCAGCTTGGTGAGCAGGTCGCCGTCGGCCACGTCCTCCACGGCCAGGGCGCCGCCGGCGAGCGGCTTGGACACGTCGACGGCGCGGAGCGCGCCGCGGATGGAGTGGTCGTTCAGGTAGCGGGTGACGGCCGCGAAGTACTCGCCGGGAACCAGGAGCGTGGTGGCGAGGTTCCGCAGCGCGCGTTCGGCGGCCGGCCGCCACTGCTCCTCCCCTTCGGCCAGGTCGATCAGCTCGCCGCCGAACGGCATCAGCTCCTCCGGCACACCCGTTGCAGAGGCGATCGCGGTCCGGTTTTCAATGCTCGACGGCGGCAGCAGGGACTTGCGCGTCTTCAGCGAGACGAGTTCCTGCTGAGCCGCCGCAAGTTCGCGTTTCCTGGTGGCATGGCCGTCGAACGCCTCGAAGCGCAGCTCCTTGAGCGCTTCGGAGTCGTCCTGCAGTTCGGCGGAGCGTGCGGCCGCCTGGGTGTGGGCCTGCTCCCAGCCCTCGGACGTCCACTCGAGATCGAGTCCGGCATCGGCCAGGGCCTTCCGCGCCGAGTCCTCGACCTGCTGGCGGAGCTTCAGCCCCACCCGGGCGTTTTCCAGCGACTGCTCGATCGCGGAGATCGCGTTGCCGCCCTGGTTGTTGTAGTCCGCTTCAAGCTGCCGCAGGTCCTTGGCCAGGCTGTCCCGGACCGCGCGCTCGGCGCCGAGCTCCTTGGCTTTCGAGTGGGCGAGCCCCTTAAAGCGGGCCAGGGTCGTCTCGTGGACAGTTACGGCGAGCTGCTGCTTGTACGCATCGAACTCTTCGCCGGCAAGCTCACGGAGCCGGTTCGCATCCAGCAGGGACTGCGCATATTCCTTGTTCAGGCCGGGAACCGGGGCGAGCTGGTCGCGCTGCTGGCGCACGTCCTCCAGCCGCTGGCGGATGGACATCAGGTTGCTGAATTCCTCGACGACGTCGTCCGCCGCGGCCAATGTGGCGGGCGCGTCCAGCACCTGGTCCCGGAAGAAGGTGTTGACGCTGCCGCCGAGGCCCTTGCCGGCCTGGATCACGCGGAGCAGCGGCAGGGCCTGGTCCGAATTGATGCCCAGCAGGCGCCGGAACCGCTCGGCGAACGCCTTGTGCACATCGAAGACCTGGGCGTCCGGGAAGATCGCATCCAGTGCAGCCTTGGTGAAGCGCTTCTCCGCAATTCCCTCGATCGCGGCAAGGTCCAGCGGCTGGTTGTCAATCAGGTAGTACCGCCCGACGCTGGATTCCGTGCCGTTCTTTGGCAGGTCGAACAGCGCCGACACCGTCACCTTCGTACCGGCCGCGTTATCGAACGTCAGGGCGACGGCGGACCACGTGGCGCCGGGCCGCTGGAAGGCACTGGCCGAGCCCTCGCCCACGGCCTTGTCCCCCACCTTGCCGCGCATGTAGGTGAACGTGGTCCGTTTGTCCTCCACGGCACCGGAGCGCTGGGCGGCGGCCTCGTTGGACCGCGGCCTCGCATCGAAGACCCGCAGCATCGCGTCGAACAGCGTGGACTTGCCGACGCCGGAGTTGCCCGTCAGCAGGGTGCCGTTGCGGTCCACGTGCATCGTGTGGGCGCCATGGAACGTGCCCCAGTTGACCACCTGGACCAGCGCGAGCCGCATCTGTCCGGGGTTGGTGAGCTCGCCCATCGGCAGCATGGTTGCGATGCTCACTTGGTGGTTCCTTCCTCGTCTTCAGTGTCGTCATCCGAGCGAACGGGATTCTCGCCGTCGAGCTCTATCAGCGCTTCCGTGCCCGCGGGGTCTGCCGTGGCTGCTACCAGGGCTTCGATGTGGGCGGGGATGTCGCCGATGTTCTCGAAGGGGAGGGCCAGCGGGAGGGCGTTGGAGATGGCGAAGACGTCGTCGAGGCCGGTGGTGATGAGGAGCTGGCGGGCCAGGAGCTTGGTGATGGCGCGGTTGACGACGTCGGAATCGCGCAGCGCGTCCTGCTGGCCGGACGGCTGGTAATGGGCCACGAGTTCGGCGATTTCCTCGCGCGTAATCGTCGGATCCGTCTGGGCCGTGACATGGCGGTCCAGGAGGAGCCGCAGGCGCAACAGCACGATGGTCTCCACCCGGCTGAGCGCACGCTGCTGGCGCAGGATGCTGGAACGGGTGCTTCCGCCGATGGCGTCCGGGTCCACCGGGCGGAGAACTGCCACCTTGCGTTCGTGGTCCAGCTGGAGGGTCAGGAACAGCTCGGAAAGGCGGCTGCGGAGGATCAGCTGGTTGTCCAGCAGTGTGGTCCAGAGCTTTTCGTCCCGGCCGCCGTCGATGTACGGGCCCTTCAACAGCTTGACGAGGGCCTGTCGGACCTTCATGGGGAGCACGCCGGTATCGCCCGGGAAGAGCGCGGCACCGTCCACGAAGGTGTCGCGCGGGGTCACCGTAAACGGCTCGGCGTGGATGTGTTCGGGAGCGGGGTGCGCTTCCGGAGCGTCACCGACGACGGCGGCATCCGCCGTCGTCGTAATCTCTTCAGTCATGCGAATCCTTTGTGAGGGTGACCACCGGCAGGAAAGCCTTGCGGGTGGTGCCGTCTATCTGTTCGAAGTCGATGGCGTCCCAGCCGGCGCGGTCGAATCCGGCGCCGTCCTGCAGTGCGTGGGACAGCAGTGCGCGGATGGAGTTGATGTGGCGTTCCTCCGGCGGAAGCTGGCCCCAGGCCTCCGGGAGCGTCGCGGCCCCGGCGAGCGCGGCGCGGATGGCTGCCGGTTTGGCCTTTCCGGTGCGCGGCGAGCGCACGCGATCCGAATCGTTGAAAGCGATGGGATCGGCAAGCCTAGGTGGCGTTGCGAACTCGTCCGGGTCGAAGAGCTTGACCATGGACAACGATTCGAAGCCCGCATTGAAGAGCGCCGGTCCGGGCACCAGTCCCGGGCGTTCCCGTTCGTAAGGCAGTGAGCGGATGGCCTGTTCGGCTTCGCGCAGCACCTTGCGCAGCCGCACGGACTGGCGGAAATCGTCGCTCTGCACGTACGTGTTGAGGCTTTCGCTGAGCTTGCCGTAGATCCGCTGGATCTGGCTGTGCTGGGTCCGCAGTTCGGCCACCAGGTTCTTCAGCGTCTCCCGGTCCTCATGGCTGAGGTCGTCCGCGAACTGGCGGCTGAGCACCTCGCCGATCGCCGAGCGGAAACGCAGCTGCTGCTGGGGATCCTCCAGGAACGCGGTGAAGGAACGGAACGTCCTGCCCTCGGGGCTCTGCCGGAGCCGCTTGTCCGCCTCCAGCACCTGCGCCATCGTGGCCCCCTTGCTGAGGGACTCCTCGATGATCTGGTTGCGAAGCTCGCCCACCAGTTCCTCGATCCGGTCACGCATCTTCTTGTAGTCCGCCGGCAGGCTGGCCGCGAGGTCCAGGATGTTTCCGGCGGCCTCCACGGCCTCGTCGTCGTCCAGCAAGCCGTCGAAGTCGCCGGAGCTGATGTCTTCGATGAGCTGCTGCCGCTCCTCGATCTCGTCCTCGAGGGACTCCAGCCGGGCGGTCTGGTCCGGGTTCGTCTCATTGGCGAGCTTTTCGACGTCGCCCAGCAGTGTCCCCAGCCGGGAACCGTTCAGGGTGGAGCGTTCGCTGGAGAGGCTGTCCAGGAAGGCGAGGACGCGGGCAGCGGGCTCCGTGACTTCGTACACGATCTGCCCCGACTGGTTGCGGCGGGTCAGGAAATTCTTGCGGGTCCATTCATCGCCGAAGGACTTCCCGTTGGCCATCCCGCCCAGCCCGGGGTCCTGGCGGCGGAGCTGCTCAAGGAAGGCGTCGACGTCGGCATGGAACTCTTCCAGCGGAAGCTGCGGACGGGTGCGAGTGAAGGAAGCCTGCAGGACTGCGATAACCCAGGGCGCGGACCTGGTCAGCGCCCAGGCCGGCCCTTTGGTCAGGAGTTCGAGGTCCCGGAGCCGGGCACTGATCGCGTCCGAGGAGGACGGGGCGGATCGGGACACACACTCTCCTTCAGCTGCCGCAAGACTCGTCGGGCAGCGGAAAACCCGAAAACTGCCAACTACAAGGTTAACGCAGTGGCCCGCGCGGGCCGTCCGGGTCCCCGTTGGCGGCTGCATCCGCTCGCAAGCCCTGTTACGCATGTGACTGGTGGGGTTTCAGTGACCGCACCGTGACCTACGCCCCGGTAGCATTTCGATCCCGTATCAACCCCCGCGCCACGGCACGCCGGGTCTGGTTGGCAGTGCCGCCCGCACCCTACGCTCGTGCTACTTGATCCATCCAGGCAATGACGCAGGGGGAAACCATGCAGTTCGATCTCAGCGCAGTTGAAACAGGCACTCTGGTGTTTATCGGAACACTGGTGTTTGCGATGCTGATTGTGGGTTTCATGATGACGGCCGCTTTCCTGGCCATGGTGCTCGTGGGGGTGGGCCGCTTCGCCTGGTTCATCGTCGCCGGCACCCTGCTGGGACTGGTCCACGGCATCAACCACCTGTGGGACCGGCTGGTGCACCACGCCTCCACTGTGGAGCTCCCCGGCGACTTTCAGGGCCAGCCTGCCCCTAGCACGGGAACCTACCCGCGGGTAGCATTGAGGGACAGCTGAAGGGTTCTCCACCCGAGGCGGACCCAGGGCTCGAACCGGCCACCCCGGTTAGAGGAGATGCCCCGTGAGCTCTGCCACTGACAGTCCAGCCGCCGACGTTCCCGTCGCCCCCGAAAAAATCGGCCCCGAGGCCACAGAAGCCGATGCCCGGGCCATCACCGAGGCCGCCCGGGAAACTTCCTGGGACCGGCCCAGCTTCGCCAAGGGTTTGTACCTGGGCAGCTTCGACCTCTCGCTCATCCACCCCTGGCCCGAGGCCCGGATGGAGGATGTGGAACGCGGCGAAGAGTTCATGGGTCGCCTCACCGCCTACTGCAGGACAATGTCCGGCCGCCTGATCGAGCGGGACTCCCGGATACCGGACCAGTACCTCGCCGGCCTGGCCGAGCTGGGCGTCTTCGGCATGAAGATCCCGCGGGAGTACGGCGGCCTGGGCCTGTCCCTCGTGTACTACGGCCGGGCGCTGGCACTCCTGGGTTCGGTGCACCCGAGCCTCGGCGCCCTGCTGTCCGCCCACCAGTCCATCGGCGTGCCGGAGCCCGTGAAGGTGTTCGGCACCGCGGAACAGAAACAGGAGTACCTTCCCCGCTGCGCCGCTGGCGCCATCACGGCGTTCCTGCTGACGGAACCGGACGTCGGAAGCGACCCCGCCCGGATGGGCAGCACCGCGGTTCCCACGGACGACGGCGACGCCTACATTCTGGACGGCGTGAAACTGTGGACCACCAACGGCGTGATCGCCGAACTGGTGGTGGTCATGGCGCTGGTGCCGCAACACACGGACTCCGATGGCACCGTCCACAAGGGCGGCATCAGCGCCTTCGTGGTGGAAATGGACTCCCCCGGCATCACGGTGGAAAACCGCAACGCCTTCATGGGGCTGCGCGGCATCGAGAACGGCGTGACACGGTTCCACCAGGTGCGCGTCCCCGCGGCAAACCGCCTTGGCCGGGAAGGCCAGGGCCTGAAGATTGCCCTCACCACCCTCAACACCGGACGGCTTTCCATTCCGGCCCTCTGCGTGGCGTCCGGCCGGTGGAGCCTGAAGATCGCCCGCGAATGGTCCAACGCCCGCACCCAGTGGGGCCGGCCGGTGGGAAGGCACGAAGCCGTGGGCAAGAAAATAGCGTTCATCGCCGCGAGCGCCTTTGCCCTGGACGCGGTGTTCGAACTGTCCGCCGAAATGGCCGACGCCGGCCAGAAGGACGTCCGGATCGAGGCCGCCCTTGCCAAGCTCTGGTCCACGGAGATCAGCTGCAGGATTGCGGACGAACTGGTGCAGATCCGCGGCGGCCGGGGCTTCGAGACGGCGGATTCCCTGGAGGCCCGCGGCGAACGGGCGGTGCCGGCCGAACAACAGCTCCGGGACCTCCGGATCAACCGGATCTTCGAGGGTTCCTCGGAAATCATGAAGCTCCTGATTGCCCGTGAGGCCGTGGATGCGCACCTGGCCGCCGCCGGGGACCTTGCCTCCGCGGAGGCCAGCCTTTCCGACAAGGCGAGGGCCGCCGTCGGCGCTTCAGGCTTCTACGCGAAGTGGCTGCCCAAGCTGGTGGCGGGCGCCGGAATGGACCCTCGGTCCTACACGGAATTCGGCAGGCTGGCCAAGCAGCTGCGGTTCGTCGAGCGGTCCTCGCGCCGGCTTGCCCGGCAGACGTTCTACGGGATGGGCCGCTGGCAGGCCAGGCTGGAACACAAACAGGCGTTCCTGGGCCGGGTTGTGGACATCGGCGCCGAGCTGTTCGCCATGGCGGCATGCTGCTCGCGGGCCGAAGGCATGCTTCACACCTCACCCGAGCAGGCAGCCACCGCCTATGAGCTAGCCGAAGCCTATTGCGAGCAGGCGCGCGTTCGGGTTGACGAATACTTCGACCAGCTGTGGCGGAACACCGACGACGCCGACCGCGAGCTCACGGAGAAGGTGCTCGCCGGCGACTACACCTGGCTCGAAGCCGGCGTCCTGGACCAGTCCGAAGGCACCGGACCATGGATCGCCGATGCGTCCCCCCGGGCGTCCGTGAAGGAGAACCTGCACCGCAAATACCGCTGATTCACGCCGTTTTTCGACCCGCCGGCGATGCTAAGCACCCTTGCTACCACTGCCATGGCGTGGTTAGGTGGACGTAGGACCACCATGCACGTCTCCGCATAGCGGTGGCCGGCCCAAGCAATGGGCGCGGTTCAATCGATGAAAGCGAGAACGCCTGATGAGCAGCACAGTAGGGCCCGAAGACAGACAGTCGCGACGCGCCGCACGCGCTGAGGGCACAGACAGCGTCGACGCCACCCGCGTGGACGGCGGCGGCGTTGAAAACAGGCTGGAGGGCCGGCGCAGCTTCGCTGACGCCCCGCAGGCCAGCCGCAATTACGACGCCGGCACGGATTACGACGACGACACCCGCGCCTACCCGGTGCCGCCCACGGGAGGGCACGCACTGGCCGCCGACCCGAGTGCCGCCACCCGCGAGACCGTGGTTGCCCGCGAAAAAGAACAATTCGGCGGGATCAAGATCGGCTCCGCCTTCTTTGGCTGGCTGGCCGCGACGGGAATGGCCGTCCTGCTGACGGCTTTGGTCGCAGCGGCCGGAACTGCCGTGGGGCTCGCCACCAGCACGGACGTGAACGAGGCAGTGAACCAGGCCTCCTCCGACCAGAGCGTGGGCCTGGTGGGGATCATCGTGCTGCTGGCCATCCTCTTTGTGGCCTACTACTGCGGCGGCTACGTTGCCGGCCGCATGGCGCGGTTCAACGGCGCCAAGCAGGGCTTCATGGTATGGGTCTGGGCCGTGATCTTCGCAGTGGTGGTTGCAGTGCTGGCGATGATCGCCGGCGAGCGCTTCAACATCCTGGCCAGCCTGAACAGCTTCCCGCGCATCCCGGTGAATGAAGGACAGCTGACCACCACCGGCATCATCGCCGCCGTCGTCGTGGCCGTCGTGGCCATGATCGGCGCCGTGCTTGGCGGCCTGGCCGGAATGCGTTTCCACCGCAAAGTGGACCGGGCCGGCTTCACGCCGGTGGAGGCTGACACTGACCGGTAATGCATGACCGGACCTAGGGCATGATGGCGTCGAGGTAGTACCAGCGGCGGTCCACGCGCACGAACCTGCTGGTTTCGTGGTGGACCCCCCGCTCTCCGTCATGCCGGAAATAGGCCTTGAACTCCACTGTCCCCTCCGAATCCAGGGGCCCTCCGCGGCCAGTCGAAACGACGTCCAGACGGCGCCACTGCATGGCCGGATCGAATTCGAGTTCCCCAGGCCGTGTGTCCGGATGCCACGTGCGGAGCAGGTATGCGGCATCCTGCACCACAAAGGCGCTGTACCGGGAACGCATGAGCTGCTCCGCCGTAGGGGCATCCGCGTCGCCGCGATGGAACCGGCCGCAGCAGTCCGCATACTGCTCACCGGACAGGCACGGGCAGTTTCCGTTGTGGGGCACAGATGGTCCTTTCGGGATGGCTGGCAGGCCCCGAGAGGGGCGCTTCCGACTATAGGGCCAGACCGCCCCGAAACGGGTGTGTCATATCCGGTAACAGCTTCGACACAACCCCGGCACGGCGCCCGCTGCGGGCGTGTTGCCCGGCAAAAGTCCGTATTGTTAAGGGGTGCCGATCGCCGGGTATGACTTCCCGTGCACAGGCGCTGCAGGCGTGAGGAGAGGTAAATGGGAGATCCCACCACCATTGCCCTGAACCTGACCTTTTTTGGCACGCTCGGTGTGGCCTTCGTCATGTTCATCGGACTGTTCCTGGTTTTCGTGGCCACGCTGCTGATTGCAGGGCTGGGCCGGCTGGTCGGCGTCACCGTGATGGCGCTCGTCGGGCACCGCCCTGCGAGGCCTTCCCGCCCCGCCGGGTCCTCCCGTCCCCCTGAGTCCTTCCGTCCCGCGGTGCAGTCCGAGAAAACCCCGGCCCGCGCTCCACGCCCACCCAAACCGCACGTCCATCAGGCGCGCGCAGGGGCCGTCCGACGCGAAGCCCCAGCACTCTCCGGGGACTGGGCTGCGGCGGTTGCCCGAGCCGATGCCCGTGCCGCCGCCCGCGCCAAGGCCGCAGCGGCGCCCGAAGTGAAGGTCACCGTCCGCGATCTCCCCAGCCCGGACGCCCCGGTGGAAGAGGTCAAGGCAATAGCGCCCCTGGTGGAGTCCGCCACGGACCAGCACGACACGGTCAAGGCCACTCCGCGTTCCTTCGAAAAGCCCCCGGGACCCGGGCGGATGGCCATGCTGGACACCGGCTCCCTGGTTTCCCTGGCCGGACATCCCGGCACCGTGAAAGGCACGCTCCCGGCGGAGCACCGCCGCGCGGGCTGATTCACAATTCGTCATTGACGCCCGCTGCGTTACTTCGGACTACGCAGCGCTAAGAAGTGCTTCACCCGGCGGTCTGCAAACGACCACTTTTGGGTAGCCTCATGACGATCCACAGCAATCAGCCGTGGGAGTCAAGCGTGAGGAAACCGGGAATGAGCCTCAACCAGCTACGGGTGTTCGGGCGCAGCGGGACACTGATCAGTCCGCTCACGCTGGGCACCATGAACTTCGGCGAGGGCGCCGCGGCAGCCCCGGGCGGTCCGGGCGGCGCGGCCCAGGGCTACGCGCCCACCGGCGCCGATGAAAGCATCCGCATCATCCACGCGGCGCTGGATGCCGGCATCAGCGCAGTGGACACGGCCGACGTCTACTCCCAGGGGCAGAGCGAGCAGGTGGTGGGCCGAGCACTCAGGGGCCGCCGCGACGACGTCTTCATCGCTACTAAATTCCACGGCCAGATGAGTGCCAACCCGGCGCACTCCGGCAACTCACGGCGCTGGATCATGCAGGCAGTGGAGGGTAGCCTCCGCCGCCTGCAGACGGACCGGATCGATCTCTACCAGGCACACCGTCCGGACTACAACACCGACGTCCTGGAAACCATCACGGCACTGAACGACCTCATCCGCCAGGGAAAAATCCTCTACTACGGAACGTCCGTGTTTACGCCGGCGCAGCTGGTGGAGGCCCAGTGGCTGGCCACCACCAACCACCTCATTCCGCCCGTGGCCAACCAGGTCCCGTATTCGATGCTGGTCCGCGGCACCGAACGCGATGTCCTTCCGATCGCCCAGCAGTACGGCCTGGGCGTGCTCGCCTACGGACCGCTGGCCGGCGGCTGGCTGTCCGGGAGTTTTGTCCTGGACGCCGGGAAGCCGCCCACGCGGGTCCACTCCCTCCCGGGCAGGTACGACATCTCCGGCCCGGCGAGCGAACGGAAGCTGCTCGCCGCTGATTCCCTGGCCCGGCTGGCGGACAAGCTGGAACTGCCGCTGGTGGACCTGGCGGTCGGTTTCGCACTGAACCATCCGGCCGTCAGCAGCGTGATTGTGGGCCCCCGGAGTGAGGATCATCTGCGGGCCTACCTGAAAGCCGCGGACACGGTGCTGGACGAAGCCGTGCTGGACGCGATAGACGAACTGGTGCCGCCCGGCACCAACTTTGTGGAGCGGGACGCCGGCGCCGTGGTCCCCTCCCTCGAGTATGCGGAACTGCGACGGCGATAAGACGGAGATAAGGGAGGCAGCCCGAGGAAAGCCCTTACCCTGAGCAACCAAGTGGGCTACGGTGAAAACCATGGAATTCAGATACCTTGGCAACAGCGGCTTCAAGATCTCCGAAATCACCTTCGGCAACTGGCTCACGCACGGCTCCCAGGTGGAGAACGATGTGGCCACCCAGTGCGTGCGGGCGGCGCTGGACGCTGGAATCAGCACCTTCGACACCGCCGACGTCTATGCCAACACGGCGGCGGAGAAGGTCCTGGGCGAGGCATTGAAGGATGAGCGCCGCGAGTCCCTGGAGATCTTCACCAAGGTGTTCGGCCCCACCGGGCCCAAGGGCCACAATGATGTGGGGTTGTCCCGGAAGCACATCATGGAGTCCATCAACGGTTCGCTCACGCGTCTCCAGACCGACTACGTGGACCTTTACCAGGCGCACCGCTACGACTATGAGACGCCGCTGGAAGAGACCATGCAGGCCTTCGCGGACATCGTCCGGCAGGGCAAGGCGCTGTACGTCGGCGTGAGCGAGTGGACTGCCGACCAGATCCGGGACGGCCATGCCCTGGCCAAGGACCTGGGATTCCAGCTGATCTCCAACCAGCCGCAGTACTCCATGCTGTGGCGGGTCATCGAAGCAGAAGTAATCCCGGCCTCCGAAGAGCTCGGCCTGTCCCAGATCGTCTGGTCGCCCATGGCCCAGGGTGTGCTGAGCGGCAAGTACAAGCCGGGCAAGCCCGCCCCGGAGGGCAGCCGGGCCACGGATACCAAGGGCGGCGCCCGGATGATCGAACGGTGGATGTCCGACGAAGTGCTCAGCGGCGTCCAGCAGCTCAAGCCGATCGCGGCGGAAGCCGGGCTCACCATGGCCCAGCTGAGCATCGCGTGGGTGCTGCAGAACAAGAACGTTGCCTCCGCCATCATGGGCGCCTCCCGCCCCGAACAGATTGCCGGCAACGTTGCCGCCGCCGGCGTGAAGCTGGACCAGGGGATCATGGACAAGATCGACGACGCCATCGGGTCCCTGGCCGAGCGCGACCCGGGCCAGACCAAGTCACCGGCATCCCGGGAAGCCTAGCCGTGGCGCCCGGTTCCCTGCCCGATCTGGCTGTCACGGGATCCACCGGACACCTGGGCGGACTGGTCGCCAGGATCCTTGCCGACGCCGGGCAGCCGCAACGGCTGCTGGTGCGCGACGCCGCGCGGGCACCAGATCTTCCGGGTGCCGTTCCGGTGGTGTCCACGTATGCGGACCCCGAGCTGGCCGGGGCCTCTCTGGCCGGGGTGAAAACGCTGCTGATGGTGTCCGCCGCGGAAGCCGAGGACAGGCTCCGGACGCATTACGCCTTCGTGGATGCGGCAGCGGAGGCCGGGGTTGAGCACATCGTGTACACGTCCTTTTTCGGCGCCTCCGCGAACTGCACCTTCACACTGGGCCGGGACCACTACGCCACCGAGGAACGCATCAAGGCCTCCGGAATGAACTACACGTTCCTGCGGGACAACCTGTACCTCGACATCCTGCCGCTCCTGGTGGGAGAGGACGGCGTGATCCGCGGCCCAGCGGGCGACGGCGTGATGGCGGCTGTGACCCGCGGGGACATCGGCCGGTGCGCCGCGGCAGTGCTGGCCGCTCCGGAGATGCACGTGGGACGAACCTACAACCTGACCGGCCCTGAGGACCTTTCGCTGCAGCGGGCTGCCGAACTCCTCACCGAGGGCACGGGCCGGACCATCAGCTACCACCCCGAAACCGTGGAGGAGGCCTATGCCTCCCGGGCCTCCTACGGCGCACCGGCCTGGCAGCTGGACGCCTGGGTGAGCACCTACACGGCGATTGCCAACGGCGAACTCGCCGGCCCGACGTCGGACGTTCGGGTCCTCACGGGCAGGGAACCGCAGGGGCTCGCGGACTTCCTCAAAGAGGCGCATCACCTCTAGGGGCTGCCGCTTGACGCCCCGGCAGCGGCGGCGTAGACCAGTGCCATGACGAAGCAGATTTCCCGGCGCCGTCAGTCCGCGAAGCCCTCGGCGCATGCAGGAGAACCCACGCACGGCCCGCTCACCGCAGAGGAACTGCAGCTGGCGGTCCGGAACCACTCGATGCCGCTGGAAGCCTTGCGGGAGGACACCACACCGCCCGGGCTCCACTACGTCCTGACCCATTTCGACATCCCGTTCATCGACGCGGACTCGTGGCACCTGAGGATCGGCGGCGCGGTGCAGCGGGCGGTTGAGATCAGCCTCAGGGCCCTCCGCCGGGACCCGAGCATCAGCATTCCGGTCACCTTGGAGTGCGCCGGCAACGGCCGTTCCCTGCTGCATCCGCGGCCATTGAGCCAGCCGTGGCGGCTCGAAGGCGTGGGAACGGCGGAGTGGACGGGGGTTCCGCTGGCCTACCTGCTGGCCCAGGCGGGCGTTGACGACGACGCCGTCGACGTGGTGTTCACGGGCGCTGATGCCGGGATCCAGGGCGGAGTCCGGCAGCAGTATGCGCGAAGCCTGCCCATCAAGGAGGCGATGCGCCCCGACATCGTCCTGGCATACGAGATGAACGGCCGCGAACTGCCGCCGCAGCACGGCTACCCGCTGCGGCTGGTGGTACCCGGCTGGTACGGCATGGCCAGCGTCAAATGGCTGGAATCCATTCACGTGGTGACCCACCCCTTCGAGGGATTCCAGCAGGCAGTGGCGTACCGCTACCAGAAGGACGCGGACGACGCCGGCACGCCGGTATCCCGGATCAGGGTCCGTTCGCTGATGATCCCGCCGGGCATCCCGGACTTCTTCACCCGCAGCAGGGTCCTGTCCCCCGGTCCCGTCATGCTCCGGGGCCGCGCCTGGTCCGGTGAAGGGTCCGTGGTCCGGGTGGAGGTGGGGATCGACGGAAAGTGGGTGCCCGCGCATCTGGGACATCCGGCCGGCCCGTTTGCCTGGTGCGAATGGACGCTGCCGTGGGTGGCAGACCGGGGCGAGCACGAGCTCGCCTGCCGGGCCACCGACGCCACCGGATCAGTGCAGCCGCTGGAGCAGGCCTGGAACTACCAGGGCATGGCCAACAACGTGGTGCAGCGCGTGAAGGTGACCGTCGAGTAGTTGCCGCCGGCCAGTCCCCAAAAGTCCGCTCAGCAGCCTTCGAAGTCGGTCAGCACTTTGACCTTGCCCGCCGACGCGGATGCGGGGTCGAACGTGTAGCCCAGCCATTCCCGGGCCAGCCTGCGGGCAAGCTCCACGCCCACCACGCGCTGGCCCATGGTGAGCACCTGGCAGTCGTTGGAGAGTACCGAACGCTCCACAGAGAACGAGTCGTGGGCCGTGGCTGCCCGGATCCCGTCCACCTTGTTGGCGGCGATGGCCACGCCGATTCCGGTGCCGCAGAACAGGATGGCCCGGTCCGCACGGCCGTCCTTGATCATCTCCCCGGCGGCGATCCCCACGTACGGGTACGGAGTGGTGAACTGCTCAGGGGCGTCACTGCGGTTGACGCCGATGTCGATGATTTCGCTGACCCGCGGATCGTTCCGCAGGTCCTCCGCGATCCGGTCCTTGTAGTCCACGCCGGCTTCGTCAGCGCCCAGGATGAGTCGAATGCCCACGGGCTGTCCTTCCATTGTCATGACGGTGTTCCTGCGGTCCGGCGGCCTGCCGCTACAGCTTTGGCTGAAACGGGGGCGGCAAGGTGCGGGCCCATGACGGTGAAGATCATGGCCAGGGAGGTGGCCCCGGGGTCCGCGGTGCCCACGCTCTTTTCGGCGAGCGGCCGGGCGCGGCCCTTGAGCGGGCGCAGTGAGGCGGTGGCTTCCGCCGCCGTTGTTGCGGCGGCGGCAGCCTCGGCCCACGCCGCTGCCACGGGCTGGTCGCCGTTGCCGCCGTCGGCCACCCGCCGGCTGAACGTTTCGGTGAAGGGCAGCAGGGCGTCCACCATGGTCTTGTCCCCGGTTTCCGCTTTGCCGAGGCCGGTGATCCGGGCCGCGAACGCCGTGACAGCGGATGCCAGGTCCGACGCTCCCGGAACGTGCCGGTCGCCGAGAACTTCGCCGAAGGACCGCAGCCCGGCACCCCACAGCACGCCCGAGGTTCCGCCGGCTTTGTCAGCCCAGGCGTCCCCGGCGGCAGCCAGGACGGCGCCAGCTCCGGCGCCGCGGGCAGCGGCGTCCCCGGCTGCGGCTACGGCCGCGTCGATGCCGCGGACCATCCCGCGTCCGTGGTCTCCGTCTCCGGCGACGGCGTCCATGTCGCCCAGGCGGGCTTCGGCGTCTTGCAGGGAGTCCCGCGCGGCAGCCAGCGCTGTAAGGCAGCTCGCCGCATAACCGCGCGACTCTTCAGTGGCCTCGAACGCTTCCGGTGCGGCGCCGCCGTCGGACACTTCCTCCGCCATCCGGCTACCGGGTTCGAGGGCGGCGTTGCCCCTCCGGTACGCCGGTGTGTCGGCCGGTGCGGTCCACAGCGGTTCAAGTTCGTCGTCCAGCCAGGTGATGGTGAGGGAGACGCCGGACATGTCCAGGCTGGTGACCAGTTCGCCCACCTCAGGCATCACCAGCGTGTAACCGGCGGCGCGGAGCAGCGGGGCGATGCTGAGCCAGAGGACAAAGAGTTCCTCGTGCTTGGTGGAGCCGAGGCCGTTGAGGATGACGGCGATGCGGTCGCCGGCTCCGTGCGGGGTCTCGGCGAGCAGCCGGGAGACGAATTCCTGGCCCAGCTCTTTGGCGGGCGGCAGCTCGGTGTCGAACAGTCCGGGTTCGCCGTGGATGCCCAGGCCCAGGCCCATCTGCCGGTCCTTGAGGGTGAACAGCGGGGTTTCAGCGCCCGGGAAGGTGCAGCCGTGGAAGGCGCTGCCGATGGTGCGGGTCAGGCTGTTGGCCTTGCGGCCAAGACGGACGACGTCGGCCAGGTCCGCGCCCGCTTCAGCGGCCGCACCCATGATCTTGAAGACGGTGAAGTCGCCCGCGATGCCGCGGCGTTTCTCCGATTCCGACGGCGGAGCACTGGCGACGTCGTCCGTCACCAGGACGTTTTCCACCCGGATGCCCTCTGCTGCAAGCCGTTCGCTGGCCATCCCGAAGTTCAGGACGTCCCCGGCGTAGTTGCCGTAGGTGAACACGACGCCGGCACCCGAGTCCGCGGCCTTGGCCACGGTATAGGCCTGCTGCGCGGAGGGCGAGGTGAAGATGTTGCCCACCACGGCGCCGTCGGCCAGTCCCGTGCCGATCAGGCCGGCGAAGGCCGGGTAATGGCCGGACCCGCCGCCAGCGAGGACTGCCACTTTGGGCTTGGCGGGGCGCCGGCGGCGCACCGCCCCGCCGGGCACCTGCCGAACCAAGTCGGCGTGGACGTCGCAGAACCCGGCAAGGGCCTCCTCGGCGAAGTCGGAAGGATCGTTGAAAATTCTGGTCATGGTGGGCTCTCTGGGCTGCGCTCGGTCTCTTGGAAGGCGGAGGCTGCTAGTGGATGTGGCTTCCGCCGTTGATGTCGATGGTGGTTCCGGTCAGGTAGGCCGATTCCTCGGAGGACAGGAAGGTGATGACGGCGGCAACCTCTTCCGTGGTGGCGTTGCGTCCCAGCGGGATGCCGGCGTTGATGGCGGCTTCCTGCTCTTCGGTGCTACCTACGCGGATGTTGGTGTCCACGGCGCCCGGGGTGATGGCGTTGACGGTCACTCCGGTGGCTCCGATTTCGCGGGCCAGGGCCTTGGTGAAGCCAAGGATGGCGGCCTTCGCGGCGGAGTAGGGGACCTTGCCGAACACGCCGCCGCCGCGCTGCGCGGAGACCGAGGACATGTTGACGATCCGGCCCCAGCCGCTGGCGATCATGTCCGGCAGGAACGCCTTGGTGACCAAGTAGGTGCCGGTGGCGTTCACATCCATCACCTTGTGCCAGAGTTCCAGGGTGGTCTCCAGGAACGGCACCGGCGAGGTGATGCCGGCGATGTTGGCCAGGGCGCCCACGGCGGGAAGGTTGCCGGCGCTCACTTCTGCCTTGACGGCTGCGTAGGCGGCGTTGACGGATGCTTCGTTGGCAACGTCGATCTCGTGGCCGAAGGCGGGAACGTTGAATTCATTGCCGATTTCGGCAGCAACCTTGGCGGACTTCTCACCGTCGAGGTCCAGGATCACCACTCCCCAGCCCTGGCTGGCGTAGCGGCGTGCGGTGGTGATGCCGATGCCGCGGTCCGAGGTGGCTCCGGTGAGGACGGCGGTGCGCTGGATGGTGCTGGTCATGGTGATTCTCCTTGGATTGCTTGGTGCGTGTTTGGTGGAGTCAGATGAGGTCGGTGATGAAGCTGGCTGCCTTGGCGGCGGCCGCCGGGCGTTCGTCGTGCGTGACGTCCCGGGTTTCCAGTTCCAGCGAGAAGTGGCCGGCGTAGCCGCGGGCCGCGAGTGAGCGCAGTCCGGCGGCAAAGTCCGCCTGGCCGTTTCCGATGCTGACGTTGATGTTGCCCGGGACAGCGTCCCTGAGGTGGACGTGGGTTATGCGGCCGTCATGGCGTTCGAGGTATTCCAGCGGGTCCTCGCCGGCGGCAACGATGTGGCTGAAGTCCATGACGATGCCGACGCCGGAGCCGGCCAGTCGCTGGGCCAGCTGTACGGCGCGTTCCAGGTTCCAGCAGAACCTGAGGAAGTGTAGGGATTCGGTCCAGAGTTCGACGCCGAATTCAGCCGCGCGCTGCCCGGCGTGGATGAGCTGGGCGGCGATGGTGTCCAGGTCCTCGTCAATGCTCCGGACGGGATCGTGTCCCAAGGCACCGCACGGGAGGACCAGGGCTTTCGCTCCAATATTTGCCGTGAGCGTGAGCAGCGCCTCGAGGTGCCGTTCGCGGTCCGCCTGCCGGCCGGCGTCGAGAACTGCATTGAGGTCCCCGATATCCCCGTTGACCGAGCGGACGTGCAGCCCGGAGGCGGCAACGTCCGCGGTAACGGCGCTGACGGCGTCCGCATCCAGTTCATAGGGAACGTGGTCGCAGACGCCGGGCAGGGCGCCCAGGTCTATTTCCTCGAAGCCCAGGCCGCTGATGGTCCGCAGGGCGGTGCCCAGGTCCTGATGGCGGAAGCTGATGGAGGAGCAGCCGAGTCGGGAGTTGAACATCTTCGTTGATCCTCTAGTCGTGCCCGGGGGCGGTGGTGATGGAGACCACATTACTTTCGTTAACTGTCAACAGTCAACCCTTGAAGTTGACTGTTGACAGAGTGAATGACGCAGGTCACACTTGTCGTACCAGTTGTTAACAGTCGACAGTGTCGGAGCGGAAGCGCCAGTCACTCTTCGAAAGGGAATCCAGCAATGAGCAATGAAGCTCTGAAGATGCGCGGACACGTGCATGGCACCAAGGACGCCAAGCGCGTCGCGATCGGCTCCGGTGTCGGCGCCGTCATCGAGACGTATGACTTCATCGGGTTCGGCACTGCCGCGGCCCTGTACTTCGGTACGGCGTTCTTCCCCACCGGCGATCCGGTGACGGGCACGCTGGCCGCGTTCGCCACGCTGGGCGTTGGCTTTGCCGCCCGCCCCATCGGCGGCATCATCGGCGGCCACCTGGGCGACAAGGTGGGCCGCAAGCCCGTCCTCGTGGCCTCACTGATCCTCATGGGCGTGGCCACGTTCCTTATCGGCCTCCTTCCCACCTACGAGCAGGTGGGCCTGCTGGCTCCCGCACTGCTGGTGTTTGTCCGCGTCGTCCAGGGCCTGGCCTTCGGCGCCGAATGGGGCGGCGCCATCCTGATGAGCTACGAGCACGCACCCTGGAAGTCCAAGGGCAAATACACCGGCATTGTCCAGGCCGGCTTCCCGGTTGGCCTGCTCCTGGCAAACCTCGTCTTCCTGGTCAGCGTGAACCTCGGCGGCGAACTTGCCTGGCGCGTTCCGTTCCTGGCCAGCATCGTGCTGGTCGCCGTCGGCCTGATCATCCGCTCCAAGGTGCCCGAGTCCCCGGTCTTCGACGAGGTCAAGGAAAGCGGCTCGATCGTCAAGTCCCCCATCATTGAGGTCATCAAGACCGACTGGCGCAGCATCGTCCGCGGCATCGGCCTGCGCATCGCCGAGACCGCCGGCTACGCCGTCTCCATCACCTACATGATTTCTTACCTCCACACCCAGCAGCTCGCCGACAAGACCCAGACCCTCGTAGCACTCTGCATCGCGTCCTTCATCGGCATCTTCGCCACCATGGCCTGGGCCCGCCTCACCGACAGGATCGGCCGCCGGCCCCTTTACGTCTGGTCCACAGCGTTCGCACTCCTGTTCGGCATCCCCATGTTCCTGCTGGTCAACACCGGAATGTTCATCTTCATCATCGCCACCATCGTCATTTCCTACGCCGTCTGCCAGAACTCCCTGGCCGGCGCCCAGGGCCCGTGGTTCCCGGAGCTGTTCCAGGCCAAGACGCGCTCCTCCGGAGCCTCACTGGCATACCAGATCTCCGCCATGGTCTCCGGCTTCACGCCCTTCGTCACCACCCTCCTCTTTGTAGCCCTGGGCTGGATGGGCCCCGCCCTCCTCTTCAGCTTCTACGCCGCCATCGGCCTCTGGGCCGCCCTCGTCACCCGGGAAACCTGGGGCAAGCGCGAGCGGCAGCTCGCGGATGAGGCCACCAAAAGCACCCCCCAGTCGGTGAACGCCTGATGACCGCCACCCACGAACTGCACACGACTCATAAGGAACGAATGCTTCACGAGACACCCTCAGAACGCCTCGACCGGGTCTCCGCTGCGGCCTACCGGATCCGGCACCACGCCCTGAACATGGGCGAAGTCCAGGGCCAGGGCTATGTGGGCCAGGCGCTTGGAGCCGCGGACATGCTGGCCGCCGTCTACGCGGACCAGCTCCGCTTCCAGGCCGCCGACCCGGAGTGGGAGGGGCGGGACCGCTTCCTACTCTCCACCGGGCACTACGCGATCGGGCACTACGCCGCTTTGGCCGAAGCCGGGATCGTACCGGTCGAGGAACTGGAGACGTACGGCTCCGACGATTCCCGGCTCCCCATGTCCGGAATGTCCACCTACACCCCCGGCATGGAAATCTCCGGCGGCTCCCTGGGCCACGGCCTCACCATCGCCGTCGGCATGGCACTTGGCCTGCGTTACCAGGACTCCTCCGCGAGGGTCTACAACTTCCTCTCCGACGGCGAACTGGACGAAGGCTCCACCTGGGAAGCCGCCATGGGCGCGCACCACCACCAGCTGGGCAACCTCACCGCCATGGTGGACATCAACGCCCTGCAGGCCGACGGCAAGACCGACACCGTGCTCCGCACCGAGCCCGTGACGGAAAAGTGGGAGTCCTTCGGCTGGTACACCCAGCGGGTGGACGGGAACGACGTCGGCGCGCTGCTGGCGGCGTTCGACAACGCAGCTGGCCAGGCCGCCGCCGTCGGACGTCCTTCCGTGATCCTGTGCGACACGAAGGTGGGCCGCGGAGTGCCGCTGCTCGAGGAGCGCGAAAAGGCGCACTTCATGCGCATCGAGGAACACGAATGGCAGCAATGCCGCGAACAGCTGACCGCAGGATACGAAGGAAAGGCAAGCCGATGAGCACCACCGCCCTCAAGGGCAGCGCCCCCAAGCTGAAGACCTCGGCCATGATCGCGTCCTTCGCTGATCCGGGCCAGAAAACCTCGTCCGCACCCTTCGGGCACGCCCTGGTGAAGGCAGCACAGGAGAACGACAGGATTGTCGGGCTCACGGCGGACCTGGGCAAATACACGGACATGCACATCTTCGCGCAGGCCTTCCCGGAACGCTTCTTCCAGATGGGCATGGCCGAACAGCTCCTCTTCGGAGCAGCCGCCGGGCTGGCCGAGACCGGCCTGGTGCCGTTCGCGTCCACCTACTCGGTGTTCGCCGCGCGGCGGGCCTACGACTTCCTCTGCCTGGACAGCGCCGAACCGAACCTGAACGTGAACATCGTGGGCGGCCTGCCGGGCCTCACCACCGGCTACGGCCCCAGCCACCAGGCCACGGAGGACATGGCGATTTTCCGCGGCATGCCCAACCTGACCATCGTGGACCCCTGCGACTCCATCGACATCGAGCAGGCCGTCCCCCAGCTCGCGGCCAGCGACGGGCCCACGTACCTGCGGCTGCTGCGTGGCAATGTGCCCACGGTGCTGGACGAATACGGCTACACGTTCGAACTCGGCAAGGCGAAGGTCCTGCGCGGCGGGAACGACGTGGTCTTCATCTCCAGCGGGCTGATGACCATGCGGGCGCTGCAGGCCGCCAAGGCACTGGCCGAACACAACGTGGACGTTGCCGTCGTCCACACCCCCACCATCAAGCCGTTCGACTCCGAAACCGTCCTGGCAGAGATCAACACCGACCGCCTTGCAGTGACGCTGGAGAACCACAGCGTGATCGGCGGGTTGTTCGAAACCGTCGCGTCCGCCGTCGTCACCGCGGGGCTGGGCAAGCGGGTGGTGCCCGTGGCGCTGCCGGACGAGTTCCTTGACGCCGGCGCCCTGCCCACCCTCCACGAACGCTACGGCCTGTCCGTACAGCGGATCGTTGCCAAGGTCCTCACCGAACTGGGCTAGCGCATCAGGCGGGGAAACCCGCGAACAGCGGGAGCGCGGACCGGCGGACACGAGACGGTGCCGCGCTTCTGCCGTAAGATCAACAGTTAACACACCGACTGTAAACAGTCGACCACTGACATTGAGGAAGTACCGCGATGGCCGGAGCAACAGCACCCCTGCTGGGATTGCAGAAGAAGAGCCTCCGTGAGCAGGCCCTGTCCGCCCTGCGGAGCGCCATCACCAGCGGAGAGCTGGAGCCCGGCCGCCACCTGGTGGAAACCGAGCTCTCGGACATGCTCCAGATCAGCCGCGGCACCCTTCGGGAAGCGCTGCGGCAGCTCGAGCAGGAAGGCCTGCTCTCTGCTGGCCCGCGCGGCCGGCTTTCCGTCCGGCACCTGGATGCCAAGGAAATCCGGGACATCTATTCCGTGCGTGCGGCGCTGGAATCACTGGCTGCCCGAACCCTCTGCGAACTTCCGGACCGCCAGCACGTGATCGGCTCGCTGCGGGCGGCCATTGACGCCATGGATGCTGCGACCAAGGGGTCCCTCGAGGAGCGGATCGAATCGGACCTGGAATTCCACCGCACCCTGTGCCGCCTCACCGGCAACGAGACGCTGCTGCATTCCTGGGAATCGCTGGAAGGCTCCATCCGGATGTCCATCATGTTCGCCGGGCTGGAAAAGGGCGTGTCGAACATGAGCGTTGACCGGCACCACGACATTGTGGCGGCCATCGAAACCGGAGACGCCTCACTGGCCCGCAAGACCATCCGCGAACACATGGACACCGCGGCGGACAACCTGGTGGCTTAGGCGCCGCCGGGAGGAGCACTCAGTAGTCCACGATCGCGCCGCAGGAGATGTTCACGGTGGCATCCGTGATGGCCGCGGCCCGGTCCGAGGCGATGAACACTGCCACGTTGCCCACGTCCTCCAGCGTCGCCGTCCGGTTCAGGTGCGCGGTCCGGGCGATTTCCTTCACGATCTCTTCACGGCCCTCGGCCTGCCACGGAATGGTTTCCACGATCCCGCCCGTAACCATCGTGACCACCCGGATGCCGTTCTTCCCGAGTTCCAGCGCCCACTGCCGGCGCTGACCCTCCATGGCGTCCAGCGCGACCTTCAACCCGCCGAGCCCGTGCAGGGTCTGCGGCCCGGAGCCGCCGAACATCAAAACGACGCCGGAGCGCTGCCTGATCATGTGCCGTGCCGCGGCGCGCGTGGTGAGGAAGTGGGTCCGGGTCGCGGTGTTGACGGGCTGGCTGAAGTCCTCGGCGGAAATGTCCATCAGCGGCTGCTGGACGTCGCCGTAGGAGATCAGGTTGAAGGAGATGTCGATCCGTTTGGTCTTCCTGGCGGCCTGGTCCACGAACGTGTTCACCTGGGTTTCGTCCAGGGCGTCGACGACGGCGGTGTCAGCGCTCCCGCCCGTCTCACGGATGTCCCGTGCTACTTTGACGAGGCTGGACTCCGTGCGTCCGGCCAGGAAGACAGCTGCTCCTTCCGCCGCAAAGGCCCGCGCGACGGCGCCGCCGATTGGACCGCCCGCTCCATAGACCAGGGCCGTTCTGCCCTTCAGCAGGCCGGCTGGCCCGGTTTCGTTGTCCAGCAGCATTGCGGGCCTCCTGCCCGGAAGTGGTCGGTTCCTCCCACTATCTTCCTGCGGGCGGCCGGTGGCAAGTGTGCGCTGCAGGACCCGGACGGAAACCTTGTGGTGGTTGCCACCGGCTCCTAGGGTCGGAGTGCAGGCACCGCCGTGACAATCACGTTGTCCCCATAGTCCTGTTGTTCGTCCAGCCACCGGCCGCCGCAGGTCACGAGTTTCAGCCCGGGCGGGCCGTCGCGCCGGAAGATGGACGCGCCGTCGAATGCGTCTTTGGCCATGAGTTCCACTCCGGTTACCCGGAACGCCACCGGTTCCGCCCCGTCACGCTGGACGGTAACGAGGGTGCCCGGCGCGAGCGATCTGAGCTGGGAGAACGGCGCGGAATTGGAGGTGGTGTCCACGTGGGCCGCGATCACTGCGGTGCCCGCGGCGGCTCCGGGGGCAGGTCCAAAGCGGTACCAGCCGGCCTCGTTGAAAGGCTCCGGGATCTCCATGGCCCCGTCCGCGCTGACCCCCACCTCCACGATCGGCATGTTGATGGTGGTGCCTTGCACAGTAAGAAAGCGGGGCCCCGGGTCCTTGGGCGCCCGGGCAACCGGCGTTGCCGGACGGATGGGGACGGCCGACGCCGGGACTGGAGGGGCGGCTGTCCTCCCCGGCGGCCGGGACTGCGATGACGATGCGCCGGGCGAAGCGACAGGAACGGCTGAGTCCAGAGCGGTTTTCTCCGTGACCGCCGCCTCCGGGGCAACGGACTGCGGAGAAACGGTGTCCCCTGGCGCGGCGCAACCGGCGATCAGCAGGCACACCGTTACTCCCACAACCGACCTCCAGGCGGCGGACCGCTGCACGGCAGCCGGCCTGCCCGGGCCGGGGGGACGCCGTCGGGGGCCCGCCGCCGTCGTGGTGTGCATCTCAAGTCTCCTCTTGGCCGATGGATGTCAGGGGGCCGGCCGCCCGGGGGACCGGGCGGCCGGGGTTTTGCGCTTGCGGTCTAGCGGGTCCGGCGGAGCGCCAGCTGCCTGCGGGACACAGCGACCCCGCCGGCGAGCAGCAGGAGCGCTGCGGCGCCGATGCCCACGGTGGCGGCTGATGCGTTTCCGTTATCAGCGGCGCCGGACCGCCCACCGGGAACTCCGGCAGGGGCGGAGTGCAGACCTTCAATGTTCTGCACGGCCAGCTGCAGGTTGTTGTCCGTGAGGCTGCCCCAGGCGTACACCACGGTGTGGGTGCCTTCTGCCACTGTGACATCCGCGGGGCCGATGACCGGAGCTGTGGTGCCGGCGGCAGCAACAGCAACGGACAGGGTGCCAGGATCCAGCGTCAGCATCTTCTCGGTGGGGTTGGCCAGGCCGGAGATGACAGCGGTGCCGCCGGCGAGGATGTCCACGGCCGGTGCCGCTGCCGTGTGCCGCACCGTGAGCTTGCCCTTGCCGGGGCCGATCTGCGATACGTCGTTCGTGAAGAAGTTGGCAGTCGGTTTGCCGTCTGCGTCGAGGTTGGCGACGGCGGTGTAGTTGCCGCTTGCGGCGAGGGTGACCTTCACGGGCCCGATCACAGGAGCGGAAGCGTCCGCGGCGTCGGACGCGGTGATGGCCAGATCGTAGTCCCCGGCCGGCAGGGCGAGCGGACCGGCAAGGGTGCCGGGGGTGAAATCGTCAAGGGTACGTGCGCCGTTGACCCACACGTCGACGGTCAGTCCCGGGACTCCGTGGAGTACGGAAAGCTGGGCATCGGACTCGGCCGCCTGGGCGGGGCCGGCAAGGGTGAGAGCCGCCGCAATTGCCACGGCACCCGCTGTGAAAAGGCTGGTTCGCATTTGCATCTCCTTCAACGGCCCGCCAGGCGGGCGATTTTTGCTTACACCCCTATTACCGACGCAAAAGGCTTTTTGGATGCAGATGCATGTAAATATCTTTGCCGGGGCTGAAAATAGCTCGAAGCTGCGCGGAGCGCGGGCACAGCGGAGCGGCCGGGCGGCCCGGTGTGGACTGCCCGGCCGCGGCCGGGATAACGGGAGGGTGCTAGACGCGAGGCGGCCCGGCGGGGCCGGGTGGCGGCGGAGGTTCCGTGCGCGGGCCCGGGGGCTCCGCCACAGGCGGCGGGGGTGGCGGCCCGGCCTGCGACGCGGGGACCGGCGGCGGGACGTAGCCTTCAGGCGGGACATAGCTGGCGGGCGGAGCGTCGGCGGGATCTGCGGGGCCCATGTCGAGGCGGAACGGCGGGTATTCGTCACGCATCAGCGCTACGTAGGCAATAACGCGGTAGATCCAGCGGTCCAGGCCGATCAGCAGGTCAAAGAGCCTCCGGCCAAAGCGGCCCGTGAACACCAGGCTGAAGCCGGCCACGAGCACCAGCAGCCCGATCAGCGAGATCCCCCCGCCCCCGCCGTCGTATCCCACCCAGGTTCCGTCAACCCACCTGCCGTCAACCCATCGCCCGTCAACCCACATACGCCGGTTGCCCCAGGTGCTCGCCGTACCTGAGAAAGCGGCGACGATCAGGAGTTGGGGAAGGGCCAACAGCCACCATTTGACCAGCACCAGGCCCCGGGAGAGCTGCTCGGGGTAGTCGACGTCGAAGTCCGCCGGGTAGTCGGTTCGCGCCAGCGTGAAGGGAGGGTAGCGGTCCGTCCCGATCGCGGCGTAGGCGTAGAAGGCAACGCGCCAGTTCCAGCGCAGGACACCGACGTTGAAGTTGAACAGCGAGCGCGGGTAGCGGCCGGTGAACAGGATGGCGAAGCCGGCCACGATGGTGGTCACGAAGAACGCGAACCACAGGAAGAACAGCACGATGTAGTGCGGGATCGCCAGGAACCACTTGATCAGCCACATGCCTCGGGAAAGTGCCGGGTCAAGGTGCCCGTTCAGCCGCACCGGGTACCGCGACGTGTCCGAAGGCTGGGGGTCCGTGGGCAGCGGCGTGCTGCCGCCGGGCGGCGCCGGTGCAGTTGCGCCACCATACGGGGTGGCACCATAGGGTGCTGTGCCGTGGGGTACGGCACCATACGGGGCTTCGGCGCCCGCGGACACACCGCCGGGGCCCGTGGGTCCGGCGGCCGGCCGGTGCGGCGGCGGGCCGTGCCTGCCGAGTCCGGCGGCGCCGGCCACGATCAGCGGGACCCCCACCACCAGCAGGACGATGCCGCCGATCAGGAGCCCGATGAACACGGGCCAGAGCAGGTCGGAACGGACGCCTGCCTGCAGGTCAACGGAAACCGGAGCCCCGCCGTCGGCGTTCATGACCACCACTGCCCAGCGGCCGCTGCGCAGGTCCCACTCGATCTGCTGTGTCCCGCTTCCCTGGGCGGACGTGGACCAGAACGGCTGCGCCCCCGGGGCTGCGGGTTCGGCGTCGCCGGGCACCTCACGGTACTGGACGCGGAACGGGTACCAGTCCAACTCGGTGATTTCGGAACGCCGGACGTTGGCCAGGTAACGGGCCACGTCCTCTTGCGGCCCGATGCCGATGAAGATCTCCTGCCCGGCGGCCGACGTGCCGCGCAGCAGCATCCGGCCCGCACTGTCCACGGGCAGCACGTCAGGCAGTTCCTCGTCCACCAGGAGGTCCAAGCCGGGCGAGGTGATGGCGCGGGTGGCCACGTCGTACCGCTCGGTGGGCGTGGTGAAGTATCCGTTGTCGCGTTGTTGGAAGTTGACCCATCCGACACCGGCGGCGGCTGTCAGCAGTCCAAGCCCCAGCAGGGCGGCGAGGGTGCCGAGCACCAGCATGACTATCCGGCCTGGTTTCATGGCCGCAGTCCTTTCTTGCATCTTGCCTGCCCCCCGGCGGCTATCCACCCACTCTTTTGAGCAGGTCCGCGGCCCATGCGGCCGCTTTGTCGAGTTCCCCGCTGCGGAGCGGACCCTCGCTGCCTTTCACGTAGAAGGCCATGGGCTTGGAGATGATCTCCGCGCCGCCGGTTTTGAGCGATTCGGTCATCTTCTTCGCCGCGTCGCCGTGGATGAAGAGCCGCACGCGGGTGTCGAACGCCGCCGCCTTGACGCCGTTGAGCCGTCCGTCGCCGAGGGCGGACAGCAGCTCGGTGATCTTCGGCGTCGGGCGCCAGCCGTTGATGGGACTTCCGACGACGAGAAGGTCGCCTTCCGCAAGTGCGGGTGCCTTGAACTCCGTCACGGAAACGGCCTCGGCCTGCAGCGGGCCGAGGGCTTCGACGATGGCCTCGGCCACCTGCCTGGTGTTGCCGTAGGCGGAGTCGTAGACAACCAGCGCTTTCACGCCGTGATCACCACTTTGAGGGCCTTGGTCTCGGCTGCTCGGGCGAACGTGTCGTAGGCGTCCATGAACTGGCTGAACGTGAAGTGGTGGGTGGCGAACTTCTCCGCCGGCACCTTCTTCTGGGCCACCAGCTTCAGGAGCATCGGCGTGGTGTTGGCGTTGACCAGGCCCATGCTGATGTTGATGTTCTGGATCCAAAGGTTTTCCACATGCAGCTCCACGGACTTTCCGTGCACACCCACGTTGGCCACATTGCCGCCGGGTCGGACGATGTCCGCGCACATGGTGAAGGTGGCCGGGATGCCCACCGCTTCGATGGCCACGTCCACGCCCTGTCCGTCCGTGAGTGCCAGCACCTGCTCCTTCCAGTCGGAGTCACCGGAGAGGACAACGTCGGTGGCGCCGAACTCGCGGGACTTTTCCAACCGGTTCGCGTCAAGGTCGATCGCGATGATGGTGGCGGCGCCATACAGCCCGGCGGTGGCGATTGCTGCCAACCCGACCGGCCCTGCGCCCACAACCGCCACGGTGTCCCCCGGCTTGACCCGCCCGTACTGGACGCCGATTTCGAAGCCGGTGGGAAGGATGTCGGAGAGCATCACCGCCTGGTCGTCGCTGACCCCTTCGGGCAGGAGATGGAGCGAGTTCTCCGCATAGGGGACGCGCACGTATTCGGCCTGGGTACCGTCGATCAGGTGTCCGAAGACCCAGCCGATGCCGGCTGCCCCTTCCTCACCCATGCAGTGCGAGTAAAGCCCGGTCTTGCAGTTGGCGCAATGGCCGCAGGACTTGATGCAGGAGATGATGACCCGGTCCCCCACTTTCAGGCTGGTAACCGAAGAGCCCACCTCGGTGATGGTCCCCACCCCTTCATGGCCCAGGATCCGCCCCTTCTGCACCGCGGGCACGTCCCCTTTAAGGATGTGCAGGTCTGTTCCGCAGATCGTGGTGGTGTCCACTTTGACGATCACGTCGCTGGGGTTCTGGATGGTGGGATCCGGGACGTCAGTCCATGATTTTTCGCCGGGACCGCCGTAGACGAGCGCTTTCATGCGCACTCCTTCACTCTGTGGATGAAGCCGGGGTCAACGATTTTCACGGAGCACGGCACTACTGAACGGTCCACCCCTGATGCCAGCCGGGACAGGCGGGCGCATTCGTGGAGTTGCTCGAGGACCGTATCGGTCACCCGGGCGCGGGAGAGATCGATGGTGAGTTCTTTGCCATGCAGGAGCGACGTTGTTCGACGGGCCACCACATACAGCGCGCGGAGGTTGGCGCCCGTCACAACGCCCCGGACTTCGATATTGGCAGCGGCCAGGTCCGCTTCAATGCGGACCACCACCTTCAGCCGGTGGTCGGAATGTTCGTAGTGTGTGGTGGACGGGAGGCCGTGCCGGGAGAGGACGGAGGGTCGAGGACCCAGGACAGTTCGGGCAAGCTGATTCATTAAGCCGGGTCTCCTGCTGTGTTCGGGAGGCGCAGTGCGCCAGCCCTTCCCCAATGGTGTGGCGAGACCTGGTGCTGATCGGCGAAGCATTTCCCTCCCCAAGGTGCGTGCGCGAGTAACGCAGGCGTGAGATGCCCCACATCAAGGATGGCCGGTCCGCGCAGCGGGGGTAAGGGACGAAAGGCCCTGATGCGCAAGGCCGGGATATGTGCCGGCGCCACCCGGCCCGGGGCTTATGGCCCGTGACAGGGCCACCGGCGCTCTGGAGAATTGCCCGATGACGAAACGCCAAAATTTGAAGCATCTTTACGGGCCCGCGGTGTTGGCCTGGCTGGTGGCAGCGGGCTTCGTGTTCCGGCGCTTCCAGTTGCGCTGGGGTGCCACCGCTGCCGAAGCCGACGGCGGGCTGCCGGGCGATGATTTCCTGACCACCGCAGATCTGCAGTCAACGCGGGCGGTCACCATCAAGGCTCCGGCGACGGACGTGTGGCCCTGGCTGGCGCAGATGGGCCAGGGACGCGGCGGGCTCTATAGCTACGACTTCCTGGAAAACCTCGCCGGCCTTGAAATCCACAGTGCCGACCGGATCCACCCTGAGTGGCAGGACATCAAGGTGGGCGACCGCTTTCACCTGGCACCCGCAGCGTCGGCAGACCTGGAAGTGGGGCTGGTGGACCCGGGCGCCGCGCTCGTGCTGCGCGTTCCGACCGGTTCCCCGCCCGGACCGTTCGACTTCAGCTGGGCATTTGTCCTGCAGCCGCAGCCCGACGGCGCCACCCGGCTGCTGGTGCGGGAGCGGTACGCCTGCCGGCAGTGGTGGGCGCGGTGCCTGGTCGAAGCGGTGGAGGTTGCCAGTTTCATCATGTCCCGGCGGATGCTCCACGGGATCAGGAGCCGCGCGGAGGGGAACTCTTAGTAGCCTGTCCCTATGCCTGAATCCGCCGCGCCCGACATTGTCCTTGCCTCCGTCCGGCAGCCCGGGGAGACGGGCTCTTCAGACATTCACATCGCCCGGGGCATTGTCACCCGGATAACAGCGGCGGAGGAGCGGCCCGACGGCGCCCGCGATCTTGCCGGTGTCCGCGTTGTTGACTTAGCCGGCCGTTACGTCATCCCGGGCCTGTGGGACGAGCACGTGCACATGACGCAGTGGGCCATGGCCGCCAACCGGATCGACGTATCGCGCGCCGCATCGGCGGGTGACGCCGTCGACGTCGTTCGGTCGAGTATCCCCGCCATCCGCGGCAACGGCCGTACGGACACGGACGACGCCGGGACTGTCCCGACGCTGGTGGGCGTCGGCTTCCGCGACGCCATCTGGGCGGACGAGCCCAGCCTGGCGATGCTCGACGCCGCGACCCAGGGGGCGCCCGTGGCCTTGATCAGCCATGATCTCCATTGCGTCTGGCTGAACAGTGCCGCCGCCGTGCGCCACGGGGTGTCGGTGGACGGCTCCGGGCTGCTGCGGGAGGAGCCGGCGTTCGTCCTGACCCGTGAGCTGGGCCGCCTGCCGGATGCAGTGGTTGACGCCTGGGTCGATGAGGCCGCACGAAAGGCCGCCGCCCGCGGCGTGGTGGGGATCGTGGACTTTGAAATGACCTGGAACCGCGAGGTGTGGCTCCGGCGTGTCGGCGGCGGCTTTGGGTCCCTTCGCGTCGAAGCGGGCGTCTACCCGGAGCACCTGGAGCGTGCGCGGCGGGAGGCCATGCGCACGGGGCAGGACATTCCGGGAGGGAACGGCCTGCTCCGCGTGGGCCCGCTCAAGGTGCTGATCGACGGCTCGCTTAACACCCGGACCGCCTACTGCGTGGACCCTTATCCGCACGGCGGGCGGGGCCTGCTCACCGTGAGCGAAACGGAACTGGTGGAGCTGCTGGTCCGGGCCAGGGAAGCCGGCTTCGTGCCCGCAGTCCATGCGATCGGTGACGCCGCGAACCAGGTGGCGCTGAACGCCTTCGAGGCGGCGGGCATTGCGGGGCGGATCGAACATGCCCAGTTTGTCCGGCAGGAGGACTTCGCCCGTTTTGGCCGGCTGGGCCTGGTTGCGAGCGTCCAGCCGGCCCATGCCCTCGACGACCGTGACGCCGCGGACGCCAACTGGGGCGACCGCACCGACCGGGCGTTCCCGCTGCGGTCGCTGCTGGCGGCCGGGGCCACGCTGGCCTTCGGTTCGGACGCTCCGGTGGCGCCCCTGGACCCGTGGACCGCAATGTCGGCCGCCGCCACCCGGTCCGCACTGGACGGACGTGGACCGTGGCACCCGGAGCAAGCCATCACCCGGGAGGAGGCCCTGGCTGCGTCCTCCCGGGGCCGGCGCCGGATCCAGGTGGGAGATCCGGCGGACATCGCGGTGCTCGACGACGACCCGCTCCGCGTATCGGACGAGGTGTTCGCGTCCATGCCGGTAGCGGCAACCCTCGTCGCAGGCAGGTTCACCTACGGCGGAGGCTCGGTTTAGCGCAGCTCCGCTTCCGACTCCCTGATCCGGGCGAACTCCTCCTCCGGCGCGCCTGCCACCAGGTGGTGGCGGCTGTGGAAGGCAAAATAGAGCAGCCCGACGACGAAGATGCCGGCCGTAATTGCCGCGGCCTGGATGTCCACGAAGAAGGTGGCAACCACCGCGATGACTGCAAGAACAAGTCCGACGCCGGTGGTCACCACCCCGCCGGGCGTCCGGTACGGGCGGTGCAGCTCCGGTTCACGCCTGCGCAACACGATGTGTGAGAGGTTGAGCAGCACATAGGACACGGCTGCTCCAAAGACGGCGATGTTGATGAGTTTGTCGCCGTCGCCCACTGCGGCGGCCAGGATGAAGCCGACGATCCCGGGGACGATCAGCGCCCAGGTGGGGGTCTTCCTCGAGTTGGTGCGGCTGAGCCAGGTGGGCAGATAGCCGGCACGGGACAGCGCGAAGAGCTGGCGGGAATAGGCGTAGACGATGGAGAAGAAGCTGGCCACCAGCCCGGCGAGGCCCGCGTAGTTCACGAAGACAGCCAGGCCTTCATTGCCGACGGCCCGCAGCGCATCGGGCAGCGGGCTGGCGGACGTGCTCATCAGCGCGCTGCCGGCGCCGCCCGGTGCCAGGACAAGGACTGCCAGTCCGGTGAACGCCAGAACGGACATGGCCACGATGATGGCGCGCGGCATGTCCCGTTGCGGGTTTTCCGCCTCTTCGGCGGCCAGCGGAACACCCTCCACGGCAAGGAAGAACCAGATGGCGAAGACCAGCGCGCCGATGATGCCGCCGAAACCGTTGGGCAGGAACGCGCTGGCACCGGCCGCATCACTCACGGGGATGTCGAACAGCTTGGTGGCGTCGAAGTGCGGCACCATTCCGACGACGAACGCGATGAGCGCCACCACCGCGATGCCCGTGATGGCGAACATCGCCTTGAGCGCCTCGCCGACGCCGATGAGGTGGATACCGATGAACAGCGCGAAGCAGACGAGGTACACCGGCCAGCCGTCCGTGATGCCGAACAGGCCAAGGCTCTCCACATAGCCGCCGATGAAGACGGCGATCGCGGCCGGAGCTATCGAGTACTCGATGAGGATGGCGAGCCCGGTGGCGAAACCACCCAGCCGGCCCAGTGCGCGGCGGGCGAAGCCGTAGCCGGCGCCTGCCACCGGAAGTGCGGAAGACATTTCGGCAAGGCCGAAGACCATGCAGGCGTACATCACGCCCATCAGGACGAAGGCGATCAGCAGGCCGCCCCAGCCGCCGGCTTCCAGGCCGAAGTTCCAGCCGGAGAAATCGCCGGAAATCACGTACGAGATGCCAAGGCCGGCCAGGAGGAGCCAGCCGGCGGCACCCCGCCTGAGGGTCCGCTGTTCAAAATAGGCTTTGTCGACGGCGCGCTGTTCAGCGGCCGGAAGGGTTTCAGTCATGGAAGCCTCCGGTAAACGTGGGCGTGAAATTTGGGTGTGCAGGGAAGAGCCGGGGCGGGCCCGGTTGCAGAGCGGGGAACTAAGCGAAGACTCAGCCGAGAGCCGGGCTTAGTCGAAGAGCCAGGTGGGCGATGCCAGGTAGCGCTCGGCGACGGCCACGGTGCCGGGGATCTGGGCGTCCCAGAGTTCGGCCGGCAGCGCGTCGGCGCGGTGGGTGGTGGTCCAGCCGAGCATGGTCAGGCGCCGGATCATGCTGAGCGCGGCGGCGTGGGCCAGGTCCGTGTCGGTGAGCGGGCGGACGGTCCGGTAGCCTGCAACCCAGCTCTTGGCGATGTCCGGCGCGTAGGGCTCGTGCTCGATGAAGGACAGCGCAGACGCGAAGTCGTACAGCAGCCAGGAGAAGCCGCAGTCGTCGAAGTCGATCACGGTGAGGGCGCCGCCGTCGATCATGATGTTGGACGGGCGCAGGTCCGCATGCACCAGGCCCCAGCTGTCACCGGAGACGGGAAGGCCGTCCAGGGCCGTGACTGCTGCGAATTCGGCACGGCCCAGCACGGCCGCCTGTTCGGGCGTGAGGTCTGCGCGACGCCAGTCCCCCCACCTGCTCGTTTCACCAAGCATGTCGCTCAGCTGCCAGGAAAAACGGGTGAAATCGGCCGGCAGCGGCCAGCGCCTGACCTGCTGGTGCAGGCGCGCCGTCGTGGCGCCGATTTCCGCATAGTAGGGCCGCGGATCGGCGAAGTCCTCCAGGATGTCCCCGGCGACGAACGCAAACGCTACGCAGTGCCATTCGGACCCGCCCGGATCCGTGAAGGTATGCAGGAGGGAACCGCTGGCGGTGGGCACGACGTCGGGAACGCGCACTTCCGCTTCTTCCGCCAGACGCCGGACCCAGGTGAGCTCGCCGGCGATCTGGCGGGCATCCCCCACATGGCCGGGACGGTGCACGCGCAGAACGGACACGGGAACGCCGTCGACCTCGATCCGGAACGTAGCGTTCTCCGAGACGGCAATCAAAGTGATCACGGTCCGGTCCGGGATCAGGCCCCAGGCGGACATGACGGCGGTGCCGATCCATTCAGGGGCAGGTTCCCCGCGGCGCAGGCCGTTGAAGACGGCGAGTGGGGAAGTGTCTGTCATGGTGTTCATGGATGCTCCTCGGAGGCGAGGAGGGTTGGGCTCCAGTAGCGAGTATTGCACGGCAGAACCGGCGGAACCGTGCCGATCCGGAGGAATTTACCGCCTCGAAACAAAGCCGCGACTCGGAAACAAACCGTTCAATTTGCGGCCGCTTTTAGTAACGCCGGCTTAATTTGCGGGAGGTTTTCGGCGGCGCCGCCCAAACATACTGGAAGGACAGAAATTCGATTCGAGGGTTGGGCCCGCACGGACGAAACTGCACGCACCGATCAGCAAGGAACCAGCCATGGTCATCCGTTCCACCATTATGGACACCAACAGCTTCCGCACGGACGACGCCGCCGGCCTCGACCCCGAGACGCGGCTGCTGACCGAGCGCCGGGACACGGTCCTCGGCGCCTCCTACCGGCTCTTCTACCGCAACCCAGTGCACCTGGTCCGCGGCGAAGGGCAGTACCTGTGGGACGCGGCCGGCCGGAAATACCTCGACGCCTACAACAACGTGGCCAGCCTGGGCCACTGCCATCCGGCCGTCACGGCAGCCGTGACCGCGCAGATGCAGCAGCTGAACACGCACACCCGGTACCTGCACGAACGCATCCTGGATTACACGGACGATCTCCTCTCCACCATGCCTGCCGAGCTCGACAAGGCCATGTACATGTGCACCGGATCCGAAGCGAACGACCTCGCCATCCGCGTGGCCAAGGCGTACAGCGGCGGCGAGGGCATCATCGCCACCACGGAGGCGTACCACGGCACATCCGAGCTGACCTCGGGAGTGTCGCCTGCGCTGGGAACCGGGCAGCCGCTCGCACCCACCGCGCGCCTTGTTGCCGCGCCGGATGCTTACCGCCTGGGTGCCGAGGCCGGTTCGGACGCCGCGGAACTCGGTACGTGGTTCGCCAACAAGATCCGCGCTGCGATCGCGGACATGGAGTCGAACGGCATCCGTTTCGCCGGCTTCATTGCCGACTCGATTTTCTCGTCCGACGGCGTCCTGCCGGGCCCCGCCGGTTACCTTCGCGAAGCAGCCGACGTCATCCACCGCGCCGGCGGCATCATCATTGCGGACGAGGTGCAGCCCGGTTTCGGGCGGACCGGCGAGGCGTTCTGGGGATTCCAGCGCCACGGAATAGTTCCCGACGTCGTCACACTCGGCAAGCCGATGGGGAACGGGATTCCCGTCTCCGGGCTGGTGGCCAAAGCTGACGTTCTAGCGTCGTTCAGCGACACGATTCCTTACTTCAACACGTTCGGCGGCAATCCGGTGTCCATGGCAGCCGCCCAGGCTGTACTCTCCACCATCCGGTCAGAAGGCCTGCAGGAACACAGCCGGGTGGTCGGAGCGCACTTGCTTTCGGCACTTGCCGGTTTGGCGGACACCCACGAGTCCGTGGGGGATGTCCGGGGCGCCGGTCTGTTCATCGGCTTCGAGCTGGTCAAGGACCGCAATACCCGTGAACCGGACCGCGAACTCGCGCTGGCCGTGCTTGAACAGCTGCGGGAACGCGGTGTGCTGACGTCCGTTGCAGGGCCGCACGGGAATGTTTTGAAGCTGCGCCCGCCGCTGGCCTTTCAGCCCATGGACATCGACTGGCTGGTGGGGGCCCTTGACGAGTCGCTGACTGCACTCGGCGCCTAGTTTGTATACTTTGGGACGATGGCAATGGGCGCGGGCGAAGAGCCGGACAAAATGACGGCCGCTGATGCCGCCCACGCGGCACTGACCCGGTTCGCGCGGGCGGAGATGTTTCGCCCGGGCGAACTGATGGGCAGTGAACGCGCACTGGCCGAGCGGCTCGGCATCGGCCGGGCTGTCCTCCGTCAGGCGATCGACCGGATGGAGGCCGAGGGCACCGTCCGGCGGGTTCTGGGGCGTTCGGGCGGCGTGTTCTTCAACGACGGCCGGATCCAGCGGCACCTGAACACCGTGGAGGGCGTTCCCCAAATGGTGCTCCACCAGGGCCGCTCCATTTCCACCACCGTGGTGCGCGCCGAGATGGGCCTGCCGCAGCCTGACGAGCGGCGGAACCTGCACCTGAACGGCGGGGATGCGGTCCTGCGCATCCGGAGACTGCGGCTGGTGGACGGGACCTCGTGGTCACTGGATCTGTCAGTGCTGCCGGCCGCCCGCTTCCCGGGACTGTTCACGCATCCGTTGACGGGCTCGCTGTACCACTTGCTGACCACCGAGTACGGGCTGGAACTGGACCGTGCCGACGAGACGGTGGAAGCCGTGCCCGCCACGGACGAGCAGGCCAGTGTGCTGGACGTGCCGCCCGGATCGGCGTTGCTGGAAATCCGCCGGGTTGCCTGGGACGTACATGGAACTCCTGTGGAGTTCGCGCAAGACTTCTTCCGCGCTGACCGGACTCGCGTTCACATGCAGAAGTACGGAACCAACTGGAAGCGGACAGTCCGGCTGGAACGCGGCTGAACAGCGCGAACGGACACGTACGGACCCAAAGCCGCCGGCCGCCGTCGTGCACCACAACCCTCACAGACACTTACGGCCCTGGTTGCTAGCCCTTGACCCGGGCCTGGACCAGGTTGGCGAACGGGAGGCGGCCGTACGCCCCACGGAAGTCGGCGTGATACTTGGCCTCAGCCTGGTTCAACCCGCCTGCGGGTAGCTCTTTCCAGGCGAGGAGCAGGGAATCGGTGTTCGCGAGCTGCCAGATGAGCCGTCCGTCCCAATGCCCCGGGGGTTTGCCGTTGCCGAAGTCCAGGAATTCCTGGATCTGCCGGCGCAGCCCGCGGTTGCCCTTGCTGCCGGGTCCTGCCTTTCCGACGTAGAGGACCTCCGCGCCGTCCACCCATTCGGCAGCGAGCTTGTCAGCGGAAAGCGAGGGGTCCTTTTTCTTAAACACCCCGGCCGTGCTCCTGGCCAGGAACTGCACCTGGAAACCTTCGGGCTGGAGAACGGCGAAGATCCCCGGCGCCTGCGGAATCCGGTTGATCTCAACGTCCGCGAAGGTCCTGAAGCCCGCAAAGCCGCCTTCCCGGAGCGCCCGTTTGTCGACCTGCATGATTGGGTCCTTGGCTCGTGAACACGTGGAACGGCGGCGGCCGCCAAGGAAACTCTAGCCGGACAGCTGCATCAAAGTTATAGTAAGCATACTGATTACTTGACGGATCACCGCCGTCGTCAGTCGATGCACAACCCGTCCTAGTCAAAGGAGACACCATGAGCACGAAGGTCGAGAAACGCATTCTGGTCAACGTCCCGACAAGCACGGCGTACAACCAGTGGACCCAGTTCGAGGAATTTCCGCACTTCATGGGTGGCGTCAAGAGTGTGACGCAACTGAGCGACGACCGCCTTGAATGGGTGGCCGAAATCGCGGGCGTCCGCCGGAAGTGGGAGGCGAAGATCCTGGAGCAGGTTCCGGACCGCAAGGTCGCCTGGGCCGCGACCGAAGGCGCAACCAACGCAGGGACCGTAACCTTCGAAGACGTGGGAGGGGGCCAGACGTCGGTGCAGCTCTCACTCGAATACGAACCGGAAGGAATCGTAGAAACCATCGGAGACAAACTTCACGTCGTTGACCGCCAGGTGGACGCGGACCTGAAGAGGTTCAAGGAGTTCATCGAGGACGAAGGCTACGCAAGCGGCGCGTGGCGCGGGACCGTCAACGAGGGCCTTTCACCGGCGACTCCCGGGGTGGACGCCGCAGCGGCATCACGCGGCGATTCCGGCAAGGCCGGCGTCTCCGGAAAGGTGGCGGCGGGAGTCGGGGTTGCCGCTGCGGCCGCAGCCGGCGTGGCCGCGAGCATGCGGGACAAGGACACGGAACGGGTCCACGACACCACGGCACCGGTTTCCGGGAATCCTGTCTCAGCCGTTCCGGCCACCGACGCTTCCGGCTACGTGGAGCCGGTGCCAACGGCGGGTGCCACAACCGGCACGGGCTCCGCTTTGAGCGACGAGCGGATCGCCAAGCCGTTCGATCAGACCAACGGGCTGGTGGACTTCGAGGGCGATTCGGACGAAACAGCCGACAGTGACACGCGAAGTGCGGCTGAGCGCCGGGACGAGGAAAAGCGCGACGGCGGCCTGCCGCCTGCGGCAGGGAACCTCGGCCAGCACTAGGAGTCATCCCACCAGGGGCGAGCACAAGGGGCGTCGCCTCCCGTCCGGAACGGGAGGCGACGCCCCTTGCCTATTCCTTTCAGCGAGTAGCGTTAAATGTCGGTGGTCGCGGGGAAACTTAATGCATGGACGGCGGTCAGGGACCTGAGCGGGTCTCGAATGCAACGGTCGGTGTGTCGGTCAGGGAAATGATCCGCACACTGGCTGACACGCGGCCGGCCGCGGACAGCGCAGGGATGATTGACCAGCTCCGTGAACTTGAAGACCTGAAGTCCGCTGCCGCGGCGCGGCAGGCCCGGATCGCGGTTGCCTTCGACTTAAAGCAGCGCAGTGAGCAGGCCCGCGCCGGCATGCCCGCCGAAGAGCTCGGCACCGGCGCCGCAGCGCAGATCGCCCTCGCCCGGCGCGAATCACCGGCCAGAGGCAGCCGGATCCTAGGCCTGGCGAAGGCCTTGGTCACAGAGATGCCACATACCCTCGCCGGCTTGGAGTCGGGCCAGCTTAATGAATGGCGCGCCACACTGTTGGTGCGTGAGACTGCCTGCCTCTCCCCGGCCGACCGCAGTGCCGTTGACGAAGAGTTGGCGTCCGACGTCGGGACGTTCAGTGGAGCAGGCGACCGTGCGGTGATTGCCGCGGCACGGTCCGCCGCCTATCGGCGCGATCCGAGGTCCGTTGCGGACCGCGCGAGCCACGCCGCCGCCGAGCGCCACGTCAGTCTTCGGCCGGCGCCTGACACCATGTGCTACGTGACGGCGTTCCTCCCGGTCGCCGAGGGTGTGGCCGTCCACGCAGCCCTCACCAGGCACGCCGACACGTTAGGCTCCGACGGCGACAGACGCTCCCGCGGCCAGCTCATGGCCGATGCTCTGGTTGAACGCGTCACGGGAACGGAAGGCGGAATCAGCGGGGTCGAGATCCAGCTCGTGATGACCGACCGCACGCTGTTCCAGGGAGCCAGCGAACCCGCCCGGCTTCCGGGCTACGGCATTGTCCCCGCTGGCTGGGCCCGGGAGATCGCTGTCCAGGGCCATCTCGTGGCCATGGACTCGAGGGCAAGGCTCTTTCCGCCCGGATTGGGCCGCTTCATCCGGGTCCGCGACCATACCTGCCGAACGCCCTATTGCGACGCTCCGATCCGGCATCTGGATCACGTGCTGCCGTGGCACAGCGGCGGAACCACCACGCAAGGCAACGGCGCCGGACTCTGTGAGGCCTGCAACCACACCAAGGGAGTTCCCGGCTGGCGGGCCCGCCCCGGGACCGGGCCCCGGCATACAGTCCAGCTGACAACGCCAACGGGGCATAGCTACCAGTCCACAGCTCCGCCGTTGCCGGGACATTCGCCTCCCGATCAAGCAGCATCCCGTCACCGTCGGGAACTCCGGCACCGGGCCAAGGCGCTCAAGCGCGTCAAGCTTAGATCCGTGGCCGCATAGCTCCGCGGCTGGAGAGGGCGCTGGTCTATAGAGGGCAGTGGCCTCAATGCTGACGCGCGAATGAACGGGCAAGGACGCCCTTAAACACGAAAGACCTGCAGGTACCTTCGCGATCTCGCTAAGAGACGGCCCGGACATTTGCATGTCCCGAACGGCCCGCGTTATCTGAACGGTTACCTGCAGGCGCTTTAAGCGTACGCCTATTCGTGCCGTCAGAAAATAGGTCGTGAGACTCTTGCCGCTGGGCCCCACCACGATGCCGGGAACCCCGGATTTGGAATCCGCCGAACACCAACCCCGGCCAAAAGCGTAGAGTGGAACCAGACGCCTGATTCTGGACGCCGTGTGCTGAGGGAGAAATCGTGACGATTGACTGGGACGAAAAAAAGGCCCTGCTGCAGGAACCGAACATCGCAGCTGTAACCCAGCTTTGCGACGAACTGATGGAAAAGAAGCCGGGCTCAATAGTCCCGTATATCGATCCCGTTCACGACGAAGACGAATGCAGGATCGTCAGCCTCCACGTCAGTCCCGGCAAGGGCACCGAATCGGGTTTTGTTTCGCACTTCAACGACGACGAAGCAGCCCGGCGGGCCACCTCAATCTACGAAATCGTGGAACTCGACCCCCGCTACGTCATGCCGTGGAACGCCTACCCCTGGGTGCGCGACCCCGATCTCCCCTCAGCCCTCAACGTCCAGGAGAAGACGGACGGCTTGCGGCCCTTCCGCCAGTTCCTGAAGATCAACAGGCGCGTCTCGGCCATCATCGCCCACGGCACGGATGCCCAGACCTTCCTGACCCTCTTCGAAAAGACGTACCATCAGTCCCTGAAAAACTCCGGGATCAAGATCTACAAGGCAAGCGCCCTCGGCGGACGGGCCTTCGCAGTATCCGCCAACAAGCAGGAAGAACTGCTGAGCAAGAGCGTCGAGATCTACCGGGACGCGATGCAGCGGGCCGGGATCCAGCACCTCTAGGCACACTTTCCCTACCCTTCCAGCAACCTGCGCCGGTGCTTGAGCTCCTTGAGCCACGACCTGGTGACCGTCGCCGAAAACGGCGAGGCGCCGTCGTCGTTCGTTGACACAAAAGCGGTGCCTGACTCCAGGTCGGCCACCAGCGGACCCGACGCCTTGAGGCCGAGCTCCAGCACCTGGACGGCGGCGCGCTCTGCCAGCCCCAGGCCGGTTGCCCAGCCCAGGAAATGCTTCCGCGAGATCCCCGTGCGTTTGCCGCCCAGCGTAAGGGCGAGCGTTTTATCCCCGTAAACCACTGTGGAGGGGATGTCGTAGACGGGGGCGATGGACCACTCCCCCGACGGCTGCTGCACCATCGACACGTTCTTCGCATGGAGATCGCCGTTCCCGCTCAGCCACGCAAAAGCCGCCTGGATGGCCAGGTTCCGCAACGCCGGCAGCGGCGCTGAACAATACTCCGCCAGGGCGTGGCACACCTGCCCGTACCCCACGTTGTACTTGTCCGCGGGATACAGCCCCAGCACCTGCGCACCATCCTCGACGGCCAGCCGCTGCACCGCGCCGTGCGCGCCGCCCGCCAGGGGGATCCGGTCGAACCGCTCCACCAACAGCCCCGGCCGGCCCCCGACGTCCCGGATCAGCCGCACTTTGCTCAGCGGTATCCGCAGCTTGGCGGCGTAGCGGAACATCACCAGTTCGTTCTCCACCACGTGCGGGAACTCGGGCGCATTGAGCTTGAGGATGTAGCGCCGCCCGGCGCTGGCCACGGGCATGGAGATCATCCCGGCGGACAGTTTGTCCTGCACTCCGGCAAGCGCCACGGGGTCGATCAGTCCGGAATCGCCCAGCAGGGCGTCGAAATCGACCGGCGCCTTGGGGTTCAGTTCGACGGCGTGCTCGTCCGGGTCCAGCGGCTCGCCGTGGCCAACGATCTGCACATCACCCACCGGGTTGGCGCCCGCCGCGATCAGGAGCGATAGTTCGTCGTCAACGCTCGTCTTCACCGAACGCCGAAGCGCGTTCAGCCGCCTGCCCTCCGGCAGCAGCCCGGTGAAGTACGGCGGCGCTGCTCCCGCCGCTGACAGCACGGGCTCAGGGCTCAGCGGCAGCGAACTGGCGACGGCGGGACCTCCCGCCGCGAGGTACGCCTGCAGGTAGCTGAACATGGTGCCGCCGCCGTGCCGTTCTAGGCGGGCGGCCAGTACCCCGGCCTTGTAGACATCGGCGACGCGGTGCCTCATGATTCTGTTTCCTCGCGCGCCGCAAGGCCCTGAACCGGTGCAGGTGCGGACAGCGCCCGGGCGGCCTGGCTGGTTCTGGTGGCAAGGCGAAGCTCGAGGCCCAGGGTTTCCAGCACGGCGGTTAGGGAATCCAGCTGAATACTCTGCTTGCCCTGCTCCACGAACCTGACGAATCTTTCCGAGACTCCGGCCATATCCGCGAGATCCCGCTGAGTCAGGCCCAGGGCTATCCGACGTGAGCGCACCTCTGTTGCCAACGCGGCCGTGAAACTTTCCGTCATGACTACTCCGATAGGTACGATCGTGCCGTTTTCTCCCCAACCAAGAGTCTACGCCGAGTCACGGATAACTATCAGGAGCAGACCGGTACGAACGTGCCGACGGTCGGACGCTCAGATGTGCCGGTACCCGCGGTACTCGGTGACCTCGAGGACGGAGCCGGGTGGAGGAGGCGCGTCCGGGTTCCACGTCGTATTCGAGGTGCCCCGCGTGATGAAGATGCCGAGATGGTCTCCGTCCACAAGGAGCGCGCCGTCCGGTGCCAGCACCCGAAAGCCGCGGATGTTCTCGCCGCTGTTGCTGACGACGAACGACCCGTTATCCGCAGTGATCCGCAGTTCGTGACGAGCGAGTTCCGGTGTGCCGACGGGCCCGGGGCGGAACGGCACGTGGCTGGTGCGAAGGATGTTCTCAGCGAGCACGCGGAAGTCGACAACAAGTGAAGTGAGACTGCCGTCGGCGGCCAAACCCCAGTAGCACGGGTAGGTCCCGTCGCCATATCCGCTCGTGACCATGACCGCATCCACCACCCCGCCGGTGAGGGTGAACATGGCGCCCGGCGTCTCCATGAGCCGCCCTACGTGCTCTTGAAACATCGCCTCGACGCGCTGCGCCTGGCACGCCACCAGCGCGCCAAAGTCGACGAGGGCGACGTTTCCGGCATCGACTCCCACCTCGTGCGTGCCGTCGGTGAACTCGGAGGGGTGCCAGCTAACCTCCGGCGACTCGGAGAGCAGCAGCCTGACCGCGACCGTCACGCCCGCCACCATGGAGACTTCAACAGGATAGGTCCCCGGCGTTACCCGTCGCGTCAAGGGGACGATGTGTGCGTCAACGGACCCGAAGTCCACAATCGTCAGCACCCCGGAGGCGCAGGTGAGCTCGCCAAGATGGCGGACCTCGAGCGGCGCTGGTTTGCCAAACGGCGCGACCAACCGGCCCGCTGTAAACAATCCCGGCACGTCGAGCACCAGCTGCGACGGCAGGTCGGGCAAGGCGGCGTCGGGTGTTGCGCCCTGCATGAGCGCCTCGGCCCGGACCGGATCTATCAGGGGTGCGCTGGGCGGGTCGAGGAAGGTCGAAAGTTGGGAGATCCGCCAGCGGTCGTCGCTGCGCAACAGCCGGTATTCGTAGTAGAAGGCGGCGCTCCCGGCCGCCTGGATTACCGAGCGGACCGTCGCCGTATCCTCGTCGACCTCGATCTGGGTGATCTGCTCGGCGGCCGGGTCGTGCGCAGGACTGGAAGACAGCGCACCTTCCTGGCCGGTGCGGACTCCGGGGGTGCAATGGGTCGCGACCAGTTCCTCCAGCTCGGCTGCCCAAGCCTGGAAGGCGCCAAGGTCGAACGCGGCCATGCCCGGCATCTTGCCAGACCGCTCCCACCTCGTGTGAAAATCTGAAACGAATGCCTCGATCCTGCCGCGGACCTCGTTCTGACTCATGCCACGCACCTTTCCGCCGTCTCCACGCTAAAAAAGCGGCGCCGTATTCTTCTCCACGAGGGCGGGATTCCCCACGGATTCCCGCTTTCTCTTGAGGAAACCGGCCCGCTGATACCGCTGCGCCATGATGAATCCTGCCGGCGTACCGTGCTCGTAGGACTCAACAAAAACGGCCTCCTGCCGCCCCTCCGAAGTTGTCATGAACCCATCCCAGGCAACGGCGGCGCGATCCGGCGCCGGCTCGTCCCTGACGGACTGCCTGGCCGCAGCGACGCCTGCCTCAAGCTGATCCCCCACGAGGTAACGCTGCAGGTTCCGTTGGCCGCCATGCTCCCGGATGACAAACGGCACCAGATCTGCGCCCGACGAGACTACCGAATCGATCGCGTGGTCCAGCGCCATGAAAGCGAGCCTGACGAGTTCCTCCGAGTATTCATCCATGGGAGGAGACTAACCAGCGACCCTTGGATAAGGAAGACCTTGGCCGGGAGGCGCACCGGTGCATCCCCTGACGCGCCCTTCACAATTGACACCCCGTGTGACCCGTGCCATATTTTAACCGTGAACCTGTCAGACAGCCGGACAGCAGGACAGCCCGGAACCCAGCCCCTCGCCCGCCTCAGCGCGGCCGAAGCCGTCTTCAACGTCCTCCGCGCGGAAATCGAATCCGGCAAGCTTGAGGTCGGCACCAAGCTGAGCTCCGAAGCCACCCTCAGCCAGCAGTACGGGGTGAGCCGCTCCGTGGTCCGTGAGGCTCTGCGCTCCTGCAACGCCCTCGGCCTCACCACAACCAAGACCGGCCGCGGCACATTCGTGGTGGCCAGCCGGGTTGCCAAGGACCTGGTGCTCGGGCAGTACTCCGCCCTGGACCTCACCGAGGCCCGCCCCCACATTGAAGTCCCCGCCGCCGGCCTCGCCGCTCAACGGCGTACTGCCGAGGAACTTGACGGGCTGCGGGATATCGTGGCCGCCATGGCCGCCGAGGACGACCCCGAAGCCTGGGTGGCCCTCGACTCCAGCTTCCACGCAGCAATCGCCCGCGCCAGCCACAACAAGGTGTTCGAAAACGTCGTTTCCGACATCCGCGACGCCCTGGCGCACCAGTCAGAAACCCTCAACATGGTGGCCGACCGCCAACACGCCTCGGACCAGGAACACCAGCGGATCCTGGCCGCCATCGAATCCGGCAACGCCGCCGAGGCCAGCGCCGCCATGCAGGAGCACCTACAGGCCGTGGGTGCAGCCCTCGACTCCATCCTCAACCAGTAGCCGCACCAATCACCCATCACGCAACCGACGCCGCACCACCGATCCCAAGGACTCCATGCTCTCCCCTGCCTTGCCCGCCCACGCCCACGCTCCAGCACAGGAACAGGATCTTGCGGCCCTGCCGCAGCACACACCGTTGGCCGTGCAGACCCGCGACGGGCTCGTGGAAAGCATCCACTACGGCTCGGTGATCGCCACCGCCCGGGATGAAACAGTCGACGGCGGCCTCCGCACGCTGCTTTCGGCGGGCGACCCGCTGGCCCCCTTCTACCCGCGCTCGTCCCTCAAACCGCTACAGGCCGTCGCCATGGTCAGCGCCGGCCTTGACCTGCCCGCCGACCTCCTTGCCCTCACCGCCGCCAGCCACTCCGGAGCAGCCATCCACCGCGACGGCGCCCTGCGTATCCTCGAGATGCACGGGTTGACGGCTGACGCCCTGGAGAACAGCACCGACCTCCCGTACGGCCCGGACGAACGCGAAGAATGGCTCCGCGCCGGCGGAACCGCCACGAAAATCACCCAGAACTGCTCCGGCAAACACGCCGCCATGGCCGCCACCTGCGTGATCAACGGCTGGCCGGTCCGCGGCTACCTTGATCCGGGGCACCCCCTGCAGCAACTGGTGGCCGCCACCGTCCGGGACCTCACCGGCGAACAGCCCCAGCGCACCAGCACTGACGGCTGCGGCACTCCGCTCTACGCCCTCACCCTCCGCGGCATGGCCCGGGCCTTCGGCCGCCTCGCCGCGGCGGTGGTGACCGATCCCGGAAGTCCGGAAGCCGCCGTCGGACGTTCCATGATGCAGCACCCCGACAAGGTGGCAGGCGAGGGCCGCGACGTCACCGAACTGATGCGCCTGCTCCCCGGAGCGGTAGCCAAGGACGGATTCGAAGGCGTCCAGCTCGTCGGGCTGCCGGACGGCAGCGCCGTGGCCGTGAAGATTTCCGACGGCGGCGACCGCGCCCGTATGCCGGTCACTGTCCGCGCGCTGGAAGCGCTCGACGTCGACACCGCACCCCTGGCGGGCATCGCCACCTCGGCTGTCCTGGGCGGCGGCCGACCCGTAGGAACGCTGACCGCCACCCACTTCGTCCCGGCAACGTAGCCGCGGCCTCACCAATCCATCTCCCCAGCCCCCCTCCCGAGGATATTCATGACCGAAACTGCATCCCCCGCCGCCGTCCGCTCGGAGCACGACCTGCTGGGTGACCGCGATGTCCCCGCTTCCGCGTACTGGGGCGTCCATACGCTCCGGGCCGTGGAGAACTTCCCCATCAGCGGCCAGCCGCTCTCCTCCAACATGTACCTGGTCCGCGGCCTCGCCGCCGTGAAGCTCGCAGCCGCCCGCACCAACCGCGAACTGGGCCTGCTCGACGCCGAACGCGCCGACGCCATCGAGGCCGCCTGCACCGACGTCCTGAACGGCAAACTCAGCGACCAGTTCGTCGTCGACGTCATCCAGGGCGGCGCCGGGACATCCTCGAACATGAACGCCAACGAAGTCATCGCCAACCGCGCCCTGGAAATCCTCGGACACCCCAAAGGTGACTACGCCCGGCTGCACCCGAACGACCACGTCAACCTCTCCCAGTCCACGAACGACGTCTACCCCACCGCCGTGAAACTCGGCACCATCTTCGCCGCCCGCGAACTGCTCGCAGCCCTGGCAGAACTCGAAGAAGCCTTCGCCGGCAAAGCCGCCGAATTCCGCACCGTGGTGAAAATGGGACGCACCCAGCTCCAGGACGCCGTCCCCATGACCCTCGGCCAGGAATTCGGGACCTACGCCGTCACCATCGGCGAGGACCGGCTCCGCCTGGCCGAAGCGGACCTGCTGATCCACGAAATCAACCTCGGCGCCACCGCCATCGGCACCGGCCTGAACGCCCCGGCCGGCTACGCCGAAACAGCCTGCCGGCACCTGGCCGACATCACCGGCCTGCCCCTGGTCACCGCCGTGGACCTCATCGAAGCCACCCAGGACGTCGGCGCCTTCGTGCACCTCTCCGGCGTCCTCAAACGCGTGGCCGTGAAACTCTCCAAAATCTGCAACGACCTGCGCCTGCTCTCCTCCGGCCCCCGCGCCGGCCTCGGCGAAATCAACCTCCCCGCAGTGCAGTCCGGCTCCTCCATCATGCCCGGCAAAATCAACCCGGTGATCCCGGAAGTGGTCTCCCAGGTCGCCTACGAAGTCATCGGCAACGACGTCACCATCACCATGGCCGCCGAAGCCGGGCAACTCCAGCTCAACGCCTTCGAACCCATCATCGTCCACAGCCTCCACAAGAGCATCTCCCACCTCGAAGCCGCCTGCCGCACCCTCACCGCACGCTGCATCCGGGGCATCACCGCCAACACCGAACACCTCCGCCTCACCGTGGAACAATCCATCGGCCTGGTCACCGCGCTGAACCCCCACCTCGGCTACGCCACCGCAACCGCCATCGCCCAGGAAGCCCTCGCCACCGGCAAGGGCGTGGCCGAACTCGTCCTCGAACACCAGCTGCTCACCGCCGAGCAACTGCAAGAACTCCTCAGCCCCCAACGCCTGGCCAACCTCAGCAAGTAACACCCCCACCACCGAAGCACCTCCGGCTCCTCCCCAACAGGAAACCAAAGGACTCCCATGACACAGCCCCAGCAGGACACTGCCCAAAAGCAGGCCGTCACCGACCACACCATCCCGGCGCACGCCCACGCCTCCGAAGCCACCCTCCACCGCGAGGACGAGGGCTACCACAAGGGACTCAAGCCCCGGCAGGTCCAAATGATCGCCATCGGCGGTGCGATCGGCACCGGGCTCTTCATGGGCGCCGGCGGCCGGCTGGCCACTGCCGGGCCGGCCCTCATCATCAGCTACGCGGTGTGCGGCTTCTTTGCCTTCATGATCCTCCGCGCCCTCGGCGAGCTCGTGATGCACCGCCCTTCGTCGGGATCGTTCGTTTCCTACGCCCGTGAGTTCTTCGGCGAGAAGGCCGCGTTCGTCACCGGCTGGCTGTACTGGCTGAACTGGGCGATGACCGCAATCGTGGATATCACCGCCGTCGCGCTTTACATGAACTTCTTCAAGAAATACTGGGCACCCATTGCGGAAGTTGACCAGTGGGTCTGGGCGCTGACGGCCCTGATCCTGGTCCTCGGCCTGAACCTGGTCTCCGTCAAGGTCTTCGGCGAGCTCGAGTTCTGGTTCGCGCTCATCAAGGTGGTGGCGCTGGTGACCTTCCTGGTGGTGGGCATCTACTTCGTCATCTTCGGCACCCCCGTGGACGGCCAGCAGGTGGGCTTCAGCTTGATCGCGGACAACGGCGGCATGTTCCCCAACGGGCTGCTGCCTGCGATTGTGGTGATGCAGGGCGTGGTGTTCGCCTACGCTTCGATCGAGCTGATCGGCACCGCGGCCGGCGAAACCGAGAACCCGGAAAAGATCATGCCCAAGGCCATCAACACGGTGATCGTCCGTATTGCGGTGTTCTACGTCGGCTCCCTGGTGCTGCTTTCCCTGCTGCTGCCGTACACCTCGTACAAAGCCGGCGAAAGCCCGTTCGTCACCTTCTTCGGTTCCATCGGGGTGGAGGGCGTGGACGCCATCATGAACCTGGTGGTCCTCACCGCGGCGCTGTCCTCGCTCAACGCGGGCCTCTACTCCACCGGCCGCATCATGCGCTCCATGTCCGTCACCGGGTCCGCCCCCAAGTTCGCCGCCCGCATGAACAAGGCAGGTGTCCCCTACGGCGGCATCGCCCTGACCGCTGCCGTGGCTGTCCTGGGTGTAGTGCTCAACGCCATCGTTCCCGCCGAAGCCTTCGAAATCGTCCTCAACGTAGCGTCCCTGGGCATCATCAGCACCTGGGCCGTGATTGTGATGTGCCAGATGCAGCTGGCCCGGCTGGCCAAGCGCGGCGAACTCCTGCGGCCGGCGTTCCGGATGCCGGGTGCACCGGTGACCGGCTGGATCACGCTGGCCTTCCTGCTGGCAGTGCTGGTCCTCATGGCCTTCGACTCACCCGTGGGCACTTGGACCATCGCTTCGCTGCTGGTGGTCATTCCGGCGCTGATGCTGGGCTGGCGCCTCTGCCGGGACCGGGTCCTGGAGCTTGCCGCGGTCCGCGACGGCTTCACCGGCCCCTACCCGCTCGTGGCCAACCGCCCGGGTCCGGGCTCAGGCTCGGAAGACAACAGCTAACCACCCACGAATCCCCGTAGCGCGAACGGACACTTGCGGCCCCAAAATCTTCGGATTCAAAGGCCGCAAGTGTCCGTTCGCGCTCTTGCCGGGGGCTTAAGTGTCCGTTCGCGCTGGTGTGCGGCTGCTACTGAATCGGTAGCATGAAGCCATTGCGGGCAGTTGCCCCACCAGCGCGGGTCCTGGCACTCCGGGGCCGGGGAAGAGGTAACTCATGTCAGGATCCAAACTTGCCGTGGTGGGTGCCGGGAGCGTGGGCACATCGCTGGCCTACGCCGCCCTGATCCGGGGTTCGGCCAGTAACATCGCACTGTTCGACGTCAACGCCCTCAAAGCCGAGGCTGAAGTCCTGGACCTCGCCCACGGCACCCAGTTCGCCGCGGCAGCCGCCACCGTCACCGGCGGCGGCGACATCGCCGTGACGGAAGGCGCCGACGTCGTGGTGATCACCGCCGGGGCAAAGCAGGCGCCGGGCCAGACGCGCCTGGACCTCGCCGGGACGAACGTCCGCATCCTCGAACAGCTCATGCCGCAACTGCTGGAACAAGCCCCGGACGCGGTCTACGTCCTGGTCACCAACCCCTGCGACGTGCTCACCGTGGCAGCGCAGAAAATCTCCGGGCTGCCGCCCGAACGCGTCTTCTCATCCGGCACCGTGCTGGATACCTCGCGGCTGCGGTGGCTGCTTGCCCGCCGCGCCGGCGTCTCCGTGGCCAGCGTCCATGCCAGCATGGTGGGCGAGCACGGCGACACGGAGTTTCCCGTCTGGTCCGGCGCCACGATCGGCCCCGTCCCCATCCGCGAGTGGGAGGACGACGGCGAACGCATCTTTACACCGGACTACCTCGCCGAGACGGCCCGCGAGGTGACGCAGGCGGCCTACAAGGTCATCGCCGGTAAGGGAGCAACCAACTACGCCATCGGACTCTCCGGCGCACGGATCGTAGAAGCCCTGCTCCGGGACGAGAACGCCGTCCTGCCCGTGTCCACTGTGCTGGACGGACAGTACGGGATCTCGGGCGTGGCGCTGTCGCTTCCCAGCATTGTGGGACGCGGCGGTGTGCGCCGCGTGCTTCACACGCCCATGGACGACGGCGAACTGGCGGCGCTGCAGCATTCGGCAGATACGTTGCGGAACACCATGGGTACGCTGGGAATCTAAAACCTGCATCCGTCGTTGAACGGGTGGACGCTACAGCCACTGCGCGCGGTACCAAGGAAGGGAGAACGCTGTGCCTCACATTGCCGGTTCCCTGTCCTTCCGTGCGGGATCCTTCCCCGGGGGCCGCTGGCTCCGGTCCGCCCTGTTTCTGGGCGTCCTCGCAATCCTGGCCGGATTCATCGGCATGCACGTCTTGGCGCCCTCGCACACACAACACGGCCCGGGCGCCCTGGCGGCCGTTCCCGCCGGCACCCATGCAACCCATGCAACCCACGCCGCAGCGCAGGGTGCAGCGGAACAGACCGCGCCAAGCCCAACGGCGCACGCGGCAGCCCTCGATCCGGCTTCCGCCCGGCCCATGGGCAGCAGCGCACCGGAACCGCCGCCGTCGTGCGTATCCACCGGCGAAACCGGCGAGATGTCCGCCCCGCACGCAAGCTGCATCCCTGCACCGGCCACCGCGGGCCTGTCCGCGCCGCCCCCCGGCACCACATCTTTGTCCGGCCCGGAACCGGCAACGGACACCGGCCGGGTGCTGTACGCCTATGCGCACGTGCCCGGCAGTCCCACGCCCGGCGAACTCTCCATCAGCCGGACGTAAACCGGCAGCTGCACCGTGACGCTCCCGGTGCTTCCCCCGCCCAGGGATGCCGGCTCCCCGCGTTGAACCCCGCGCACCGAAGCCAGGCATCCGCCATCCCGGCGCCCCATGCCGGATTCCCGAAGGACACCATTCACATGAAGAAGAAACTCACCCTTTCAGCCGCTGCCCTGGCAGCCGTCATCACACTCGCCGGCTGCGGCTCGAACGCCACCACCGGCTCCTCGTCCATGCCCGCGGACCACGGGGCAATGAGCTCCGGTTCCGCACCGTCGGGCAGCGCTGCCATGGGCCACAACTCCGCGGACACGCTGTTCACCCAGTCCATGATTCCGCACCACGCACAGGCCGTGGAAATGAGCGACATGATGCTCGGCAAGCAGGGCGTCAACCCGGCCATCACCGACCTGGCCACCAAGATCAAGGCCGCGCAGGGCCCGGAAATCGAACAGATGAACGGCTGGCTCAAGGGCTGGAACGAACCCACCGCCATGGCCGGGCACGGCGAAGCGGGCCACAGCATGTCCGGCATGATGAGCGACGACGACCTCAAGGCACTTGACGCCGCCCAGGGCACGGAAGCTGACAAGCTGTTCCTCACCCAGATGATCGCGCACCACGAGGGCGCCGTGCAGATGGCGAAGGCCCAAATAGCCGACGGGCAGAACAGCGACGCCGTGAAGCTCGCCCAGGCGATCATTACCGCCCAGGAGGCTGAAATCAAGCAGATGCAGGACCTGCTGGCGACGCTTTAGGCCGCCGGTCCCCGGCGCCGGACCGGGCCCACCCCTGGTCCGGCGCCACCGTCCGTTACCCATTCCAAGCCGCTGGAGCCTGCCTTGTATCCATCCCATGCTGCCCGGCGCGGCCGCCTCATCGCTGCCGTATCGGGCCTCGTTCTATTTCTCACGGGCTGCTCAGCCGCCCAGCAGCCAACCGGCGGAGGTGCCAGTCAGCAGGCACCCCAGCAGGGCCTGCCCAACAGCCACGTCCATGGCCTGTCCGTCAACGGGGAGACCGGCAAGCCGCTCCTTGCCACTCACGACGGCTTGTTCGACCTCTCGGCAAACCCGGCGGTCAGGATCGGGCCCGGGCACGACCTCATGGGGTTCACTGCCGGCCCTGACCAGGGCACGTTGTACGCTTCGGGCCACCCGGAGAAGGGCTCAACCCTCCCGGACCCGCTCGGCCTGATGCGCTCAACCGACGGCGGCGCCACCTGGGAGCCCCTCTCCAGGCAGGGGGCATCCGACTTTCACGCCCTGACCACCACGGCCTCCGGGTTCGTTGCGTTCGACGACGCCCTTCGGGTCAGCTCCGACGGAAAGTCATGGCAAAAGGTGGCGGCATCCTTTGTCCCGGCCGCCCTGGCGGGAAGCCCGGACAGCAACGTAGTGCTCGGCACCACCGCGGAAGGGCTGCAGCGGTCCGCTGACGGCGGCCGCACCTGGACGTTGAACCGGGCCGCCCCGGTCCTCCGGTTCGTTGCGTTCGTCGGCGACAACGACGTCATAGGCGTGGAGCCAGGCGGCGCAGTCCACCAGTCCCGCGACGGCGGCAGCAGCTGGGTTCCGCGCGGGACCCTGCCAGGCGAGGTGTACGCCATTGACGCGTCAAGTGGCAGCGGCGGCTCCGTGCGTGTGTGGGCAGCCACGTCAGGCGGGCTGCTGGAGTCTGAAGACGCCGGGGTCACCTTCCGTCCCCACAGTCCCTCCTAGCGTGGTTGCGCCGGCGTAATGCAACGCCGGCGCAACCCCGGGCGCGGTCCGGTTCGCATATGCTCAGCTAAGAAGTTCACGCTGGCTCAACGACGAACCACCTCGGGAGAAACGATCATGACCACCTGGCGGATCAGGGATTTCCACTCGGCCGACCTTGACGGCATCCTGCACCTCTGGGAGTCGCTCAAGGCCACCAACATTGAACCCGTCTACGCACTGTCCGAGGTCCTGGCATCCTGCGAAAAGGACCACGCCGTGGTGGCGGTGCAGGGCGATATGGTGGTGGGCGCCGCCGTCGGCCGCGCCGCGCACGACCAGGGCTGGATCGTCTTCCTGGCCACCCTCCCCGAATACCGCGGCCGCGGGATCGGGACCTCGCTGCTGGCCGCCGTCGAAAACCGGATGGCGCCGCACGGGCTGAACAAGCTCTCCGCCCTGATGCCGGAGGCCGAAACCCGGGTGGAGGCGTTCCTCAGCCGCGGCTTCGTGCTCAAGAAGAACCTCCGGTACTTCGAGCGCACCATCCCCGTCCAGCGCCAGGAGCTCGAGCCGCTGGGCCTCCTCGGCGGCCGCATCCTGGCCCGCGACCTTTGGGAAAACGTGGCCGGCATGCGGAACGAAAAGGAACTGCTGGAACGCCGGCTGGTGCTTCCCCTGGCCGAGGCGGACCTCGCGGACGAGTTCGGCGTGGTGCCGCCCCGCGCCGTTGTCCTCTTTGGCCCTCCCGGGACCGGAAAAACGACGTTCGCAAAGGCCATCGCGTCCCGGCTCGAATGGCCGTTCGTGGAAGTATTCCCCTCCAGGCTCGCCGCCGATCCCAAGGGGCTCGCTGGCGCCCTCCGTGAAACCTTCCTGGAGATCGCCGAGCTGGAACATGCCGTGGTGTTCATAGACGAAGTGGAAGAGATCGCGTCCCAGCGCTCCGGCGAGCCGCCATCTCCCCTGCAGGGTGTCACCAACGAGCTCCTCAAAATCATCCCCGCCTTCCGCGAACAGCCCGGCCGCCTGCTGGTCTGCGCCACCAACTTCATCCGCGCACTCGACACCGCGTTCCTCCGGCACGGCCGCTTTGACTACGTGATCCCCATCGGGCTCCCGGACCGCCAGGCCCGCGAGGCCATGTGGCAGCGCTTCATTCCGGCCACCGTGGTGGACGACGTGGATGTGGCGTTGCTGGTGGACCGCACCGAGGGCTTCTCCCCCGCGGACATTGAGTACGCCGCCCGGAGCGCGTCCCAGCGAGCGCTCGAAAAGGCAGTGTACGACGACGGCGGGCTGGCTTCTGGCGGCAGCGCCTCCGTACGCGAGGCGGTCCGGAAGGGCCCTGCCACGCAGGACTACCTCGACGCGATCGGGGACACCCGGACCACGGTCAGCAAGGAGGTCCACCAGGACTTCCTCGAGGACATCGACTCGCTGGGCCGGGTGTAGTCCCCCTTAGTATTTAGCGCCCTCTGGAGTGGGCCCACGATACCGCGGTACTGTGTGAGCCATGTCCACCAACCCCCTTCGGCATGCCATGGCGCGCATGGGCGGCCGCGATCCGCACGAGAAGCACCGGGCTGCAACGCCGCTGGAGCTGTTCTTCGATCTCACCTTCGTCATTGCCTTCGGAGTTGCCGGCAGCCAGTTCGCCCACGAGATCTCCGAGGGCCACTTCGGTGCAGGGCTGCTGGGGTTCTCCTTCGCGATGTTTTCGGTGATCTGGGCCTGGATCAACTTCACCTGGTTCGCCAGCGCCTACGACACCGACGACTGGGTGTTCCGGGTGGTCACGATGATCCAGCTGCTCGGCGTGCTGATCCTCGCCATGGGCATCGAGCCGATGTTCCACTCGCTGGTGGAGGGCGACCACGTGGACAACGGCGTGATGGTGGGCGGCTACGTGATCATGCGCCTTGCCCTGGTGTTCCAGTGGCTGCGCGCGGCACGGCAGGACCCGGTCCGACGCCGGACCTGCCTGCGCTACGCAACATACCTTGGCGCGGTGCAGCTTGGCTGGATCGCGGTGCTCATCGTCGAGGCAGATATCCTGACCACCTTCCTGGTGGCTGCACCCCTGTTCATCCTGGAGATGGCTGCGCCCTATGCAGCGGAGCGCGGCATGCGGACCCCGTGGCACGCACACCACATCGCCGAACGCTACGGCCTGCTGGCCATCATCGCCCTCGGCGAATGCCTGATCGGCGCGATCGAAACGCTCCGAGCCATCGTGGCCAACCACGGCTGGAGCGTGGACGCTGCCCTGGTGGGATTTGGCGGAACGGCGCTGGCCTTCGCCATGTGGTGGATCTACTTCATCCTTCCCGCCGGCCGGGCCCTGCACCTCCAGAGGCACCGTTCCTTCTTCTTCGGCTACGCCCACATGCCGCTCTTCGCTGCCATCGCAGCAACAGGTGCCGGACTGCACGTGGCCGCCTACTTCATCGACCACGAGGCGCACATCAGCGCCGCCGTGGCCGTAGCCAGCATCGCCGTACCCGTAGCGCTCTTCAAACTTTCCCTCACGTGGCTGTACAGCGTCATGATCTGCGTGGACCGTGCCGTCCTTGCCGTGACAGCCGGCGTCCTGGCAGCGCTGGCGGGCAGCGTGGGACTTGCCGCCGCCGGTTTCTCGGTGCCCGTCTGCCTGCTGGTGATCGTGCTGGCGCTCGGAGCATCGATTGTCATTGACGAGAGGCGCGCCACCGGCAAAATGAATGCCACGCTGGAGCAGATGGAGCGGGCGTCCTCCCAGCGGTAAGAGCAACGGGTGACCTTCGGCCCTTCAGCAACACCCCCGGTGCTGCCAAGGTGACACTGTGGCCGGAAACCCCGGGACCGTGAAGGTGGTAGGCATGAATACCGTCGTCAAGACCATGCATGGCCAACTGCAGGGCAGCGTTGCCAACGGCGTGCACCGTTTCCTGGGCGTTCCCTACGCGGCGCCGACTTCGGGCGCGAACCGGCTCCGGCCGCCGCAGCCGGTGCAGCCCTGGAGCGGAGTCCGGGACGCCACCCAGTACGGCGCAGCCCCTTTCCAGCTGGCTCCCCCGGAAAGTGCGGGCACGGAGTGGGACACCGCGCTGGCCGGTGAGGACTGCCTGAACCTCAACGTCTGGACCCCCGACCCCGGCTCGGCGGGCCTGCCGGTGATGGTCTGGATTCAGGGCGGCGCGTTCGAGATTGGCTCGACGGCGGCGTATAACGGCACGAACTTCGCCCGGGACGGTGTGGTTTGCGTGGTGATCAACTGGCGTGTCGGGGCCGACGGATTCCTGGACCTTGGAGACGGGCATGCCAACGTGGGCCTCCTCGACCAGGTCGCTGCCCTGGAGTGGGTCCGCGGGAATATCCCGGCCTTCGGCGGGGACCCCGGCAACGTCACGGTCTTCGGCCAGTCGGCAGGTGCCATGAGCATCGGAGTACTCCTCTCGATGCCCCGGGCCGAGGGTTTGTTCCGGCGGGCCATCCTGCAGAGCGGGGCAGCCCACCATGCGATTCCCACAGGGACCGCACAAAAAATCGGCAGGTTCCTCGCCGAGAAGCTCGGGGTTCCGCCGACTCGGGACGCTCTTGCGGCCGTGCCTACCCAGCGGTTCCTCGCGGCGCAGGCTGAATTGAAGGCTGATCTCTTCGCCCAGCCGGACCCGGAGCGTTGGGGACGCGATGCTGTGGCGGGCCTCATGCTGTGGCAACCGACAATCGACGGCGACGTCGTTCCGCAGCGGCCCATCGAACGGATCGGTGCCGGCGCCGGCGCGACCGTCGACGTCATAGTGGGCACCAATACCGAGGACTGGAAGCTGTTCCTGGCGATTACGGGGGTGATCGCCAAGGTCACGGAGCAGGACCTTGCGGACTCCAACAGCGTGGACGGTTTCCCGCCCATGTCCGCGTACGGGCTCCCTGCCGACGTGGCATACCGCGCGTATCGTTCCCACTACCCGGCCGGTTCCCCCGGCGATCTGCTGGCCGCGGTGGAAACCGACTGGTGGGTGCGGCTCCCCGCCCTCCGCCTGGCGGACGCCCACGCGGAGGCGGCGTCTGCCCGCACGTATATGTACGAGTTTGGCTGGCCCGCCCCCGGCCTCGGCGCAGTCCACGCAGTGGAGGTGCCGTTCGTCTTCGACACACTGGACAAGGAGTCCAGGCTGTTTGGTCCGCTGCTGGGAGCAGACCCGCCACAGGAGCTGGCCGATGCCATGCATGCCGCGTGGATTTCCTTCGCCGCTACCGGCGATCCGGGCTGGCCGGGCTACGACCCCGCGCGCCGGACCACCATGCTCTTCGACACCGAATCCCGCGTCATACACGACCCCCGGGCGTGGGAACGGGCCCTCTGGGAGGGCATCCGCTAACTAGGATTCGTAGGAGAGGTTCTCGTAGTCGGTATCGTCCGCCTCGTCCAGGCGGTCGTCCAGTTCCTCGAGCAGCCAAGGGTTCACCCGGGCCAGGATCATCCGGACTTCTTCCACCGGCACGGCGTTGTAGAGCACCGGCCGGGCTTCGTCATAGCGCGTGACGGGCGGCTTGTCCGGCCACTTTTCAGCCAGGGCCTTGACGCGCTCGGGCAGCGAATTGTGGGCGTTGTCCGCGATCTTGACCAGCGTGGCGTCGTGGTCCTCGGCGATGAACCGGATGCCGGCCTGGTAGTCATCCGGGTTGTCGTGCAACCGTTTCGTGACGCGCTCGATGATCCCCACAGCACGCTCGGAGACGCCCATGTCCAGCAGGGCCTGCCGTGTGATGGGGGTGTCCTCGGCGATGTCGTGGAGATAGCCGGCAATCCGGATGTCGTCATCGAAATCCGCCAGGGCATCGCCGACCGCGAGAACATGGTCGCGGTACGGCCGCTTGAGTTTGTCCTTCTGGCGGTTGTGGGCAACTTCGGCAAGGACCTTGGCCGTCTCAACAGTGAATCGTGGCTGGGGGACGCTTGCGTCCGTGGTTCCTGTGTCTGGCATGGTTCCAGCCTACGCGCCTGCCGCCGTCACACCGGGCCACACCCACGGCTCCCGCGGCAGCGCCGAAGGGTCAAAGGACGCGAGGGCCAGCGGAAGCGGTCCGGGCGGGAGCCCCAGCGATTGCAGGATGATGTCCCGAACCGCGCCCGCGTCCCAGCCCGCGGCTGCGAGGTCCGCCAGCGTCACGGCACCGTCCCGCTTGGCCAGCCGCGCGCCGTCGGAATTCACCACAAGCGGCACGTGAGCATATTCCGGAATTGGAATATTCAGAAGCGAGGCCAGGTACGCCTGCCGGGGCGTGGAGGGCAGGAGGTCATCGCCCCTCACCACCTGGTCGATCCCCTGTGCGGCGTCATCAACCACCACCGCGAGGTTGTAGGCAGTGACGCCGTCATTGCGGCGGAGCACAAAGTCGTCCACCACACCTGTGTACAGCCCGTGCAGGAGGTCTTCGACCGTCCACTCGGCCATGGCGGAACGAAGCCGGATCGCCGCAGGCCGGATTGTCCTTTTGAAGGCACGTTCAGCTTGATCGAGGTTCCGGCACGTCCCCGGGTACGCCCCCTGGGGGGCATGCGGCGCGGACGGCGCTTCCTGGATTTCGCGCCGGGTGCAAAAACATTCGTACGTCAGCCCCGCCGCAGCGAGCCTGCTGATCGCTTCCGCATACAGCGGCTCGCGGTCCGTCTGGCGTACGACGCCGCCGTCCCAGGTCACACCGATGGTCGCCAGATCGCGGAGCTGCTCCGCCTCCGCGCCCGCCCGCGCGCGGTCCAGGTCCTCCACCCGCATCAGGAACCGGCGGCCGGTGGAGCGGGCGAAGAGCCAGGCCAGGATGGCCGTCCTGAGGTTTCCCACATGAAGTTCGCCGGAGGGGCTGGGAGCGAAACGGCCGGCGGAAGTCATGGCACCAGCCTAGGCTGATCTGCGGCGTCCCGAACAAACACAAGAGCCCCTCAGCTACCGATGACTTCGGGAATCCGACGTCGGGAGCTCAGGGGCTCTTGCCGTGTTTGCGGAGTGACGATGCGTGAACAAGTGTCAATCAGCGGGCAGCCTCCTTGCGGGAAACCTGTTCCAGGGACCGGGTGGTGTGCCGGGGATCCTGTAGCCTGCGGGATCCGGCGGTAGCCTGCGTCCCTTGTTGCCATTATTTGAACAGAAGACCTACAGTTGGCGCAATGAGCCGCGGCGTCACTGGTCAGAGTGATCAACTGCGGAGCCGAGGATGGACAGGAAGTGGTCAGATTGCAGGAACTCGATCCAACGGACCGTAGGATCCTTGCCGCACTGGACGATGATCCCCGCGCGCCCATCATGGTGCTGGCACAGAAGCTGGGCCTGGCGCGCGGAACGGTCCAGTCGCGCCTGGAGCGGATGACGGCGTCGGGCGCCCTCCGTCCCAACAGCAGCCGCGTACTGCCCTCGGCGCTCGGCCGCGGCGTGGCCGCAGCGGTGAGCGCTGAGCTGGACCAGAGCCACCTGAACGAGGCCATCGCGGCCCTGCGCAGGATCCCTGAAGTCCTGGAATGCCACGCGCCGGCCGGCGATACCGACCTCCTCATCCGCGTGGTGGCCAAGAGCCCGGACGACCTCTACCGGGTGTCGGAAGAAATCCGCCTCTGCCCAGGCATCGTCCGCACCTCCACCAGCATGTTCCTGCGCGAGGTCATCCCTTACCGCACTACCGGGCTGCTGGGCACCTGAGACTGCCGGAGGGGACTTGTCCCCATCGCCGCCCCGGGTCAAAGCCGTTACGCTTGCCGTGGACTTCAACCAGGGGGAAACATGGCGGGGAACTTCTACGGCGCTGATGTGGCGCAGCTGCGCCAGCTCGCCAAGGAACTGGCGACGGGTGCCGGCAGGCTGGAGCAGCTGGGGCAGCAGCTTGGCGGGTCCATCGCCTCCAGCCCGTGGAAGGGCAACGACGGCGACCGGTTCCGCAGCGATTGGGACGCCTCCCACGCCAAGGCGCTCCGTGCGGCCGCCGCCGGCATCCAGGACGCGTCCAGGGCACTGCTGCGGAACGCCGACCAGCAGGATCAGGCCAGCACCGGTTCAGCGGGTAGCGGCAACGGCGGGTCCGGTCCCGCGGGCGGCAATTTACCGAACGACGGCGCCGCGCAGGAGCTGACGGACAAGCTCAACGGTATGACCCCCGCGGAACGCCAGGAGTATCTGACAAGCGAAGAGTTCAGGCAGTGGGCGCTGGCCAACCCGGACGCCGCAAAGTCCGCCCTGGACGCTGCCGCCGACTCGGGACTGATCGAGAAGAATTCGCCGGAGTATTCGGCGTTCCTCTCCGACTACTGGAACCAGCAGGCCATGCGGGACATGGGCATCGATCCCGCGGACTGGGATACGTCCAAGGGCACGGAATACAACTGGGAGACCATCAAGAAGGTCTATGACTTCTACGGGCAGGCCTACCTGTCCAACCCGGACCTGCAGTGGGCCGGAATGGCCAACATGATCGGCCCGTCGTTCGCCGGCGGGTTCAAGGACATGGCCGCGATGCGGGACCTCGCGCAGCAGATCGCCGACAACCCGGCGTCGGACATTCCAGTGCCGGTGCTGGACCAGATCGAACAGCTGGCCGGCATGACCGACCAGGAGATCAAGTTCTACGAGACCAGCATGCTGGACATGAACAAGGAGATCTTCCTGGACCAGGCCCGGCAGCACCAGGCATACATGGCCGGCGGCCTGGAGGAGATCAACCGGCTCCGCGACTCCGGCGCCATCGACTACCCCACGGCACGCGCCTGGGCCCAGGTCGATTCCGGCGACCCCGCGCAGGTGCAGGCAGGCAACACCACGCTCCTGTATCGCGAGCAGAACGAAATCATCGCTGACGACTACGACACCATGCGCAGCCATCCCGGCGGGGAAGCCGTGACCTACATGGTGACCCTGGCCGGTGAACCATCCATCCCCGGCGCCAGGAGCTACCCCGAAGTGTTCCCCTACAAGTTCAGCGTCGAAAGTCCGGGCCCGGAAAACGTGCCCTTCACCAACTGGGACAACCCCACCCAGTTCCGCACGGACTTCACCACCGGCTTCCCCGACGGGAACATCGCCAATGCAGACCAGCGCTGGGAGCTCATCAAGCAGGACACCCTGCCGGCCTACCAGGACCTGCTGGCTACCGACCCGGCCGGGGCCCGGCAGATCATCGGCTCGGATTTCAACGACCGCGTGGACCAGTACCGTCCCACCAACAACATCCCGGGCATCATGGACCGCTTTGCGTCCGGTTTCGACGCCGAGGTGCACCAGTGATGCCCGCGCGGCGGGCCGGCCTCCCGCGCCTTCGGCGGCAGGCCGCCGTCGTCCGCCATGTCTTGCCGGTGTTGGTCCTGGCCGGAAGCCTCGCCCTCACCGGCTGCCAGATCAGCAACCCCAACGCCACCGAACCGACGTCCGCCGCATCATCTTCTGCAGGGAGCACCGTGAGCACCTCCGAATTTTCCACCCTCGATGCCGCCGGAGTGGACCAGATCCGCGCCACCAAAACCGCGCGGTTGGACATGCGTTCGGGTTCGCTGAACAAGGCTGACGTGCGGGTCACCGAGGACAGCTCCGGCCCGGAAATCAACACCCGCGACTCGGGCAAGATTGCGCTGACGATTGTGGCCCCGAACGGCGAAATCGCGGGCGAAACGGACCGGATCCGCTTCAACACCACGGATAAGCGCCCCGACTTCAGTGAAGTAACCTACTTCCTGACCGCAGATTCGGCGGCTGAGTACTTCGGCCTGATCCGCGACGGCGTGCAGCGCTACGGAATCGACGGCGGCTCCGCTGAGCGGTGGATCTCATCGACGGAGAAAGACCCTGAAGGGAAGAGCGACTTTTCCATCACTCCCGGGACGTCCACCGGCTTGGAGGTCAACTACGACCTCCGGTATGACGGCTCCAAGGACACCCAGGTGATCATCGTCCACGTCAGCCCCGCAGCCTGACTCGCGGACCCCGGCCGAGACCGAACAGCTTCCTCTACACCGGCGGCCCCGCGTTCGATTTGAGGTTTTTCATTACCAGCGTTGACGTCAGCCGCTCCACGCCGGGCAGCGAGGTGAGCTCGGCGTCGTAGAAGCGCTGGTAGGCGGGCAGGTCCTCCGCGATGACCTTCAGGAGGTAGTCCGGCGAGCCGAACAGACGCTGCGCCTCCACGATGTTGGGATTGTCCGCCACCCTGTTCTCAAAGATCTCCATGGTGGGCCGGTCCACCTGCCTGAGCGTCACGAAAACGATTGCCTCGAACCCGAGCCCGACGGCGGACGGGTCAATGTCCGCGCGGTAGCCCCGGATCACCCCTGATGACTCCAGATCGCGGAGCCTCCGGTGGCATGGGGCAACGGTGAGTCCGACCTTTGCCGCCAGTGCCGTGGCAGTCATCCGGCCATCCTCCTTGAGGTGGCGCAAGATATTTCTGTCGATATTGTCAATCACGCAATAATCTTACCCGGAACCGGCATTTCCTGGGGAAATCAGGGAACACTTATGGCGGCATTTTGCCTAGAGTTTCTCCTATCAGCAGACCGTAGGAGGCCGCCCGTGAATCCCCAGTTGTTCCTCGCATTCCTGGTGGTTGCCGGTGCCCTGGCCTGCACACCCGGGGTGGACTGGGCCTACTCCATCGCCGCGGGCCTGAGGCAGCGCAGTTTCGTCCCTGCCGTGGCGGGGCTCTGCGGCGGCTACGTCCTGCACACGGTGCTGATGGTGGCAGGACTGGCGGCCCTGCTTGCCGGGCTGCCCGGCGTCCTGGGCTGGCTCACGGTGGCGGGCGCGGCCTACCTGCTGTGGCTGGGCTTCGGGACCATCCGGTCGTGGCGCGGCGCCACATTCGGCGACGGAGCGCCTTCCACGGAGGCATCCCGCCCGGCGGAATCCACCCAGTTCCGGACCTTCCTCCAGGGCGTGGGCACCAGCGGGATCAATCCCAAGGGGCTGCTGTTCTTCGTGGCGCTGGTCCCGCAGTTCGTCAGCACGGAAGCGCCGCTGCCGGTTCCGGTGCAGTCCGGGCTACTGGGCCTGACGTTTGTCTTGCTGGTGGCGGTGGTATACACCTGCGTGGCGCTGCTCTCCCGGAAGCTGCTGCACTCGCGGCCGGCGGCCGCCCGGCGGGTGACCCTTGCCAGCGGGATCATCATGGTGGCGCTGGGGGCCGTGCTGCTGTCCGAGCAGCTGGTTCCGCTCGTAGCCGGAATCACCTGGCACTAGTACCGCCCGTGCTCCTCAGATTTTGCGCTCCATGAACCATTCGGTGAAGGCGGAGGCCCGCCCGTCCGGTCCGAGCCGGACCACCCACAGGTTCTCGTAGCTGGGACGGTCCCCCAGGTACGTGGTGCGCCCCTGGACGAAATGCAGGTCTCCGTCCGAACCGAGCGGCGACCATTCAAACGTCCACTCATCGGGCTCGTCCGCCGCGGTCAGCCAGCGTTCCACGATCTGCTCGTGTCCGCGCCAGGCGTCCGGGTCATAAGGCCGGGTGGCGTAGACGGCGTCCTCCGTGAAGAGCGCCCGGATGTCCTCCGGCTTGTTGGTGGTCCATGCCGTGACGTATTTTTCCATCCACTGCCTGATTGCGTCGTTCATTGGTCCGTTGTACCGCGGGCCGCCACCGCCCACAAGGGCCACCCGGCTCGCCGTCCCGGGATCATTCCCGGTCCAGCTGCTTCCACTCCTGCTCCCAGAGCCTGCGTTCCTCAACGTCCTTGCGGATGACCTCGAAGGTTTCGAGCTCTGCGGGCCGTCCGCGCAGCCAGTCCCGCGGATTGAGGGATTTCCGGCCGTTGTCCAGCAGCAGCAGGGCCCGGTCGGTCAGGGCATCGTTGCGTAGCGCCAGATGGGTTTTCCGCCGCCTCAGCACCTCCTTCAGGGACTGCTGGGCGGCGGCCTGGGCACCGAGCCGCCGGAGTGAACGGGCGCGGACCAGCAGCAGCGCGGCGGAGAGGTCATCGGCGTTGAGCAGCCCTTCAGTCCACACCACCACTTCCTTGTCGCGCCCCAGGGCGTGTGCCAGCGAGCAGCGCGCCAGGGCGGACGGCAGCGACGGCGGAAGCGAGGACACAGTTTGCAGCGCTGCCTCGAGATGGCCTGTTTCCCGGAACGAGTGCGACAGCGCCAGGAACACGGCCTCCTCGCTGAACAGCACGGGGACTTCGATGCGTTCGGCAACTTCAACCCGGGTGACCACCCGCGTCAGGTAGCCCGACGCGAACTGGTTCGCGTCGTCGTCGTTCCTGGTGGTCAGGCCGCGCTGCAGCAATTCCGAGGCGCGCAGGTATCCGCCCTGTTTGTAGGCGAGGAGCCCGGCCATGACGTAGCAGAGCCCGGCCCAGCCGGGGTAGGCGCGGCCGGCGGCGATCAGCCGGTTCGGGTCGGTGTTGTGGAAGATCGCGTCGTACACGGCCCTGGCAGCCTTCCCCGGCAGCCGCTTGATCCTCGGGACAGGACCGTCCACGCTGAGGAGCGCACCGTTCCGGCCGCCCAGGGCGCTGTGCAGGATCCCGCCCACGCCGTCCGCGATGTCCCGCACCGGTGTGCGGACCTGCGTGTTGCCGAACGGGGTGAGGTCGCGGTGGTCGCGATAAATCGGTCCTGAGGTCTGTCCGGCGCTCATGATTCCATGCTAGTGGTGCACGCTTGGCGGCAGCTGTAAGAACTAGCTGGCGGCAGTCACCCAGACACCGATCACCCAGGTGCTCGCCGCAAGGCAGGCCAGGCCGAATTCCACCAGCATGCCCACGCCGGTGGCTTTCAACGCCGCCCAGCTGGTGGTCATGGCGGTCCGGAAATCACGGGTTCGGTGGGATTCGCTGAGCAACAGGCCGGCAGCAAACCCCACGAACAGGCCCACCACCGGGATGAGGAACATTCCCACCACGCCGAAGACGAGCCCCGCCACCACACTTCGGCTGGGGATGCGGTGTTCCCTGAGTTTGCGGCCCGTGAGGACGGCGCTGGCCGCCATTCCCGCGAGCACGAAGATCATGCCCATCCCGAAGACCACCCAGCCGGCTGTTCCGGCGCCGCCCCAGATGGCCCATGCCAGCAGGCTGAGTCCGATGAGGATGCTGCCGGGCAGCACGGGGATCACGGTGCCGGCTACGCCCACCAGGATGGCAAGGCCGCAGAGGACAGTCACAAGGATTTCGGGGTTCATGCCCCCAGTCTAGGGTTGCCTGCCGGGCCGTCCGCGGACGGCGCTTGCTTAACGAACGACGACGGCGGGTTAACGAACGACGACGGCGGTGCCTCCCCAGCACGGGAGGCACCGCCGTCGAACTTCGTGGCGGAGGTGATCCGCGGTTACTCCGCTTCGACCGCCGCGGCGACGGCGGCGGAGACGGCCGGCGCAACGCGCGGGTCCAGCGGGCTGGGTACGATGTAGTCCGCGGACAGCTCGGACTCGGCCAGTTCAGCGATGGCGCGGGCTGCGGCAAGCTTCATGGCGGGCGTGATCCGGCGGGCGCCGGCGTCGAGTGCGCCGCGGAAGATTCCCGGGAAGGCCAGCACATTGTTGATCTGGTTGGGGAAGTCGCTGCGTCCGGTAGCCACAACGGCGGCGTAGCGTGAGGCGACCTCCGGCAGGACTTCGGGGTCCGGGTTGGAGAGGGCGAACACAATGGAGCTGTGGTTCATGAGCTTCAGGTGTTCCTCGTCCAGCTTCGAGGAGGAGACGCCGATGAACACGTCGGCGCCGAGCAGGGCCTCGCCGGGGCCGCCGGTGATGCCGCGCGGGTTGCTGCGCTGCGCCATCTGAGCCTTTTTGCTGGCGGGATCGGCGGCGATGTCCGCACGGTCCTTGTTGATGACGCCGCGTGAGTCCAGCAGGACGACGTCCTGGATGCCGGCTGTGAGCAGGATTTCAGCGACGGCGATGCCGGCGGCACCGGCACCGGAAACCACCACGCGGAGTCCTTCGAGTTCGCGGCCGGTCACCTTGGCGGCGCCCGTCAGGGCGGCGAGGACCACGACGGCGGTGCCGTGCTGGTCATCGTGCATGACCGGGCAGTCCAGGGCTTCGATGAGCTTTTCCTCGAGCTCGAAGCAGCGCGGAGCGGAGATGTCTTCCAGGTTCACGGCGCCGAAGCTGGGGCGCAGGCGGACCAGGGTTTCCACGATTTCGTCCACGTCGGTGGTGTTGAGGACCAAGGGGATGGAGTCAAGGTCGCCGAAGGACTTGAACAGCGCGGACTTGCCTTCCATGACCGGCAGGGACGCGCTCGGGCCGATGTTGCCGAGGCCCAGGACGGCAGTGCCGTCGCTGACCACAACAACAAGGCGCTCGGCCCACGTGAGGGTCTTGGCAAGCTCCGGTTCGGCGTGGATGGCCCGGCTGACCTGGGCTACACCCGGAGTGTAAGCAATGGAAAGGTCGCGCTTGGTGGACAGCGGGACGGTGCTGGAGATAGATAGCTTGCCGCCCTGGTGTGCGTCGAAGATCTCCTGATCGGTGAGGACCGTGGAGGGCTCAGCGGAGGCGGCGCCGGCGGAAGTGCTGTCTGCGGGAGTGATGGTTTCAGTGGACACGTCGTTGTCTCCTGGGGCTAGCCGTGGGCGCACGGCACAATGAGGCTCAAGCACATAGGAGGCTCAAGATGGTCAGGCGGAAATTCTGCGGCCCAAGGGATGGCGGGACCGCGGTAAAGCTCCTGCGAGGGACGGGCTGCTAGCCACTCCGGTTCTCCAATGGTAAACAGACGCGGGGCGGCCGAGTGGACACTGGGCCGACCACTCCTTCTGATAAAACGTTTTATCAAAGATTTTAGTGAGCTACGTCACTGGAATTCCCGTCTGGAATGCCTTGAGTGGTCTAGACCGGTTACGCGATGCGGCTAGCACCGGGTCAGCAGCGAACAGGCCTTCTTCAGGTCTTCCTCGGCCTCGAAGAGCGATAACCGACGGCATCGCACTGCCTGGACCAGACCGGTGACGGTCAGCAGCAGCACGCGGGACTTGGCGGCGTCGCCGCTTGCCACCGTAACGGCCTGCTCAGCCATGACGTCGATCTCCCGCAGCAGGACCGTAGTGTCCTTGTCCTTCGTGTAGACGCACTTGTTCAGGCACTGCTCCACCGCCGGCTGCATCAGCCGCATGTGGAAAATCTCCATCACCACGCCGGCCAGGGAATGCACCCGGCCTCCGCTGGACTCCGGCCAGCTTCCCACCTGCAGATCCCCCAGCTGCTTCCGGTACAGCCCCAGCATCAGGTGGGTGGGGGAAGGGAAATACCGGTACAGGGTTCCCAGCGGGACGTTGGCTTTGGCGGACACCTCGGACAGGCTCACGGAGTCCAGCCCTTTCCGGGCGAAGCCGGCGGCGGCATCCAGGATCCGGGCATAGCGGATTTGTTGTCGGGGCAGGGTCGGCGGCGCGGCCATGGGGGGAAGATCTGAATTGAGTTCGAGCATCAGCAGCGTTCCGGGAGTGGGTTTCGTACAGCGGTCAGGCGATCCCCATCAGAGCACTGCCGCAGCAATTCGAGTCCACTATACGTCACACGCCTTGCGGCTAATCCGTGCGTCAATTACTCAAAACGGTGTGCTGCGGGAGGCGGCCGGCCGCCCGTCTTCAGTCCACGCCCTTGATCTTCACCACGAAAACTGCGCCCAGCAGGCCGATGACCGCGGCGGCGATATACAGCGACACGTAGCCGCCCCACAGCGTGACGAACGGGAAGGCAATCAGGGGTGCAAGGACCTGCGGGAGCGAATTGGCGATGTTGATGACACCCAGGTCCTTGCCGCGGTCCAGGGCGCTGGGAAGGACCTGGGTGATGAGGGCAAAGTCCACTGCCAGGTAGGCGCCAAAGCCGATCCCCAGCACGGCAGCGCCGGTCAGTGCACCGGCCCAGTTGGGGGCGAATGCGAGGATCAGCGATGCGACGGCGATAATCACGGACGAGGCGATGACCAGCGGCTTCCGTTTGCCCATGCGGTCACTGAGCGGACCGCCGATCACGCTGGTGATGATCACCATGACCGCGTACAGGCCGGTGAGAATCAGGACGCCGAAGGCCGGTTCGATTCCCTGCGTCTCTTTCAACTGCACCGCATCCGTCAGGAAAAACAGCAGATAGAGGGTCACCATGTGGTTGCCGATGTTCACCAGCAGCCGGGTCAGCCATGCCCACGCGAAATCCGGGTAGAGCACCGGCGAGATCCAGAATCCCCTGGCGAAGCCCGCCAGGCTGAACGGCGGTCGCACCTCCCCTGGCAGCGGCACGTCGTCACTCTTGAAGAAGTACAGCGCGACGCCGGCTATTAGCGCAGCCGCACACACCAGGTATCCCAGGCCGAAGTTCCCGCTGACGACGGCGGCGATCACCGCGCCGATCAGTATTCCCACCGTCTGCCCCATGGCGGCGAGCCCGCCTACGGCGCCGCGCTGAGGCACGGGCACTCGGTCCGGGATGGCCGCGGTGATGGCGGCATATGCGCCGTTGCAGCCTGCCTGGACCAGGCACCAGAGGATGGTCATGACGGCCACGTTCGGCGCGCCGGCCAGGGCAATCAGTGCGGCGGCGCCGAGGATGGCCCCGAACAGCACCCACGGGACGCGGCGGCCCAGCCGCGACGTCGTACGGTCACTGAAGGCGCCAAAGAGCGGATTGGCCACGAGGGAGACGGCGGCGCCGGCGCCGGTGACGAGCGCCAGAATGGCTTCCTTGTCACCTTCGCTGAAGTGTGCGGCCTGCTGCCCGAGCAGAACCTGGATGGGGCCGAAGAACGCCGCGTTGATGCCCACGTTTACCAGCACGACGCCGGTGGTCCAGAGCGGACGGACACGCCGCTCCGGCTCGGCGAGCGCCGCCGTGGAACCTCCTCCCGGGGACGCGGCTGCAGCGGAAGGTTCCGGGACGCGCCCCGGCAAGTCGGACAGGCTCATTGCGGCTCCCCGGGAACTGATGATCGGTGTGCAATCAGACTATCGTGAGCATCACAGCCCGATGCGGGTTGTCACAGCTGATTCCGAGGAGGACCAATGACCGATTCCCCCGCAGGCACCCCAGACAACGCAGACACCACTCCCACGGCGGAGAGCCGCAGCATCAACACGGCCGACCTCTACGACGAGCGGGGCGAGGAACTCAATTCCATCGGGCTCCAGTTCCAGTCCCTGGGCGGGCTCACCCACTTCAGCGGGCCGGTCCGCACCATCCGCTGCCTCGAGGACAACGCCCTGGTCAAGTCCACCCTGGGTACTCCGGGTGACGGCGCGGTACTGGTGGTGGACGGCGCCGGTTCCCTGCGGACCGCCCTCATGGGGGACATGATCGCGGCGAGCGCCGTCGCGAACGGCTGGGCCGGCGTCGTTATCAACGGGGCCATCCGGGACCGTGAGGTCCTGGCCGACCTGCCGCTCGGCGTCAAGGCGCTGGGCAGCAATCCGCGCAAGAGTGCCAAGACCGGCGCCGGCGAAACGGATGTGGACTTGGAGATCGACGGCGTTACGGTGCGGCCCGGCGCCATGATCTGGTGCGATCCGGACGGGATTCTCGTGGAGCGCTGAGGTTAAAACTGCATTTCGCGCAGGCAGGGCCGGGGGAACAAATCTCACCCTAAGATAGTTACTGAAAGCAACTATCAAGCGTGATCCCCTTTTCTTTGTAATGGAGCAGTCATGTCCAAAACCGCCGCCGGGCCCGTAACCGGGGATGTCCTGACGAAACGTCAGACCGTCACAGTGATGGTGGGCCTCATGCTCGGCATGTTCCTCTCGTCGCTTGACCAGACCATCGTGTCCACCTCGATCTACACCATCGCCAACGACCTCGACGGACTCTCCCTGCAGGCCTGGGCCACCACGGCCTACCTGATCACGTCCACGGTGAGCGCCCCGCTGTACGGCAAACTCAGCGACATCTTCGGACGCCGCCCGCTGTACCTCGCCGCGATCGTGATCTTCCTGGCAGGCTCCCTCTATGCCGGCTCGGTGCACTCCATGACGGAGCTAGCCATCGCCCGCGGCATTCAGGGCATGGGCGCCGGCGGCCTACTGGCCCTCGCGCTGACCATCATCGGCGACATTGTTGCGCTCAAGGACCGGGCCAAGTTCCAGGGCTATTTCATGTCCGTCTTCGGCATCTCGTCAGTGCTGGGCCCCGTGGTGGGCGGCGCCTTCGCCGGCTCCGCGAACATCCTCGGCTTTGACGGCTGGCGCTGGGTGTTCTTCATCAACCTGCCCATCGGCCTCGCCGCCCTGGCCGTGGTTTTCCTCTACCTGCACCTGCCCGCCAAGCACGTGAAGCAGAAGATCGATTACTGGGGCGCGGCCGCCATCACGCTGGCAATTGTTCCGCTGCTCCTGGTGGCCGAGCAGGGGCGCAGCTGGGGCTGGACCTCGGCGGCGTCCCTCCTGTGCCTCGGACTGGGCATCGTGGGTATCATCGCGTTCCTGCTGGCCGAGAAGCGCGCCGGCGACTACGCCCTGATTCCGCTCCGGCTCTTCCGGAACCTTACTTTCGGCCTGTCATCCCTGCTGAACTTCATCATCGGCATCGGCATGTTCGGTGCCATCGCAATGCTGCCGATGTACCTCCAGCTGGTAAAGGGCCTCACCCCTACCGAGGCCGGCCTGATGATGATCACGTTCACCGTGGGCATCCTCACCGGTTCCATCACCGCCGGACGGACCATCTCGGCGTCGGGCACGTACCGGATCTTCCCGATCATGGGCACCGCCGTGCTGACCGCGGCAGCCGTTGCCATGGGCCTCTCGCTGGGCGTGGACACCGGACTCTGGGTCCCGGGCGTCATCGCGGTGTTCTTCGGCCTGGGCCTGGGTTTCTGCATGCAGCCGCTCACGCTGGCCATGCAGGTTTCCGTCCCGCCGAAGGACATGGGCGTGGGCACGTCCTCCGCCGCGTTCTTCCGGTCCATGGGCGGGGCCGTGGGCACTGCCGTCTTCATTTCCATGCTGTTCAGCCTCGCCGCGGACCGCATCGCCACGGGCATGAAGGACGCCATGCAGAACGCCGACTACCTGGCGGTGCTGAAGGATCCCGCAGTGGCTGCCGACCCCGCCAACGCCAAGCTCTATGAGTTCTTCCAGAACGGCGCCACGAACGATTCCCTCAACGACACCAGCTGGCTGCACACGGCCAACCCCGTGCTCACCCGGCCCATCACCGAGGGCTTCGCGCAGTCGATCGACGCTGTGATGCTCACCGCCGCAGTGCTCACCGGCATCGCGTTCCTGATCAGCTTCGCGCTGCCGAAGAAGAAGCTGACGGACCCGAAAGCAGCTTCGCACGAAGCAGGATCAGAGTCCGTGCCGGCGCACTAGCCTCCCCACCCAGTTCGCACGTACGTCACGGGAGGCAGCCTTTTAGGCTGCCTCCCGTGGTGTTTCCCCGGAATCCCCGGGCTCCGCGGTGCCACAGCCGGCAAAAGCCTGCGCTGCGTGACGGTCCGCATGGCCGCCGGGCAGACGACGACGCCGGGACGTCCCGCCGGCGTCGACTTCCGTCCCTAAGTGGAACCTCACAGCGTGAAGTGGCACACTGTTTAGCGCGTGTGCGCCAGCCAACGGGGCTGGTTCCGTGGTCAACGATGTCCGCACAGCTAAAACCCAAAGCGTCAAAATCCCAAGGGAGATCCATGTCCACATCCAGCACCGAAGGCCGCCCCGGCGTTCCCCGCAAGGTGATCGGCCTCGCAATCGCGGGAGCGGTGGGCGGGTTCCTCTTCGGCTTTGACTCCTCCGTTGTCAACGGGGCCGTCGACGCCATCAAGGACGAGTTCGTCCTCAGCGAGGCCGTCACCGGCTTCGCCGTCGCCGTCGCCCTGCTGGGCTGCGCCGCCGGCGCCTACATGGCGGGCAAGGTGGCCGACAAGTACGGCCGCATTCCCGCCATGAAACTCGGCGCCGTCCTGTTCCTGGTGAGCGCCCTCGGCACCGGCTTCGCGTTCGGCGTCTGGGACCTGATCTTCTGGCGGCTGGTGGGCGGCCTCGGCATTGGCTTGGCCTCTGTCATTGCCCCCGCGTACATCTCGGAGATCTCGCCGCGGCACGTGCGCGGCCGGCTCGCCTCGCTGCAGCAACTTGCCATCACCACGGGTATTTTCGCCGCACTGCTGTCCGACGCCCTGTTCGCGAACTCGGCCGGCGGCGCGGACCAGCCGCTCTGGCTCGGCATCGAGGCCTGGCGGTGGATGTTCCTCGCCGGCGCCGTCCCCGCCGTCGTGTACGGCTGGATCGCGTACACCCTGCCCGAATCCCCGCGTTTCCTGGTCTTCAAGGGCAAGGAGGACGAGGCACGCAAGGTGTTCCAGACCATCGCACCGTCCGAGGACACCGACCGCCACATCCGCGAAATCCAGTCCGCCATCGAGGAAGACAAGCTGGCCGGCCAGAAGGGCTCGCTCCGCGGCAAGGTCTTTGGCCTGCAGGCCGTGGTGTGGATCGGCATCACCCTGTCCGTGCTGCAGCAGTTCGTCGGCATCAACGTGATCTTCTACTACTCCACCACCCTGTGGAAGGCCGTGGGCTTCCAGGAAAAGGACTCCCTCACCATTTCGGTGGCCACGTCCGTCACCAACATCCTGGTCACCCTCGTGGCCATCGCGCTGGTGGACCGCATCGGCCGTCGCCCCATCCTGCTAGCCGGTTCGGTGGGCATGGCGGTTTCACTGGGCGCCATGGCGCTGGCCTTCGCCTCAGCCACTGGCTCAGGTGAGGAGATTTCGCTGCCCGGCGCCTGGGGCCCCGTTGCCCTGGTGGCCGCCAACGTCTTTGTGATCAGCTTCGGAGCCTCGTGGGGCCCGCTGGTGTGGGTTCTGCTGGGCGAGATCTTCCCGTCCCGGATCCGCGCCCGCGCCCTTGGCCTCGCCGCGGCCGCACAGTGGATCGCCAACTTCGCCATTACGCTGAGCTTCCCGGTGATGGCGGCAGGTTCGCTGCCGCTGACGTACGCCATGTACGCACTGTTTGCAGCGGCGTCGTTCTTCTTTGTGATGTTCAAGGTGCCGGAGACCAACGGCATGTCGCTGGAGCAGGCGGAAACACTGTTCGTGCCGAAGGGGACCGTCAAGGTTTAGGACCGGCACGCTCGAATTCCGCCACTCCGCGCGAGCGGACAGATAAGGCCCATGTTCTTCCTGAACGTGGGCCTTATCTGTCCCTTGGCCAAGGACTAGAGGAGGAGTTTCATGCCCTCATGGCTTGCCGTGAATCCCAGGCGTTCGTAGAAGCGGTGGGCGTCCTTGCGCGACTTGTCCGTAGTCAGCTGCATCAGGGAGCACCCCCGGTGTCGGGACTCGGCGGCAGCCCAGATGACCATGGCGGCTCCGATCCCAAGGCCGCGCAGTCGTGACGACACCCGGACGGCTTCGAGCTGGCTGCGCCAGGAACCGCGGCGGGAGAGG